>JBMYPC010000180.1:0-5432 GCA_049599895.1 Bacteriovoracaceae bacterium | reverse complement strand
TAATAAAACTCTTGCTGCTCAACTCTATGCCGAATTTAAAGAGTTCTTTCCAGATAATGCAGTTGAATACTTTGTTTCTTATTATGATTATTACCAGCCAGAAGCCTATGTGGTTGGAAGTGACACCTATATTGAGAAGGATGCCTCGGTAAATGATGAAATTGATAAGCTTCGCCATTCAAGCACAAGGTCATTAATTGAAAGAGATGACGTCATTGTTGTTTCAAGTGTTTCCTGTATCTACGGGATTGGATCACCGGATGAGTATCAAGAGCAAAAACTTACTGTCTTTGTTGGTGATATCGTTGATCGAAATGATTTTCTGCGCTCATTAATTTCAATTCAATATGAAAGAAATGATGTAGACTTTTCAAGAGGTCATTTCAGGGTGAGGGGTGATCTTGTAGAAGTTTTTCCCTCCTATGAAGATAGCAACGTTATTCGTATCGAGTTTTTTGATAATGAGATTGATTCGATCTCGATTGTTGATCCTCTAAGAGGAACAACAATCACGACTTTAAGTAAAACGACGATTTTCCCAAAGTCTCATTATGTTGTAGGTGAGAGTCGTTTGAAAACTGCGATAGGCACCATTAAAATAGAGTTAAGGGAGCGCCTTACAGAGCTTGGTGAGCAAGAAAAGCTCGTTGAAAGACAAAGACTTGAGCAGCGAACATTACTCGATCTTGAAATGCTCGAAGAGCTTGGTTATTGTACGGGAATCGAAAACTACTCAAGGCATCTTACTGGCCTTCCTCCAGGACATCCTCCACCATGTCTGATTGATTTTTTCGGAGATGATTTTTTAATGATCATCGATGAATCACACATCACAACATCTCAAGTCGGTGGTATGTACAAAGGTGACAGAGCGAGAAAAGAAAACTTGGTGAACTTTGGTTTCCGATTACCTTCAGCACTTGATAATCGACCATTACAGTTTGAAGAGTTTGAAACAAAACTTGATAAGGTTCTCTATGTTTCAGCTACTCCGGGAGATTATGAGCTAAGGCAGACGAGAGGTGAGTTTGTGGAGCAAATCATTCGCCCGACAGGTCTTTTGGATCCTCTTGTTGAAGTACGAGATGCGACTAATCAAGTTGATGACATGTTGGTTGAATGCAAAAAAACTATCAAAGAAGGTTTTCGAGTTCTTGTCACGACTCTCACAAAACGTCTTGCTGAAGACCTCACTAAATATTTTTCTGGAGTTGGTCTCAAGGTAAAGTACCTTCATTCTGATATTGATACACTTGAAAGAATGGAGATCCTTCGTGATTTAAGGCTTGGAGAGTTTGATATTCTTGTCGGGATTAACCTTTTGAGAGAAGGACTTGATCTTCCAGAGGTCGCCCTTGTGGGGATACTAGATGCTGATAAAGAAGGTTTCTTAAGATCTGAAAGATCTCTTATCCAGACCATCGGTCGGGCCGCGAGAAACTCTGAAGGACGAGTGATCCTTTACGCCTATAAAGAAACTCGAAGTATGAATAAGGCAATTTCAGAAACTAAAAGAAGAAGAGAAATTCAAATCCAATATAATGAGGATCATTCGATTACTCCAACAACTATTATGAAGTCGGTGAGTGGAGGGGTTATTGAAACTCTTCGTGGTAAGGCCAAAAATCGCATTAAAAAAGAAACTAAGATTGCTTCAGGTGATCTTAATGAAGCAAAAATCTTAGAGCTTATTAAAGAGTATCAACAAGAGATGAAAATTGCTTCAAAAGAACTTCGTTTTGAGGATGCAGCAAAATGGCGAGATCAGATCAAAGAGCTAAAAGATTTACTGCTCTTACTATAAAATACTTGATCTTTAAATGACAAAATAAATCCAAACAGAGATAATCGAAAAACTAATAATATTAATTACAAAGCCTGTCTTAAGCATGGTTTTAATATCGATCTTTCCACTTGAAAAAATAATCGCATTCGGTGCTGTTGCTGCTGGCAACATAAAAGCACAACTTGCAGCTAATGTTGTAGGAATCATAAGATAAAGGGGATCAATCTCTTTTGCTTTTGCAATGGCGACCAGTATTGGAAGGATCATTTCAGTTGATGCCATATTAGAGGTCAATTCGGTTAGAAAACTCATGCCCATAGAAAGTGAGAGCATTGTATAGAGTAGAGGAAGTTCAGCGACAAATTTAAACTGATTGCCAAGATAAACAGAAAGACCACTTGCGGCCATTCCTTTCGCAAGAGCAAACCCTCCTCCAAAAAGTAAGAGTGTCTGCCAAGGGATTTTTGAAATTTCTTCCGCCTCAAGTATCCGTTTGCCAGGTTTATTCTCACTAGGGATCAGGTAAAGTATCAGGGTACATAGAATCGCAATTGTTCCGTCGTCAAAAAGATTTCCCGTTTCGAGAAACTGACTCCAACTAGGCACCGTGAGAAAACCTAGTTCTAAAGGCTTTCTAAAAATCCAGAGAAAGGCCATAAGAAAAAATACCACAAAGATTGCTTTTTCTTCAGATCTTACAGGTCCTAAGTTTTTAAGTTCTTGATCAATATAATTGGCATCAAGGCTTTCAAGTTTGGTTTTTCTTAAAAATCTTGTGTAGAGCGCTCCAAAAACCACAAAGAAGATAAAAAAGCTTGCAGGAAGACCATAGAGCATCCATTGCCCAAAAGACATCTCGGCTACATCTGGGAAACTCATGGCGTAGATCCTGCTGAAAGCAAGGTTTGGCGGAGTTCCAACTAAAGTGGCCATTCCCCCAACTGTTGCTGAGTAGGCAATGGCCAGCATAAGAGCACTTGAGAAAAGTTTGACTTGGTTTTGATCCTTTTCAAGTGTTTCAACACTCGAAATAATCGCTAAACCGATGGAAACCATCATCACTGTGGTTGCCGTATTTGAAATCCACATGGAAAGAAACCAGGTGGCACTCATAAAGCCTAAAAGCACCCTTGTTGGGGAGGAGCCAAAAAGTTTAATGATCCTCAGGGCAATTCTTTTGTGGAGATTCCATTTTTGCATTGCTATCGCGACAAAAAAGCCTCCAATAAAAAGCATTAAGGTAGAACTCATATAAATGGGGGCAATTTTTTTAGTTGAAAGTATTCCAAGAAATGGATAACAGACGAGGGGAAGCAGAGCTGTTATCCCAAGGGGCATGACTTCAAAAATCCAAAATAAGGCCATGGTAATGGCCACTGCTCCCATTGAGAGAAGTGGGTTGAGTCCATAAATAATGTTGTGGACGTAGGCAAAGAACAAGCAGCCTGTTCCGATGCCAAGAATAAATGTTCGAAGATTTTTCTTAATGGGCTTTATGATGGACACAAAAGTTCCTAATAAACTTTAGAAAGGTCTGTTGAATATTTCCCAGGGGAATATTCTCTGTGTCTATGTTCTTTAATCTTTTTATATTTTGCTGAACTCGCTGAAAAACTTGAGTAAGGGAAAATCGCAATTCCTCCCCGAGGTGTAAATTCTCCCACAACTTCAAGATATCTTGGTTTCATGAGTTTTACTAAATCATCACAAATCTTTTGAATGCAATCTTCGTGAAAGTCGCCATGGTTTCGAAAGGAAAAGAGATACAGCTTAAGGGATTTTGACTCTACCATTTTTTTGTCAGCAATATAGTTTATAAAAATCTTTGCAAAGTCAGGCTGACCAGTTTTAGGGCAAAGGGAAGTAAATTCTGTACAAATGAAACTGACCCAGGCATCAGACTTTGGGTTTTTGTTATCAAAACATTCTAAAATCTTTGGATCATAGTCTGTGGGATAATCCGTCTTTTCCCCAAGCTTGAAGGTTTTCAGTTCATCCGTTCTTGCTTTTTTCTTTCTTTTTTGTGCCATTGGTTAATCTCTTGTAAAATTAAGGGTTTAAATTAATGTCACACTTTTATCTTATTGCTAATGCATTGCCTAGGGAGTGTAAAAGCTTTATAAACAAGTAACACTTGATTATTAAAAGGTTTTCATGGAAAAAACAAAGGTTGTCTTTGTCCAGCTGGGTAGTCCCAAGTCTCCGGCAGTAAAAGATGTGCGAAATTATCTCAGAGAGTTTTTAGCTGACCCAAGAGTCGTTGATCTGAATCCCTTTTTCTGGAAGATTATTCTCAACTGCTTTGTCCTGCCTTTTAGGCCAAAAAAATCAGCTTTTTTGTATTCTCGAATTTGGGAAGGAAGTGAATTTCCTTTAACTCGCATTACGAGGGAGTTTTCCTTAAAAGTCGCCGAGAATTTAAAAGATAAAGACTATCTTGAGATCAATCATGCATTTTTGCTTTCTAACCCAAGAGTTGGAGAGGTTTATGAAAGCTGGCTTCAAGATATTGAAGCAGACAATAATCCGGCAACAAAGCTTCTCGTTGTTCCTATGTTTCCCCAATACTCTGAATCAACTATCGCTTCAGGGATTGATGGACTTTTTAAAAACCTTGAAGTGCAAACGATTATCCCTGATTTAGAAGTTGTGACAAGTTTTCATAAGTCTAAGGCCTTTATTGATAATAGTGCAGATCAAATCAATCAGTACTTAAAGTCCTTTAAAGATAAAGATGAGCCTACTGATGAACTTGTGATTTCTTTTCATGGAATTCCCAAAAGAAGAGTGACTCAGAAAAAAGATCCCTATTTTCGGCATTGTTTTGAAACCTTTTATCTTATTAAAAAACAAGTTTCAGAGATTCCTGAAGCCAATATTCATATGACCTTCCAAAGTCGCTTTGGAAGTGAGGAATGGCTCACTCCTTATACCGAACAGTATTCCACTGAGCTTGCTGAAAATGGCGCGAAACGGATTGCCTATTATTGCCCTAGTTTTGTTGCCGACTGTCTTGAGACCATTGATGAAATTGGCACCGAGCTTAGTGAAGAACTGGAAGAGCATCACTGTGAAGTTCAGTTTATTCCTTGCCTTAATGGTGATGATAAGTGGTGTGCAGATTTTGCAGAACTTGTTGATGCAAGAGTTTCTGGTGACTACGAACAGCGACAGAATTTAAATTATGAGCTAACAAAAGAGGATTATAAAACCATGCCTGAAGTGAAATTAGAAAAACCTGCGCTTTCTCCTAAGGCGAAAAAAGCGGTAAAGCTTGTTTTCTTAACCCTCTTTCTTGATCTTGTCGGTTTTTCGATTATCTTTCCACTCTTTCCAGAGCTTGCAAAATACTATCTTGAAGTTGACCCTCAAAATCCAATTCTTAAGTTTATTTTTGAAAGTATTTCGATGATTGTGGGAAGAGATGCTGGAGCTGGGCTTAACCAAGCTTCAATTGTTCTTTTTGGAGGAGCTTTAGGGGCACTGTATAGTTTACTTCAGTTTCTTTCGGCTCCTTTTTGGGGAAGTCTCTCTGATCGAATTGGAAGAAGGCCAGTACTTTTAATCTCAGTGGGCTTTTTGGCGCTTTCTTATCTTCTTTGGTTCTTTAGTGGTTCATTCACACTCTTGGTTGTGGCAAGAATTA
>JBMYPC010000179.1:0-5455 GCA_049599895.1 Bacteriovoracaceae bacterium | reverse complement strand
CCAGTTTTTTAATATCTCTGCAGCTTTAAAGGAATCAGGAAAGACTCTCCCACTTGAGCCTACAAATGTACTCACTCCCAAGGAATCTAACCATTCTCTTAAATCACTATTGGAAAAATCTTTTAAAAGACTAAGAAAGAACTCTTCTTGTTCAAAATATTTCTTTGAAAATGTTTCTAGATCTTCCCCATGAGTTAAATTGAGACCACTTTTTCCAGCAACAAGAAACTTTTTACCAGCGCCACTGGTTTTTTCGTAAAGCTCTACTTCATGACCATCCTCAAGACATTTTAAAGCAAGAAAAAGATTAGAAGGTCCGGCACCAACAAGAACGACTTTCATAAATCATTCCTAAATTTCATTCTGCACCGTATAGACGAAATCATTAAACTCTTGATCAGTACAAAATTCGGAATCTTTATTCTTTTCTTCCTTGAAGGTCTGAAGTAATTGGTTCGCCAATTTTTTTAGCTTCACATTACCACCTTCTGAAATTGACTCAATCCGACGCATTTTAATTTCATCAAGATACATGAAGTAAGTCGTGGCCTTTCCTGAATTAAGACAGTTCTCTTCCATAAGGTCAATAAAGTCCCATAAACTCATTCTTTTGAACTGACGAATTGTTTCCATGGATCTATTTTTACTTAAAGCGGCTTATCTTTCAAACCTATTCTTTCCAAGAGCTAGGACTTGTCCATCTCTGAATAGATAAAGTCCCAGAGTCTCCACCTCATATCCAGCGATTGGACAGCAATATCAACAACTTCTTGTTGTTTTCTGTCAGAATCTATTAACTCATTTAGGCATTTCAAGGCCATCGGGCCATGCTCTTCACCATCAACTTCAATATGACGTTCAAGATAATAGATAAGACTTGGACAGTCGATTTCAGAAAGCTTAATCACATTCACAATCGAGTGAAATATCTCTGGAATTAACTTCTCTCTTCCATAAAAAAATGAAGATGCGACTTCATGAACATCACCATTTCTGGCCAAACTAAGGTGAAAATTCAAAATATTTTTAAGCTCAGTTGGAAGTTTTTCCAAGTTAAAGTCATTAAGAAACTCAACAATCAGACTTGTATCTGCTCCAATCTCTTTCATCGAATTGAGATAAAGATCAAAATGACTCATTGGTTTTCCATCTTGGTCAACGTCTGACTCCTCACCTAAGACAATCTCATTAATTAAACGAACAGTCTGCGCACTATAGCTTGAAGCCGTCCAGGGAACATCCACACAAGTAATTTCTTTTTGAAGAGACTTCAAAAGAGACATAAAATCCCATACAGCAAAAACATGATACTTCATGAATATTCGAATATTATCGAGAGACACAAGACTTTGGTACAAAGGATGACTGGCAAGATCATTATGTTTATTGGAAATTTCTAAATGCATAAGTTAACTTATAACAAAAAAAACTTTCCTTGATAAGAATAACCTTGCGCACAAGATAATACTTTGATGGACAAACCTTATAAACAATTACTTAAAGCCCTTAATAACAAAGTTTCGGACTCTCCTAAGAGGAGTTTTTTTCTGGGTGTTTGGGCAGGAATCTATATTGCTATTGGAGGGACGTTTTACGGGATTATTTCGAACTTCTCCGGTCAGGAAAATCTTATTCGCTTGCTCGCGGCTCTCAGTTTTACCATTGGTCTCAATCTTGTGGTTTTTAAAAAGGCCCAACTTTTTACGGGAAACAACCTTATGCTTGTTGAGCTTTTCAAAAAATCAATTTCTTTCACAGCGCTTTTAAAAAATTGGGTCTTTGTTTATTTAGGAAATCTTGTAGGTTCATTAATAATCGTCTCTTTAGTCACGCTGCTTATCTTTAAATTTGATCCCCTCACTGAGCATTTAAAAAATATTGCCTTGAAAAAGTCTAGCTATAACCTCAATACTGCTTTTATCAAAGCCATCTATTGTAATATTCTTGTCTGTATTGCGATTTGGTTTGGAGTCACAGCAAACTCAATTCCGAAAAAAGTGACTGGAATTATAATTCCGATCACACTCTTTGTTTATCTTGGTTTTGAACACAGTATTGCCAATATGTTCTTTATTCCTCTTGGACTGAGTTTTAGCCAGGTTTCACTGTCTGAATCAATTCGGTTTTTCATGCAAAATATTGTGCCGGTCACAGTCGGCAATATTGTTGGAGGAATGATCGTTTCTCTTTTGATCATTGGCTATTATCGAAAAAGTCACTGACTCTAAAAAGCAAGCCTTTCAAAAACAAGTGTTCTATTGTTCGCTGGCATTTCATGATCTTTTAAGAGTTTAAAGCCGTGCTTTTTCATTCCCGCTAGAATATCTTCAAAATTGCGAATTCCTGATTGAGGATTTCTCTCTTTTAACCAGCCGTCAAAACTCTCATTACTCTCACTAGTATATTGACCCTTATAATTAAAAGGTCCATAGATAAAAACAAGAGAGCCCTCTCTTAAGCGTTTGCCTAATAATTTAAAGAGGGCCTTGTCTTCTTTCCAAGACATGATATGTAAAGTGTTTGCCGTAAAAACGTATTGAAAAGGTTTCTTATCTGGAAAGTCGTCATGAGCAACCCTTAAAAGTTCAGGGCCTTTAATGTTAGAAAGCTTTTCCTCTTCTAACCAGGCCTTGATTCCACGATGATTCTCTTTCACATCACTGCACACCCATTCCAATGAAGGAAACTCTCCTGCGAAGTAAACAGCATGCTGTCCAGTACCAGAACCGATCTCAAGAAGACGACCTTTACTAACGTCATATTCTTTTAATAACTCGAGAATCGGTTCTCGGTTTCTCTCACAGGACGGTGAATAGGGTTTTTCCATTAAACTTCCTTGTCAGAGTTTTCTCTATCCTAGCTTTCTATCAAGGTCATCAGCACCACCAACCAGTTCACCACCAAGAAAGATAAGAGGATAAGTTCCTGCTCCACCTAGTGATTGAAGAGTGTTTGTTCGCTGTCCTTTAATCTCAGTATATTGATATCCCTTAGACTTTAGCAACTCTTTCGCACGAGCACAGTGAGGGCATCCAACCTTTGTAAAAATAGTAACACCTGCCTGAGGCTTTGCTTCTGAGTTTATATATTGAAGCATAGTATCAGCATCAGAAACTTCAAACGGATCACCCGGCTTGTCTGGCTCAATAAACATCTTCTCAACGACACCGTCATTAACAAGCATTGAATACCTCCAACTTCTCTTTCCAAAACCTATATCTGATTTATCAACGAGAAATCCCATTTTCTCAGTAAATTCACCTGTTCCATCTGGAACCATAGTGATGTTTTCGGCTTCTTGAGAGTCGCCCCAAGCATTCATGACAAATGTATCATTGACAGAGACACAGAGAATGCTATCAACACCATTTTCAGAAAAAACCGCCGCAAGGTCATTATAGCGTGGTAAATGAGTTGACGAGCAAGTTGGTGTAAACGCTCCTGGAAGTGAAAAGACAATCACTTTCTTTCCAGCAAAAAGATCTTTCGTTGAAACACTGACCCACTTTCCTTCTTGCTGAGTTTGAAAAACCACTTCTGGTACTCTTTGTCCTTCGATACTTTTAAACATAAAAAACTCCTTATTTGTTAAGTAGCGCTTGGCGCTTTTCTCTTCTTATTTTTCCGTTAATATCATCTAGGGCATCAACAGCACTGTCCCACCCTGTGTAAATTTGCTTTTTCTTTCCCGCTTGAACATCTCCTACAGCATAAAGATTCTGAATATTTGTTTCACCCTTTGGCCCAGTAATCACAAAGCCTCTTTCATCAACTTCGGCCCCAAGCTTTTTGGCAAGCTCGTTATAAACAAGCATCCCTAATGAAACAAAGGCTGCTTCAGACTCGACAATTGTGCCATCTTCGAGAGTGAATGAATTTAAAATTTTCTCACGAGCATTCCCACTAATATGAAGGATAGGACTTGTTTCAACCTCAAATCCATAAAGTTCAATGAGCCTACGTGTCTCTTCATCAAATTGGGGTTCTTCCCCATTTGTGATAATTGTCATTTGAGGGACATTATAACGTTCATGCAACATCACAGCGACCCATGCAGCCCCTGAAGTGTGACCGATAACTGCTGTGTTTTTCCCATGAACATGATGTCCGTCACAACGAATACAATAATCGACTAATTGAACATTTGCATAAGGAAGAATCGGCTCGATGGAGTCTTGAATATGAGGCTGCACATCCATGACCCCTGTCGCAAGGACTACATAATCAAATTCGTAAAGTTCTCCATCATTGTCTTTAAGTTTAAAGACTTCACCGTCTTTATTGATTTCAACAATGGACTTTGCTTTCTTTGAAAAATTCTCAGCAAAAGGTCCTGACTCAATTGACTGGATCGTTGATTGATTAGGATTGACGATTCCCTTTTTAAAATGATCGTAACCAGGAATATTATCAACTCGAGCAACCCACAAGGCCCTCGACTTTTTCTTTTCTTTAGCCGCTCCCATAAACATGGTCACTTTGTCATTATTGAGAACGCCTCTTAAAGCGGCCATCACGCCTGCTGCCCCACCACCTATAATCGCTATCTGCTTAACATCACTCATTGTTTCGATCTCCTTTCTTTACCCAGTATCGGTAAAAAAAAGAGAGAGATCTATTCTATAATGTCTATAGGTTGATTGACTGAAACTATCAAACTAAGGGCTTGAATTTATTGACCTCGAGGAGGGTGTTTACTTCATATTCTCCATACGAAGTTCAATTTCTACCTCTTTATGAGTTTTCAGCATTTGAAATACAGACTGAAGATCATCAATCTTCTTCCCTGTGACTCGAATCTTCTCATCAAGATATTGAGAAGTGACTTTAAAACCAGAGTTTTTAATCAGTTTATTGATGGCCTTTCCCTTGATCTTATCAATGCCAGAGTTAAGAACAAGAATTTGCTTATATTTTAAGTTCCCAGAAGACTCCACATCTTTTGCGTCTACACACTTTAAACCAAGTCCTCTTTTTCCCATGCAATCAAATAATATCCCTCTTGCAGCCTGAACTTGATATTCACTATCACCTTTAATTTCAATTTGATCGGCCCCATTAAAGTCCACACCACAGCTTGAACCTTTAAAATCATAACGACCGTTAATTTGTTTTTGTGTCATCTGAACAGCGTTCTTCATTTCACCAATATCAAGCGAGGAAACAAGATCAAAAGAAGGCATAAAAATCTCCTAGATATACGAGTATTTCTTAGTTTTATCAGGAATCTTGTAAAAGAAGCAAATAGTTTAGCTCTTTTTGAAAATATCTAAATTAAGCTCATAGCTTTTACCAAGCCAGTCTATCACCTTTGGATAATTTTCCAGATATTGAATTTCTCTAAAACTTCTTGTGCCAGTTTTTGGGCAACATCAATTTGATCAAATTCATAGTATAAATGGGCATGAAAAGCATTAAAATCTTTATAATTCATAAATTAACTCTATCACCATTA
>JBMYPC010000178.1:0-5467 GCA_049599895.1 Bacteriovoracaceae bacterium | reverse complement strand
CAGTATTATATTAAAAGATGCTATATTTTGTAGTCGAGATTATTTTGTTTCAAAGTTAAAGAGAAAGAAACTTCCAAGAGTTGAATTTGTTTTACCGAAATATTATCAAGATTCTCTTTGGCCTTATACCTTCTTTAAAGTGAGTACCTTTTATTCCAAGAACGTTATGATCGAAGGAAAGCCTCTCAATAAGTCGCAGTCTTTAATAAAGTCGACAACTAAGAAACTGAATTCTGTAAAAATTCAAGCAGAGGTCGAGAGTACGAAAGAAATTATCAATAAAGAGTTTGAATTTAAAAACTTTTATAACAAACACAATTATCTCAACATTTCTCAGGGTTATTATAATTCAAGTAGGGAATCGAGTGTGTTTGGAATTGAATATAGTATTGATAGCATTCAATTTTATCGAATTGATGGAATGTATTTCTTTGGTGATACCTTTGGTGTCTACTTTAATTATGAACAAGATATCACCAATACAATGCTATCTTCTACAAGCGCCACCGAGGTTAGTGGTTCACGAAAATCCTTTGGCATCGGTTCTATGATGAACCTCAATTTTTTTCCAAAAAACTATTTTTCAAGTAATCATTATGCCTTTGCTCGCTATATATCAAAAACAAGTTCTTATGATAGTGAAGATACTACTGTCTTTTTACCGGAAGATTTAGGTGGTCTCCAGTTTGGTTTGTTTTCTCAGTTTAAATACCTTCCAACTTTTAATTATAATTGGACGACGGAACTCAGTTATACAAAATCATTTAATCATGCTAATGATTATATGATTAAAGCAAAGTTGAATTTTTTGATTGATCTTAATGTTGTCTCTGATATTCTTAACTGGAGTGATTACTTCAGTTATTATAACCGTAATAGCTTATGGGAAAAGTTCTCCTTGGTCCCATCTATCGAGTATCAGCTTGAAGAGAGAACAATTTCAAACTTTAACACGGGAACACTTACTCACAATAACCTGATATATTCCCTCGGGCTCTCGGTACACTTTTAAGAAAAATTTACTTAATTAAAAAAAAAATAAATAAAATGTCAGATGTGCCGTAAAGGTGGGTATGAAAGTATATTTTGTAACACTTTTCTTTTTGCTACTAGGTTCTGGAATTGTTCAGGCCAATGACAAAACTGTACACGTGATTGAAGCAGGAGAAACCTTTATGGACATCTCCTTTGAGTACTTTGGAACTCATCGAAAGTGGAAAGAGATCATTGCCGCCAATCCAACACTTAACCCAGATGAATTAAGAGTTGGGGATAAAGTGATTATTCCTTCTTCTCATAGTGAAACTAAAAAAGAGATACAAAAGCCTGTTGCTCCAGTTGCCAAAGTTAAGGCCGAAGCTCAAAAACAGCAAACCAAGCTTCAAATGGCTGAGATTGATGTAACGGCAAAGGTTGAAAAAAAGAAAGAACCTATAAAGGCAAAAGTTCATCCAGAGATTTCTCACTGTAATGATTCAAATACGAGAGAAGAGTATCTCGATTTAAAAGAGAAGCACCTTATAACTCTCAGAGAACTTGAATCAAAAAACCGTTCTCTTGAGGCCAATGTTGATCTTAAAGAGGAAAAAATCAAAGAACTCGAAGATGAAGTGTTTCATCACAAATCAAAAATCACAGATCTTAAGAAGAATGATGCCAAGTTTATCGAGTCTCATCCTTTATACCAATCAAATATGCTGACTTATTCAAGCAAACAAATTCTTCAAGAAAAAAATAGAATTTTGACGCAAAAATTATGGTTAGAAAAAAATAAAAACTATGGAAAATGTACACTGACATTAAAATCACATACAGATAAAACATCGGCTGAGTTAAGTCGGCTTATTGATTATCTTAACCAAAAGTATGGTGTGCCAAGCGTTTTTGTGACAAGTGATGATCATACTCTTTATTTTAAAGTTCCTGGAAAGTATGTTTATGGTGTCAGTTCTCCAACTCTTTCAAGCAGGGCCAAGAGATCTTTTACTGAAATTTCTGAATTGCTTGAAAAATTACCTGTAGAGTCTCTTAATGTTTATGGTTATTCTCGATATACGAAAGTAAAAAATGAGAGAGGTCAAACTGTTCTTGCTGATACGCTATCTTTGATGCGATCACTTGCGGTACAGGATTATTTTATTGATGACCTTGGCTGGGGAAAAAAGAGAGTGAAAGCTGTAGGGGTTGGATATAAAAAAGGTGTTCTTAATAAATACCAAAAGCATTTTCTCGTCGAAGTCAATTTTACAAGTTATAAGTCTGTTACAAGATCCCTTGCATCTCAGTTCAAAGATGATGAGGCGATTAATAAGATTCAAGCAGAAATGCTTCATTATCTTAACGAGCCAAAGTATTCCAATGTCTCAACAAGTGATCATAGTCTGAAACTTGATCTTGGTCGACATTACTTTTTCAAATCTGGAAGCAATCGGTTAAGTGATAGAGGAAAGGTTTATATTGATAAAGTTATGGAGATGCTTTCTCTAACAAAAGAAGTAAAGTATCAAATTTCTTGGACGGCAGGCTTCTTTGAGAAAAACTATAGAGGGAATAAGTCTAAGGCCATCTCACAACTTATTGCGATTAAACGCTATGTAGATAAAAAGTATCCTTGGGTTCAAGATCGCTTAGAAATTGCTTTTTCTCCAAGACAGAACACTTTGAAGTTGCCGCTTAGTAAAAGTGATGATTTATTCAATAGTCGAATCTCATTTCATGTCATTCCTCTTACGATCTCTTTAAGAGAGTTCAATCAATTTGAATTCGAAAAAAAGAAAAAAGAAATTTAACCTCACCTTTTAGAATACTTAGCTCGCCATTTTGACCATTTTTTAGCAAAGAATAATGAAAACTCTAATTACCCTTATGAAAACTAAAAGACTTGGAATAGTGGAGCACCCTAGGTGGAGAGATTGGAACTGAGATCATTAAGGAAAAGGTTCAAGATGCTAAAATCATTGAAAGGTTATTCAATGAAGACCGCATAGAAGATGATTTTACTGGAACTGGAAGCTAAATACTCATGTTTTAAACTCCACTGATTTTAATTTTGAGTGTGTTTTTTAGGTGGCGCCGAAAATAACTCAAAAATTCAACTAGGGGTGTATTATGAAAACGATTATCGACTCGGCAATTATGGGAGCTTACATTTTTGCGACTCTAGCAGGAGGAAGCTTTGCTCTAAATAAGGCCCATGACAAAGTTCAAAAGATGGCCTTAGAAAAGGCAGCTTCTGGTCTTGGAAGTATGGAAAAAATCTCCAGAGGAATAACTGGTAAGAAGTTAAACTTCTAAGGGGGAAGCCATGAAAATCACAGGAAAGAAAATACAAAAAGATATCAGTCAAAGATTAGAAAAAGGTAGAAGGCTTCCAAATCACCTTTATTATCACTTAGAGTTAATGAGAGAAGAAGTTGACGAAAATAAAGAATATGATTTAACGGAGTTCATCATCTACAACATGATAAGAGCACAAGATTTAAACTTTGTTTCAGCAGTTGGAGACCTTCTTTCATGCTTAAATTGGGATGCGCTTGAGTTTGTGGATGATAAAACACTCTATGAGATTGGAAAGTTCTTCAAGAACTCATCAAAAGAAAAATAAAAACAACATGCAATCGCCTCTCAACCACAGATGATATTAAAAATGAAGGTGCACGAGAGTATCATAAGCAAGTCCTTGAACTCGCTAAAGACGCAATTGATGAACAAGATACCAATCAAAGAGAATTTCAGTCTTTTTCAATGGCCATTGCAGAAGACAAAATCTCTTTAGCAAAAGATATGATTAGAAAGTTTAGAGCAAAATTAAGTAAAGCAGTTTCCGGTGATGGAGACTATGTATATCAAACAAATATCCAATTTTTCCAGCTTACTAATGAGCCACAGGTCAAACTACAAGGTCAAAGTGCTGCGCAGGATTCTAACTAGAATGGAGAATTATTATGATTTTTAAAAAAATTAGTTTAGTGTTGGCGTTAAGTACACTTACGACAAGCGCCTCATTTGCTGGAGATTATGGTGCGGGTAATGGAGGTGATATTTGCGAGGCAAATATCGTAGAGATTAGTCAAGACATCAAAAGTTGGATTAATAAAGGAGGGGCTAGAACTTTAACTTTATCCAGAGGTTGGAGAAAATTTTTACCAGAGATGGGATTTGTTTCCATAAATTAAGCAGCATCGACGACAACAATTTTGGCCTTGAGATTAAAAACAGAAAGATATTTATTCAAAGTCTCAATCTTAGGTTTTCTTTTTCCTCTAATGAAGTCTGATACATTTTGATAGGGGACAAGAGCTTTTTCAGAAAACTCCTTTGCACCCATTAACTGAATAGTATATTTAAGGGCCTCTTCAATACTTTCTCCAAATTCCTCAATGGAAACTAAAAGAGTCTCCTTGGCATATTCTGGATCTTGCATTTTTTCAGCTACAAATTGGTTATAAGATTCACTTCTTCTGGGCATATTCCCTCCAGTAAGTTTTAGCCTTCTTTATGTCAGATTTTTGAGAACTTTTGTCACCTCCAACTAAAAGAAGAATGACTTTTTCTCCATCCTCTGCAAAGTAAACGCGATGGCCTGGGCCGTAGTTTATTTTTATTTCAAAAAGACCATCTTTTAACGGTTTGATATTAGCTCTACTTCCTCCAGATGCCACACGCCAGATATACTTTTCAATACGTACTTGATCTGAAATAGGTAATTTACTAATCCAATTGATAAACGGTCTTTCACCATTTTCTGCTACATAGTATTCAATTGATTTTTCAATCATTTGTACCTCCTGAATACTAACCTAAACGGGTTAGTATGTCAAGCTGAGATTAAAGAGTTGATATTCTTACTGGTTCTTTGCTTTTTCATTTCATCAGGGAGGTAGTCATTAATTTGAATTTCTCCGTACTGAATGAGATCTAGAAAATCATCTTTAGAAGTATTTTTATGCGTCTTTTGATACTTGGCATATGCAACCTTTTGGCGATCTAAGCTTGTTACTGTTTGAGAGAGAAGAGTTAATTTATCCTCATCGCTAAACTTTCTAAGTAATAACTCAACAAGATCAGAAATATTAATTTTCCTTGATCCTTTTTTGTTTTTGTTCAGTATTGAAACTTCATTTTGAAGTGATTGAGCAACGGCGCAATAAAGTCTCACTGATTGAGACTCATTGCTTTGGGGTTGTTTAAAATTTGTCTTTTTTGATTTAGTAGTCATGACTTCTCCTTTTTATTTATTTGTAAAACCTTGTAAAAATGAGCGAACGGCCTTTAAAGTTTGTGGCTCCAACTCTTGCATCATCTTGTGACAATCTTTAATAATCTCAAATGGCATTTCATCCTCTTCAAGCTGATTATTAAAATCATCCATTGAGTAACCAAGTGAAGTGATAATTTTTGCAATCAACTCATCATTTAAGTTCTTCCGTCCACATTCATAAAATCCAATTCTTCTCTCATCCCAACC
>JBMYPC010000177.1:0-5492 GCA_049599895.1 Bacteriovoracaceae bacterium | reverse complement strand
CAGATAAGATAGGCCCCATTATTATATTGAAAAAGCTTCTGCATCTGTGGGGGCAGAAAACCACGAAATTGTCCCACGCCATTTTCGATATCGATGTGGGAATGATTATAATCGGAAAGAACGACTTTTAAACTTTTATCAAAGTTTTGTACGGTTTGTTGATAGTCGGAGAAATCTTTATCGATTTCATTCAGCGCCTTACAATAAGCGCCCAGAGAAGCCTCGTCACCATCCCAAGTGGAAATCATCATAAGAGGCTTTGCTATAAAAAATGTTTCATCCATCGCGACAATCGCAGATTGGCCACCCTGTGAAAAAAAAGTGGCACTGGGTTTAAGTTCAGAGAAACTAGAAGCACTGAATTTTTCTTTACGATACCGATAAAGGGAGCTTGCGGTTTCATTGTAAACAAGCGGACATTTATGAGTCTCACAAATTCTTTTAATCTCTTTTAAAGTCTCAAAAGGAATCCTTCTCATAGAGAGTTGCTCTAATGGTTCAAGGAAAAGACCGAGATAGGCCTGTTTTTTCAATTTCTGTTCAAGCTCATCAAGAAATTCTTTTGAAGATAAGTCAAATGGTGATGAAAGAAATGTTGTTTCAAAATAGGGAGTATCTTGCCCTGAGAGTGATCTTGAGGCGAAACTTCCATGACCGAAAAATTGTCCTTTTACTGAAAGAAGTTTCTGTGATGTGTTTTTCTCGTACCATAAGGACTTTATGACTTTGTCCACACATTCACTTTGCCCCGATGCTGTGTAGAGATGTTTGAGTCCCGATGGTAATTTATTTGCGATAAGTTCGAGGTTTTTTAGGTAATTAAGGGAAACAAAGTTTGAGAGGCAAACTTTATTGACGAGAGTTGGATAGTAATCTTCAATGTGCTCAGAATCGAGTTGACCAATTGAAAGAGGGCTTGAAAGACCTCCCGATAAAAATCTCTTTTCGTCGTCCCAGCGAGTTTTGATTTTATAGTAAAGAACATCTCTATGCTTTTCATTGTCGAGATAGTCTTCTTTTCCATACTCCGTGATCTTTGCTCCGAGAGAAAGATTAATTCTAAGCATCTGTGAAGCAAATTGATCTCTATTTCGACCGCTTAAAGAATGTAATCCTTTGTGTTGGGCCATAAAAAGAACAGAGGTTTTAAGTTTTTCTCCAAGACCTTTTCCTTGAAACTGAGGGGATATGGTCGTATCTAGCATATAAAGAGATTTTTCATCGTCAATATCTGAGTCTCTTCTTACTCCAGGTTCTGTTTGAAACAATTGGAGAGGCCCAGCAAAACTAATCCCTGCGAGATCAAAACGATCTGTAGACTTTTGAAAGAGTCCTAAGGCAATCGAATTTGATGAATCAAGTAAAGCCTCAAATTTTTTAATCGATGTTTGTCTTGCAGGTTCATAAACTTCGATTTGAAGCTTTTCAATCCCTTGTTTGAAGTTTTTAAAGTTCTCTTTGGTGATTTCTTTAACCTCAAGGTCATAGGGTGAAAATAATTCATCTAAGTTTTCAGTTTTAAAGTCATTCTTCAACTTGGCAAAGTTTTGAACGAGTTCCAAATGATATTTGTAGTAGTCATTGTTTTCAAGAGAATGCTTCGTTTTAATCGTCTCAGGAGCTTCAATCTCTTGGTTTTTGTAGACAGTGTTTAAAATCCCTTTTAGGTGAAAGAAAAGATAATCGAGATCTTCCTCTTTAAAAGCGGTGTTCAGTCTGTAGCGTAGAGTGTGACTTCCTGCTTGATAATAGAGGAGTCCATGTTTAAATCGGCTGGCGATTATTTCTCCCAGTCTTTCGTTTTCTTTAAGATCAAAGGCAAAGGCCAACCCCCTTACTCGAGGAGATTCAATGAACTCAGAGAATTCCTTAACAAGGGCGTCCAGTCTCGATGAGACATCTAATTCCAGCTTTTTTATTTGGGAAGAGAGTTGAACTAGTGCTTGGGCGTGAATCGTCCCTCGAAGCAGAGAGGCAACACTATAGTTTTCTAAAAAAGGTATATTCTCTTTTGAAATAACAATACCTGTTTGAGACTTCTTAGCACAGGTGACGTAATCAGGAGAAAGAGAATTATTTTTATCATCAAATAATTCAAGATCTCTATGCCAGAAAAATTTTCTTCCAAGATGAAAGCCTGTTTGGACTTCATCGAAGATCACTGGAACTCGAAATGCCTGGGCCATGAGAAGAAGTGCTGAAAAAAAACGGTTTGTTGCGTATCGATCACCACCCTCACATTGCATTGGTTCAACAATGAGAGCAAAGATTTCATCTTTTAAAAGCTTGTTCCTGACTTCCATAAGTGAGTGATTTTCACTTTCTAAAAGAGGATCATCAGTGTTAACTTTTTCGGTTACAAAACTTTGAGAAGGTGCCTCTGACCAATTCTTTAACCATTTTTGATCAAGTTGATAATTTATTTTTCCATCAGTAGAGGCTGGAAAAGTGCAATACTCTGTTTGATACCCTTCCCATTCGAAAGGCTCTCTTTTGGTTTTGTTCCAGGTTGAGGCAAGAGTTGCAAGCATACGACCATGGAAGGAGCCTTCAAAGGCCAAAATTTTAGTTCGTTTATTATGGGGTCTTTTTCGCCAGCAATTCCCAAGGGCGACTTCATTAGATTCAGCCCCTGAGTTGGTCAGGAAAATATGAGAAAAGTGATCGCCGGTTTCTCTTTGGATTAGCTCGAGTAAAGAACGGCGTATATCGTCGACATTTTTAGTTTGAGAATTATTGGTCCAAGATTCTTGATGGAGCCCCACTCCAAAAAACTCTTTAGGATTAAAGCCCAATCCTAAAGTTGCAATTTGTGAGGCTGCATCCTGAAGATGATGAGGAGAGTTTTTATCTTTGCCTTCGATTGCAAGATAAGGACCCCTTGAATCTTTATGAGATGTAATATAAGGCTTTTTCTCAGCAGGGATAAAATCATTTTTATAAAAGTGCTCAAGTCTTTTTTTATGTTCAGCTTCAAGTGATGAGTTAATCGGAGTCAGGCTCATAGATCTACCTTCTTTGCTTGAGATTGAATTTTTTCATGGAAGAACTCTTCTATGGAGTCTCCATTTTCAACTAACATTTTAGGAAATAATGAAATTGGGGTCATCCCTGGGAATGTATTAATCTCACTTAAGAAAACTTCTTCTGATTCAGTTACAAAATAATCAATTCGAGCAAGATCTTTTAGACCAAAGACTTGAAAGGCTGTCCTTGAGTATTCTTTGAGCTTCTCAACAACTTCGTCTGAAAGGCTTTGGGCCCTATGATAAATTTTGGCCTTACTCTCTTTTTCGTATTTTTCTTCAAAGGAATAGAACTCACTTTGAACTTGGATTTCTCCTGGATAAGAAACCTTCAACTCTGAACCTATAGAATAGACAGAAACCTCAACCTCTGTTGCTTTAATAAGCTTTTCGATTAAAGCGTTAGGAGAAAGTTTGAGAGCTTCTTCAATCGCTGCTCTTAGTTTTTCCTCAGCCTGAACGGGAGTGCAACCAATAGAGGAGCCTTGATGCGAGGGCTTTACAAAGACATTTTGGTGTTCTCTGAAAAAGTTTATCGCTCTTTCTTTTGATCCTGCATCTAAGTCTTTCACAAATGTAAAAGGAACAATAGGGAGTCCAACTGATTCACAAAAGAGTTTTGTGGCAATTTTATTAAAGGCCAAAACACTGGCCTCCATTGATGATCCTAAATAGGGAAGTGAATTGGCTTCAAGAGTGGATTGAATCTCTCCGGTTTCCCCTGGAGTTCCGTGAAAACAAGGGATGACATAGTGAATAGGGGTAACATTGTTATTCTGATTAATGAGAGAGCCTTTCGAAAGAAAGACATCATTTCCCTTTCGATCTTGCCAGTTCGTGAGATTTTGAAGTTCAACTTTAATAACGTTGAATAAGTCTTTTTTTGAAACAAGCTCTTCAATATAGTTGGAAGAAACTCTTGAAATCTCGTGTTCAGGTCCACCTCCTCCAAATAGGAGAAGTATATTGGTTTTAGACACAAACAATCCTTCGTTTATGGTTTTTTTATAATCGAAACTTCTGAGGAATTTTTTCAGCCTCTAAAGTCTTGAATTCTTCCTTTAACTCTTCAATCGTTATGGATCGAGAGTGCTTTTCTCCATACCTTCTTACGTTGACAGAGAGAGCTTCTATTTCTCTATCACCAACCACAAGCATGAAAGGAGTTTTACTTTTTTGGATGGATCGAGTTTTGTAACCCATAGACTCGTTACGATCATCTAACTCTGCTCGATATCCTAAAAGTTTAAGTTCTCGACAAAGTTTTGCGGCAAATTCTCCATGTTTCTCAGTTGAGATTGGGACGACTGTGGCCTGAACAGGCGCAATCCAAAATGGAAAGGCGCCACCGGTGTGCTCAAGATAGATTCCAAGAAATCTCTCAAGACTACCAAGAAGGGCCCTATGAATAACTACAGGTTCTTCTTTCTCTCCCTCTTTATTAATAAAGCTAAGGTTGAATCGTTCAGGAAGTTGGAAATCGAGTTGGACTGTTCCAAGTTGCCAGTATCTTCCTAAGGCGTCGCTAATCTCAACGTCGATCTTTGGACCATAGAATGCACCATCTCCCTCTTTTAGCTCATAAGGTTTACCGAATGTCTCAAGAGCGTTCTCAAGGGCTTCTTCTGCTTTATCCCAAGTTGCATCGTCGCCAACTTTTTTCACAGGACGAGTAGAGAGGTTCACTTTAATATTTTCAAAACCAAAATGTTCATAGCAAGTGAAAAGCATGTCCATGATTCTTCCAATTTCAGCTTGAACTTCATCCATTGGAACAAAAATATGAGCATCGTCTTGGCAAAATGTTCTTACTCGGGTGATCCCCGCAACAGCTCCAGCCTTTTCATAGCGGTGAAGTCTTCCAAAATCAGAGAATCTCAGAGGAAGATCTCTATAGCTATATTTATGATGGGCAAACATTAACATATGACAAGGACAGTTCATGGGTTTAACTGCATATTCTCTTTCGTCAATATGAGAGAAATACATATTCTCTTGATAGTTTTCATAATGACCTGAAGTTTTCCATAACTGGCTATCGAGAATTTGAGGAGTGATCACTTCCTTATAATCATAATAAACGTAGAGTCTTCTTATGTATTCGATAAGTTCGTTATAGACCACTGTTCCTTTAGGCATGAAAAAGGGACTCGCTGGCGCCACTTGATCAAAGATAAAAAGCTCTAATTCTTTTCCAAGCTTTCGGTGATCTCTTTTCTTTGCTTCTTCGAGGAAGTTGAGATGCTTTTTTAATTCTTTTTTGTCTTTAAAGCAAGCAGCATAAATTCTTTGCAGCATCTTATTTGAAGAGTCACCTTTCCAATAAGCTCCTGAGACGTTGAGGAGTTTAAAATGAACTTTAAGGTCGGAGGTTTTCTCTACATGAGGGCCACGACAAAGATCAATAAACTCACCCTGGCTGTAACAGCTTATAGGCTCAGTCGGATCGAAGCTTTCGATAAGTTC
>JBMYPC010000176.1:0-5514 GCA_049599895.1 Bacteriovoracaceae bacterium | reverse complement strand
AAGGAAAAAGGATAATCTCAATGGATCTTAACTTCCCAATTATTACCTATGAAGCAAATCTTTCACTGGAACAAAATGGTCTTCATCACGGAGAGCAATTTCGAGAGGCCATCAAGGAGCTTGCAGAAATTCGTGAAGAACTCATGCTTTCAAAAAGTCCTCACCTGAAAAGCCATCTTGAGAGACTTGCCGAAGAGCAATTAGAAGTAAACCAAAAATACATGCCCAAGCTCAATGATGAAATGCTGGCCATCGCGAAAGGGGCCAACCTCTCAAATAAAGAGATTGTCATTCTCAATAACTATACCGATTTTCGAGATATCGAACTGCCTGATGAAGGCTGCTCAACAGTTTATATGAAAACCGAGAAATCGAGCTGGTCAGGCCAAACCTGGGACATGCATCGCTCAGCAAAGCGTTTTCTTTGCCTTATCCACATAAAACAAAATGAAACAGAAAGTGAAAAACTTGTTCTCAGTCTTGCTGGTTGTCTTGGTCTTATGGGAATGAACTCTTTAGGTTGTCTGGTTGGGGTGAACAATATCAACACCACAGATGCAAAGCCTGGAGCAATCTGGCCTTGTTTAGTTAGAGAATGTCTTTATCAATCAAATCTTGATGGAATGATTGAAACTCTGACAACTGTTCCAGTCACTTCTGGTCATAACTATATCATTAGCGACAAGTCCGGAGGGGCCCATTACGAAATTACTCCCACTCTTAAGAAAAAAGTGTCGATGTTAAGATCTGAAACGGGAGCAATCTTCCACACAAACCACTGCCTGCACCCTGAAGTCAAAAAGATTGAATCAACATTGGCCCAGAACTCAACGACTCACCTTCGAGAAGAACTTCTCGAGAAGAAACTCCCTTACGTAAAAAGTTTTAAAGACTTTGAAAATGTATTTAGAGATCATGAAGGTTATCCAAAGTCTATTTGTTCACATTTTGAAAGTGGTGCTCAAGACCCCTCATTCACTTGTGGTGCAGGTGTCGTTGATTACGATACTGATCACTATGTTTTTTGGAGGGGCTGTAAAGAACACGATGAAAATTATGTCGAGCACAGGTTCGATCTTAAAGAAGGTTCTTTTATAGAGGTTTCTTAAATCTATAAAAAGGTGCAGGGAGATAAAATGAATTTTCCATTTTTTATGACTTGGCAATCTCAAAAAGCTCCTCAATCATTCAAGATAAAGTCTTATCAAGGGCCTTATTTCGTAACCGACAACGATCAAAAGATTCTCGATTTTAGCTCAACTAGCTATCATACTTCTTTTGGAGGAACTCCAAAGAAAATTATTAATAAGGTAAAAAACCAGCTGGAGTTTTCACCTATGGCCTGTCCCAAGGCCATAACTGATCAAAAAGTGGATGTCACGAATCGCTTACTCGATTTTTTAAACCTTCCCGAAGGAAAGATCTACTACACACTTTCCGGAGCTGAAAGTGTTGAAAACGCTCTTAAGATCGCCAGAGTCTTAACAAAAACATCTCTGGTGATCTCAAGAACAGACTCTTATCATGGGGCAACCCTAGGTGCTCTCACCGCAACGGGAGACTGGAGAAATCAGGCAAACATTGTCCCTGGTAAAGACTGGTCCCTAAAGATCCCTGGACCAGATCAAGACCCTGATGCTAGCGAACTAAAAAATGTTTTTCATGAACATGGCCCTAAAATCTCTGCTGTCATTCTCGAACCTACTTCTGGGGCCAATGGCGTTGTCTCTCTTACTCAAGATTGGGTAAAGGCCCTCAATGAACTCAAAGAAAAGTATCAATTCACTTTAATAATTGATGAAGTTCTCACTGGCTTTTACCGACTTGGTGCTTGTGCACCTCTTGCCATTCACAATTACCAAGGCCTTTCACCAGACATAGTCTGTCTTGGTAAAAATATCAGTGCAGGGGTTATTCCTTTTGGTGCCATTTGGGTCAAACAAGAGATTTTTAATTCTTTTTTAGATGAAGTTCTTCCTTGCGGCTCTACAAATTACGCTCATCCCTTAGGCCTTTCGGCGCTTGACGGGGTCTTAGAAACTCTGTCAGAGGAAAGCTTCATAAATCACCTCCATCGTCTTGAAAAAGATTTAAATGAAGGTCTCGAAAAGCTTAAAAGTCTCAATCAGATTAACAGTATCAGAATTAAAGGATTGCTTGCCTGTATTGATTTAAAGTTTACCCCCTCATGGCAAGATCTCATTAATAGAGGATTATATGTTGGCTGTGTAGGTAAGCGATTAATCATAGCTCCTCCTTATATTCTTCAATCATCTGAATTGAAAAATGGTATCGAGATCATTCAAAGCTATATTGAAAAGGCATCATATGAAAAATAAAATATACGACAACGCCAAAGCTGCACTCTTTGATTTTCATTCAGGTGCAAGTCTTATGTCTGGAGGTTTTGGACTTTGTGGAATTCCTGAAAATTTAATTACAGAAATTAGCAACCTGCCTTATAAAGACCTCACCGTTGTTTCTAATAATATTGGAAATGCTGGAAAAGGCCTTGCCGTTCTCATACAAAAGAAAATGATTTCTAAAGCCTATTGTAGTTATGTCGGTGGCAATCCCGATCTTGAAATGGCCATTAACAATAAAGAGATAGAGGTTGAACTCGTTCCTCAAGGGACTTTTAGTGAAAGGATTCGTGCTGCAGGACTTGGCATAAGGGCCTTTTATACACCTACAGGCTATGGAACAGTTGTTAATGAAGGAAAGGAAACAAAAACTTTCGATCGCCCCTGTATTTTAGAAACTGCTCTTCATGCAGACTTTGCCATTATTAAGGCCCAAAAAGCTGATGAATATGGAAACCTATGGTTTAAAGAGACGGCCCGGAACTTCTCTCCTCTTATGGCAATGGCCGCCAAGACCACAATTGTAGAAGTAGAGGAATTAGTTTCTCTTGGAAGTCTCAAAGCCGAAGATATTCACCTCCCAGGAATTTTCGTTAACCGGATCTTTAAAGGTGAAAACTATGAAAATGCAATTGAGTATCTCAAGACTTCGGACTGAAAGGATTATTGATGAGTTGGACAAAAACTGAAATGGCAGATCAAGTTATTAACCTGATTCCAGATGGTTCAAGTCTTAATCTTGGAATTGGTCTCCCAACACTCATTGCAGAGAGGACACCAAAAGATAAAAATCTTATGATCCATTCAGAAAATGGAGTCCTTGGTGTTTCAGGAAGGCCTACGAAAAAAGATGTCTCACCGACTCTTATCAATGCCGGAAAAGAAACTGTTTCAATTTTAGAGGGTGCAAGTTTCTTTGATAGCTCTCTTAGCTTCGGAATGATTCGTGGTGGACATATCGACTTTTGCGTTCTTGGAGGAATGCAAGTTGATGTTGAGGGAAGTCTTGCGAACTGGATGGTACCAGGAAAAAAATTAACCGGAATGGGTGGGGCAATGGACCTTGTTAATGGTGCTAAACAAGTCATCGTAATGATGAGTCACTTTAATAAAAACCAAGAAGAAAAACTTGTTTTAAATTGTGATCTTCCTTTAACAGGAAAGTCTGTTGTTTCACTTGTCGTAACAGAGCTTGGAATTTTTAAACCAAACCAAACACACTTTCTCATTGAAAAACTTTCTGATAACAATACACAGTTAGATTCAAAACTGTTTCGAAAAAAATAAAAGTCTTTAAAAATTTAATTGGAATTTTTTAGAAAAAAAAAGGGAGCCCCCTGCAATGGCTCCCTCTCTTTGGCTTCCTGCCTTCTACGTAGGCTTCATCCTGATTCCTACATGTTTATTATATCTAAATTTTTTCTTCTATGCAGAAAAATTCAACTTAGGTAATTCTTACCTAACCGATATCAATGGTTATTTGACTCCCCTTTTCTTCACAGGCAAAATATCGGTATGAAAAAGGCATTAGCTGATCTTATACCTCCATCATTCAAGAAAAACTTTTCCTCGGAAAATCCCTATAATATACAAAGCTTTACCTACTTCATTCCAGCTCCTAGTCAAGCTTCACAGGGTTACCAAGAAAAACAATTCGATCAGATCTTTTCAAAGATCATTGAAGTCGGATATGAAGTTGTGGAGTACAAAACTCAAGCTCTAAATAGTGAAAGAATTGCTGGGCTCTGGGTTTTATTTCTTCTTAGGCCCCTTAATGAAACTGCAGCCCAAAATAAAATCGATATAACCGAAGTTTTTGCTCAGGATGAAATCGAGCTTCAACTAGACTAAGATGAAAAAAAGACCCTTTCTCATTCATAGCCTTATCCTCATTTTGCTTCTCAATACAAGTGGATGTTCTTCAAAGCTAAAAAAGATGCTCTCTTCAAAAAAGACACCGGTAAAAGTAAGGCCAACCTATTACTGTCAGAGCAAGTTCGATGAAGGCGAAAGAGATTTTCATTTCTATACGCATGATCAAAAGCTTTCTCAGTCTTTTCTTGAGGTATCGAAAAAAAATTCTCTTTCTGATAACGAAGCCTTCACTTTATGGCTGTTAATGAACTCTATGGCAGCCCCTCACTCTCTGCATCCCAATGCGAGACTACAACTTTATATTATCAATCCTAAGAAAAGTTCTAAGAAGCACTCTTTTAGTATTCAATCCTTTGATACAAGGAGCTCCCAAGGGGGACTATCCATTCTCATCAATAAGCTTATCCAGAAAAAAAGACTGTCGCGACTCATTCGCTTAGCAAATAATCACACTCCAAAGCATCTTTTAATGACTGAACAATTTTTTCGATTTCTTAGCAATCATAAATCTCAAATCACTCTCGACTCTGAACTCTGGAAAAAATATACCCTTTCAAATGATATTATTCCGATCTCTGAAAGGTTTGAAAGAAGTCCCTACCCAAGAAAATTAAAAAGAAACTTAAAAAAGAAATCCTTTTCAAATCAAGCCATTAAAACGACGTCCACTCTTATGGCCCTCAATCAATCCACTTGTCCTCTTTATAATAAGAGACCTGCCAAAGAAGAAAAGAGTCTTGCGACTCATATAGCTCTTAAAACCCCATCTGGAAGGACCTATTTACTTTTCTCATCGGTTAGTGAAGCAAAGATTCTCGACAATCAAATAAAGGCCAAAGCTTCAGAACAAGGTGTTCCTGTTTGCTTTTTTGAACACGAAAATCAGATCCTTGTCAGCTCCTCACTTGAAGGAGAGAAAAAAGAGAAAATTTTAAAATTCACTCTTCAAGAATATTTTGTAAAAAATATGCAACATGGCTCAATTGTTCAAATGCTAGACTCTCCTCGTTTTGTTAAGGCCAAGCACACAAATAAAATTCTCTTTGAATCTTTTCGTGCCGACCAAGATTTTCAGTCAAAACTTCACAAATTCAAATCTCCACTTTTTCATTCAAATGGTCTGGGCATCGTTAATGCCACAAAAATTGATGGGCAACAGTCGATCTATTACTTTGATTCAAGAGATAAAACGAGGTACTTTTGCCAATCTTCAAAGTGATCGGTAAAGCCTCACAAACGATTTATTCAGAGTTTTCATACGATGAAGAAGAACTAA
>JBMYPC010000175.1:0-5525 GCA_049599895.1 Bacteriovoracaceae bacterium | reverse complement strand
TATTTAATAAAAAGTGAAAAGCTCGGATACTCGTCCATGACTAGAAATTTATCGTCTTAGAGTTATAATAGATTTAACTGTCTCTTATGCATTAAAGAAAGGCTAAATGAGCTTCAAGACCTTTGCCATATTATTTTTACTCTTTTCTACAGGATGTTCTGATGAACCAAAATGGTCTCCAACCCAGATGTGGCTTGCAGGAATTGCGGTAGATTCTTCCCTTGAGCAAGTTCCAATCCCTCAACACGAAGAACATCGTCGAATTGTGTGTGAGAATTACGGCCCAGGATGTGTGAAGGGGACAGGAAAACGAATTAAGCTTAAAGGCGTTGAATTCATTGTTCTTATGTTTGAAACCACTGAACAAGCGAAAACGGAAGCTTATCGATTAAATCAGTACTATTCTCGAAACTGGTTATTTGATGAAGTGGAAGGTGAGCCCATCGTAATCCATTTCCTTAAAAAAGTTTACGACGCAAAAAACCCGCATAAAGAGGAAGTTCCTAAGAAAGATTAACTCAGAAGCTTTGTTTTAAGAACGCCTCTAAAGAATTCCACCTTATCTTCCCAAGTTTGCCTCATCTCCTTAAGCTGATCAGTCTCTTTTTGATTTTCGTTGATGAGTTTCATTGAGCTCTCATTGAGAGTTTCAATAAATAAAACACACCATCTATTGAGTTCTCCACTTCTTATCGAGAGGGGTCTGTGCTTTTCGATCAGGTTAAAGGGGGGAGATGGTGTTTGATTTTCGGAAGAAATTCCAAATTGAAATTTCCAAAATTCAATGATTCTTGGAATGTGTCCTTTAAAGTCACCTAGGTCTAATGTGAGTTTGTGAGAATCTTCAGGGGAGATTTCTTTTTTGGCAATCTTTCTAAATTGGTAGCCAATGAGAATATCATTGATGGCCTTCGCGTAGAAGCTCTCAACGACATCACGGATGAAGATCTCTTGTAGAGGTAGAGGCTCTTGATCTTTAATAATTAGCTACCATTTAGAAAATGAATGAACTTTTATAACTCTTGTATTGTTTTCCCAAGAGATTTAGATTTTTTGTGAAAGAAGTTATTCTTTTCAGACATCTCAGCCTCTTCCTTGCAAACAATACAAAGCTCTGCCGTGATTCTTGCGTATAATCTTTCATATGGGATTCTTGCATCACAATCGCTGCAAAGGCCGTAGATACCTTGGTCAAGTTTTGCGAGGGCCTTATTTATTTTTTTGAGAAAAAAGTTTTCTCGATTTCTAAATCTAAGTTCTTGAGAAGTTTGTACGTTGATGCTGGCCTCATCTAGAGGGTCGCTTAATTCATCTCTATCAAGGCAGTAGTTTTCACTAATGATTGCCTTGTTGAGAATTCTTTCCTTTTCGGCCAACAACTTGTTTCTTAAGTTTTCAATTTGTTGATCATCTAGGTGGGTATTCTCTCTCATCCTTACTCTCCTTGGGTTTCCCTCTCTTGCTTTTTCTGTGATGCTCTCAAGTAAATCCCAGTCATCCTGATTATCTGGTCTGAACTTGCAACTTCCGCTTCACACACCCTAAGCAACAGATTGAAAAGTGTGTTCGAATTTCTCGTGATAAAAACGAGTAAAAAATATAGATATTGGTACAAGCTTGCAACTAGCGAATTCTTACATTTTGGTTAGAAATTATTTGAACTCTTGAGGAGAGGGTAAGTGTGCTTCGCAGTATGGGCAAAAGTTCCAGAACTGCAAATCTAGAGAATGATTACACTTTTCGCACTGAAACAAACACTCTAAATCATCCAGGACAAAGTCTCCTGCAGTGAATATCTCTTTTCTAACGGCGCGTATCGTTAGAGGGTGAGCACGGTAACTAGAGGGAGTTTTCGTGTCTTTTATAAATTTCGCAGGCGACACATTTTGGTCAGGAATTAACTGAACTTGATATTCTTCAGGTCGATCAATTCGAAGATGTGGTTGATCGATATAACCTTTAAGTGCTGATAATTTTGAAAGAAAAAAATTGGTCTCAGATCCCATGAGAAAAATTGTACCACTTTTTTAAAATTAATGGGTTAGAGGGTCTAAACTACCAACAAAAATGGGCAAAAATGAGAGGAACTTCATCAAAGTCCCAAGTAATTTCAGATAGATAACAATTTATTTAAAGGGCCAGTGCTAAAATACCGATAGAAACAATAAGGTTTTCTTAAAAACGATTGTTTAATTGCGTATGAATGAATTGAAAGAAAAACTACGTCACATCTTACTCATCTTAGGAGTCGTACTTCTAAGTTCATGTGTTGGTATGGACCAATCAGGTGTCCAAATAGAAGAAGAGTGTAGTGAAGAATGTCTTGCGGCAATTGAGCTTAAAGAGGGGAAAACTTTATGTGAGCAAAATGCCGATGCCGATGAATACGATGATATTTTAGGACAAGGAACACCTGAAAACCCTTATATCATTTGTACTGCTCCTCAGCTGTTCTCAATAGCTTCTGAATTAACGGCACTTTCAAAAAGTTATCGTCTTGCAAGCGATATTGATATGAATCCTTATTACCTTGCCGGAAATCCTGAGTTTCAAATCGGAAGCTGTGGGCAGACATCATGTACTTTATTTGGGTCTGGCCACGAACAGTTTCTTGGAGACTTTGATGGGGCCGGGTTTGTTATTTTTAATTTCTCTTACCAAAATGCTGGCATGAACGGTGCTTCTTTTTTTGGTTCTGTTGGGCCGAGTGGCAGTGTGAGAAACCTCACTTTTGAAAACTTAAGAGTTGCCGGTAATTCATCTGTTGGTGGAGTCGCAGGACGAAATGATGGTGCACTTTCCAATATTAAAGTTCGAAGTGGTTTAGTGACAACTCTCAACAATGGGGCAAGCTCTATTGGCGGAATCGTAGGAACGAATTATGGTTCGTTGATTGACTCATCAGTTGAGGATGGCTCCCTTAGTTTAGTTTCAATTACATCTTATACAAGTTCTTATACTGGTGGACTCGTTGGAACAAACACCCGTACAGGACGAGTTCAAAACTCTACTAATACAGCTTCAGTAAGACAGATTCGCTCTGGTAGCGTCGGTGGTCTTATTGGTCTTAATCAGGGGGTCATGACTTCTTCTTGGAACTCAGGTGAAGTTTCAGGTAATGGAGAGTCTATTGGTGGTCTTGTTGGAGTTATGGACCATCAAGGAAAAATTTCTAAAAGTTACAATAGCGGCCCAGTTGAAGGACAAACCGGAAGTACTAAGGTTGGAGGCCTCGTTGGTCATATTAGTTTCCCTAGCTATAACGATCAATCAAAGTCAGAAGATGAGAGTCGAGGAATTGTCATCGATAGCTATAACGTTTCTGCTGTCAGTGCTCCGGATGGAGAGATGGTAGGAGGGCTTATTGGTCATAACCAAGGGGAAGTGGTGACTTCTTATAACTCTGGAAATGTCTCTTCAGATCAGAAAGTAGGTGGACTTGTAGGAGTAAATGATTTCATGATCTCTCAAAGCTTTGCCCATGGTTTTATTATCAGTGCCAATGGAAGCTATGGGAATATTGTTGGGTTAACCCCAGCAGCTGATTTAGCAAATGGAGTGAATCCGACACCTTCATGGGATGGTGATGATGAAGACTATGCTGAGGTTAAATCACCATTTAATACGTATTATGCTGTTACTTGTGCTGGTTGTAATAACTTTGCTGGGATTGAAGTCGCAAGTCACACTCTTCATCAATCCCCGGCCTCATTTCGTTTGTACACAGAACCTTATGTCTATAATTGCCCAAGTAATGCCAGCAATTGCCCAACAGAAACTCAATACATCACTCATTGGGACTTTGGCTTTGTTTGGAAAACGGTCCCAGGCTCACTTCCAGTCTTTAGATAACCTTATCATATTACTGTTGCCACTTTTCTTCGAGATAACTTATGAGTTGAAAACAAGTACGATGTTGCTTGTTAAAAAGAGATTTGATTGGTGAGCGAAGAGCAAGGACTCTATCTTTAAAAATTCGAGATTGACCGCCAAGAAGGTCAATTGTTCTTAAAGACCATTCCAAAAGTTCTGGCTCTTTTGAAACTCTTTTTGAGTCGATTATTTTTTTTAAGGTCTCAACAAAATTATAGGGAGGCCTGTTTCCTTCCAGAGCATTGTGTTCGATAACATGAAAATGTGCAGTCCCAAGGCAGAGAGCGAGAAGTTCAGAATCATCAATTTTGTTGAGGGTTTTAATGAGAAGCTCTTCGACTTTTTTGGAAGTGGACTTTGTATGATCAAAGATACAGAGAACTTTACGAAGTGAAGTCAGATCATTGGCTTCAAGAGAACTTTTCCATGTTTGACAAATCTTCTCAATGTCAGAGGGAGAGATCTTTTTTTGGACTCGTTTTCCACTTGAAAGTTCTTTAATTATTGATTGGTATTCATTGTCTAAATTCATAGTCTTAATCTATTGAGTTTTTGGCGTATTGGTTGAAGCCTTAATAACTTCAGGCTTTTTTGAAAAGGACTCTAATTTTTGAAAAAGCCAGTCTTGAGTCTTAAGGACTTCTCCAGACTTTAAACGCATTTGATAGGCTTTTCCTGACATGGAAGATTCACTGGCGATTTTCTCGATAAACTCTTTTGCACTCATGGCCCTTTTTTTACCAAACCAACGAAAGCGCTTTCGAGCACCTTCCATCTTATTTCTTAGGTGCTCTGAGGCCTTTTGGGCATCATGCTCACTTCCGTTACGGATAAAGATGGCGCCACTTTTTGCGACTTCTCTAAGGAGGTAATCGATCTTTTTCTCCTCAATCGCCTCATTTGTGGAGTCTTGGGCCATCACGGCCTGGGCAAACGAAAGGCAGATCATGAAGAATATCGCTTCTAACATATTGAAAATACTTATTGTTCTCAACGGGCTTCCCTTTTCCATAGGATTCATTACTCATATGATGCAATTTCCCAACATTATATGATAAGACATTGAGCTTTAGAAGCTTGTATTAGAGATTTATCAGATGGAAAAGTTTCAGATTCATAGCATTTATAGGGCAACGGAAGGTGAGGGAATCCATATCGGGAATCCGCTCATCTTTGTAAGGTTTCAGGGTTGCGCTGTAGGATGTTTAAATTGTGACTCTAAAGAAACTTGGGATTTTCATCCTGAGAAAACTCTTTCAAAAGAATTCGTTATTAAAAAAGTCAAAGAACTCGCAGGAAGTGGCATTAAGCGGCTAACTCTTACAGGTGGGGATCCACTTCATCCTAAGCTTATTAATGAAGTTAAATATCTTGCCAGAGAGTTTAAGGCCTTGGGCTTTTGGGTTAATCTCGAAGCTGCTGGGACTAGAGTTGAGGAAGAGCTTTTTAAGATTTGTGATTTTATTTCTTACGATCTCAAAACTCCTTCGACTGGAGTCAGGACATCGTGGGATCTTGCGGTCTCTGCTATTGAAAAGTTTTGGAATAAAATTCAAATCAAAGCAGTGATTGAAAATAAAAAAGACTTTGAATATTATCAAGAATTCCAAACTCTTCTTCTTAGAAGTTTAGAGCCGAATATCTATTTAAAA
>JBMYPC010000174.1:0-5692 GCA_049599895.1 Bacteriovoracaceae bacterium | reverse complement strand
ATATCTCTAGTTTTTTTCATTAACGCAATCACTGAAAGTGTCTGGCACTTACACTCAGACGTCCTTTGTTTCATTCAAAGTCATAATGAAAAGACTTGAATATACAAAGGACGCTCTTTATTTTTTGATTATTTTGAAGAGATTGTCAGAAGAACATCAACCTCATTGGAAAGAACATTCTTACCTAAAACTTTCTTTCCCCAAGAAGTTACCGATTCAAAGAAGTCTTTTTTCTCTAAAGGATGGTTCCAGTCAAGTTTAAACTGTGAACGATCTATTTGTGTTACGGCTTTGAAAGAAACTTTATCACCACTTGTTTTCACGTCATAAAAGTTGAGAGTGACCGGCTTTGTCTCACCTCTCAGAGTTAGGTTTCCTTTAATTTCGCCAAAATGATCCGCAACATTGAGAGTTTGAAACTTAAGTGGTTTTTTTGATCCCTTAGAAGAGAGCTTTGCCGTTCCTGTTGATTTAAAAACAATCGTTGGGAATTTTTTAGCAGCAAAGAAATCATCTTGCTTTAAATGATCATCTCTTTTTTGGCTTTGGGTATCGACTGAATTAACTTTGATTGTTGCTGTGACATTTGAAATTGTCTTAGTCTTTGCATCGTAATCAAATGTCCCTTCAAAATCTTTAAACTCTCCAGGAACGATCGATTTAATCTTGTTTTTCATTATTTCGAAGCCAACTTTTGATGGGCCTTTGTCTATAGTAAGTGATTTGGCCATGACTGGGCCTGAAAGTAATAAAGCGAATGTTAATAGCAATTTCATAATAAATCCTCCAAAAATGGCCATGCTGAACTCAATTCAACTGATAAGTATTAGATCTAATTTATACTCTTAAAACAAGGTTGCAATTGTCATGATTAGGCAAGTTTTTGACAAAATCTATACATCAGCAAAATCTGTGACGCGCATTTACATCTAAGAGAAGTTCCAAATAAGACGAACGGAAAACTGAGTGTAATCTCCATCTCCTCTAACATAGTTAGCATTTCGATTTTCTGAGGAAATCACCTTGGACCGATCCCAAGACCAAATAATAATTCCCTCCCAGGGAACATAAGGCATTACGTGACTTAAACCATACTTGAAGAAACCACTTCCACTTTTGGCCCCTTCTCCATAGTTATAGGTATTGGTTTTTAAACTGCCAAAGCCGTAACTCAAATTCAACTTGGTAAATATTATAACAGGAGCACCAACATTAAGTTCATAATATTGACTCTTATAGGCTATCCAATCTCTTGAAAGACTTCCACCAACATAAAAGAGGTTTTTAAAACCGAATTTATAACGATAGCTCGCACTACTCTCAAGAGCACCTTTACGTTTATTTCGAAAGCTTTCCTCAGAATCTGAAAAACGAATAAGGGGCTCTCCATCATCGATGTAGCGAATGCCAAAATCGAGTTTATGAGGAGAATCTTTATGGGTAAAAACTTCATAACCAAGAGCGGGGCCACGAATCACAAAATGCTCGTAAAGGCGAAGAGAAACTCCAACCATTCCATTAGGCTTAGTCCAAGTTTCAGCTCCTCGAAAAAGGCTTTTTGTTTGATAGAAAGTCATAAAGCTCATCTTTAAAGGAGGTTTCCCCCATGCCGTTGAACAAAAAACAAATAATATTAGACTTAGTAAAAGAGTTATTGATCTCATGGAAGGAATATAAAGGATCAGAGCTAAAGATGGTAGGACTTATTTAGTCTTTGTCTTATCATCGGCTTCATTTTCAGCATTTGCCGAAGACTCTTCGGCTTCAGAAGCTTCTTGGTTGTCATCAACTTCCTCTTGCTTTTCCTCAGACTCTCCTTCTAAAGCTTTCTTTTCATCTAAAGCCTTTTGCTGAATCAATTGATTCAGATGACTTCTTAAAGTCATATTGCTCTTTTCACCGGTATAGTTGATGAGTCCGGTTTTATAAGGTTTCTCAACCCCCGGAGGTTCACCTGGAAAGTTGGGAACAATTGTTAACATCGCTTCAACTGGATGAGTAATCCAAAATACTGTAAAGTCAGGAAGAATTTGATCTGTTCTAAAATAAAGCAAGTTCTCGCTCAAACCAAGAAGCTCTACCTCTCTTTCAAAACGAACAACGGCATTAGTATCGTCACTGGAGAAATAAACTCTCGCCTCAGTTTCGTCGTTAAATGTAGGATTGATTTTTTGTTCACAGGTTTGGGCAAGAGACCTTAATTCATGGGGCTCAAGCATTCCTGGAAAGGTCAGGAGTTTATCGTATTTGAAATGGGTTCTCATCTTTTCAGCTGTGAACTTACTATTAAGAACGAAAATAAAGGGTGAATAGTTTGAAAGAAGCTTCATCTTAGAGAAAAGATTAATAAAGTTCTTTTCAGCTTCCTGATTTGATTCCTGCCAAACAAAAACAATCATTTGCGGGTGAAACCTTTTTAAAGGAACATCAATATTTAAAACGGAAGTCTGGACATTAATCGAATAATCAATCTTAAGAAGCTCATCCTCTGACTCTTTAAGAAAAAGAAGAGAAGGATCAATCACAAAAATCTTAGTTTTCTTTGGCCTTAAGGAATTTCCATGAGCATTAAACCAATTCTGCATCGGAAGTTTATAAGCTTCCATATTTTCAATCGAATACTGTAATCGAATATTGTAACGAGTGTTATAATAAAGTCCCTCTTCTTTTATCTGATGGACTTTAAATCTTTTCACTTTTACGGAATCAGAAAGAGGATGACTTTCGAGAATAATTTCATCAGAGACTTTTAAGGGAGAATTCGTTTCAATAGAAAAATAATCTTTAGCAACGTAAGAAAGTCTTAAGTCCTGAACAAGAGTCATTGGCATAGTATAAGCAACACTCAAATAATCTGGAGCTTTAGTAAATGTATCTAATGTACTTAAGGCCATCCCTGTAAAGATTACACCACTAAATTCATCAGATTTAATATGGTTGGCCCTGGCACCTGAAAAAAGAACTCTTGAAACAGTTCCATTATCCACAAGGAGATTGTGAAGAACAACACAAGCGATCTGTTTCGTCGATTGATCTTTTCTCAAAAGCTTTAAGAGTTCTAAGAACTTTTGAAGATCAGAAGAAAGATCGAGGTAGACGATATGAAATCCACATTCTTTAATATAAACAAAAGTTTTTAATGAAGAAAACTCATCGTCAGGAATACGAATATCAAATTCACAGTTTTTATCATCGTAACCTTTATCAAATCTCGCTGAAAGTTTATTCCAATAACTTTCATCCTTTCCGACATAGAGAACCTTAATGTCTGCAGGTTGTTTTTCCTGCTCTTTTTCTTTATCACTCATTAATGCTATTTTAGCACATTTTGTTATAAAACCGGAGAAAAGAGGTTGAAGAACTTTGAGATAAAGTGAAACAGAAAGCCTTTCTGACGATAATAGTTGCGAGGAAGAACTTTAGAATTCTTGATATCTTGTTCCATCATTTGAGAAACCTCTAGACAAAAGTCCTTATCGTAGACAATCACAGACGCCTCAAAGTTAAGATCCAATGATCTTCGATCAAAATTAGCTGAACCAACAACACTGATATCATCGTCTACAAGAATAACTTTCTGATGCATAAACCCTTTCTCATATAAAAGAACTTGAGCCCCTGTCTCCAAAAGTTTTTGAAGATAAAATTGACCAGCGCACCAAACATAAAAATGGTCAGGTTTCTCAGGAAATAAAATTTGAACTTCGATTCCTTTAAGAACAGCGATTTTAAGAGCACTTAACAGTTGTTGATTAGGAACAAAGTAAGGTGTTGCGAGCCAAACTCTTTTCTTTGCTCCATTGATCACTTCTAACCAAGTATTTGTGAGCGTATCACTCTGATCAGCCGGCCCAGAGTATAAACAAAGACAGCTTTGATCTCCAAGGTCCTCTTTGACTTTATCAGAGATTTCCCAGTCAAGGCTTATAGTTGAACCTGTTTGCCAATACCAATCTTCTAAAAAGGGTATTTGAAATGACACCGCCGCTGGACCAGTAATTTTAACAACGGTATCCCTCCATGGAGAAAGTTTAGGGTTGTTTCCAATATAGTCTTCTGAGATATTGGCCCCTCCAACAAAAGCAAGGCTTTCATCAATCACGACAATTTTTCGATGGTTTCGAAAATTCAATTGAAATCGGTTATAGCGATTCTCCATAATTGAAAAAGGAATGATTTCGACACCACTCTTTTTAAGCCTGCCCATGAGTTCTTTTGGAAAATTATGAGCACCAAAGCCATCAAAAAGAACATAAACCTTGAGGCCCTCACTGGCCTTTTTGATGAGAAGGTTGGCCAATCGATCCCCAATTGAATCTCCATGGATGATAAAGGTTTGAACTAAAATAACTTTCTTCGCCTTCTCGACCTCTAAAAAAAGATCATCATAATAATTTTGAATATCTGAGAAGAGTTTTAATTTATTGCCTTTTATAAAAGGCATTTCCGAAAGTTTTTCAAGGGAAACAATATCCCTGACACTTTTTTGCTTTTCTTCATCAAGTTTCCAGGATTCAATAAAAGTTTTCGCTTCGACAAACTCTTCTTCACATTTTTGGTTTGAGAGTTTTCTCAAAGTCACATAGCCATAAAAGTTCTTTTTTCCAAAAACGATATAAAGAGGAATTGATACGAAAGGCATCATAATAAGCGAAATCGTCCAAGCAATAGTTGCTTCAGGAGAACGAGTTCGAAGCAACGCTCTCATGGCCAGTAAAATGCCTATGACTTCAACCGATGCATAAAAAATAAGATAATAATTTATTTCAAACATAACTCACAAAACAATGCTGCATGGTCTGAAAGCTTTCCCCAAGCCCCATCTTTTAGAACTTTCCCATGGAGTGGTTTAAGATTGTGGGAAAAAATTCGATCTAGAGAAAGAAGGGGAAGGAAGACAGGAAACGTTTTTGGAGACTTCCCATAAAGGTATCGAAAAACATCATCCATTTCAAACTTCTCTTTCAAATAATCAGTCACCTTAAAAAATAGATCGTTAAAATCCCCTGCAACAATGACCTTTTGGTCTTGGTATTTTTCAAGCAAAGAAGCAAGAACTTGAACCTGCTGGGTCCTTCCCTTTTCAAGTAAATTAAAATGAGTACAAAAAAGATGGATTGGACCTTCGGGATGATCGACTTCAGCGTGAAGAACCCCTCTTTTTTCTAATTGATTAGTCGAGATGTCATGATTTTCATATCCTATGATTGGGTATTTACTGAGAATCGCATTACCATGACATCCCTTTCGGTAAACAGCATTTTGCCCATAGGAATAATGAGGCCAAATCTCATCGGCTAAGAATTCCAGTTGACCGAAGTTCTCAAAACCATCCACCACTTTACGAGGGTCTGAAATTTCGCCATGAATCTCTTGAAGAAAAACAAAATCAGGCCTTATTTCTCTTAATAAAACCCTCATTTCAGTTAATACATTTTTAAAGTTTCCATAAGACATCCCCTTATGAATATTATAAGAAAGGACAGACAATAAATTTGAATCATCATGAGACATCATGGCACCTAAAACAAATGGCCCAGACTTTATTAAAATCTACTTTATTCTCGAAATAAGGGGACAATGTATACTACCTCTGCTTTTCTGCATTTAACTTCAACATGTTTCGTGTCCTCCAGTCATTGGATGTAATGTTGTATGTATTAATGAAATCATTTGTAATATTTGATGATTC
>JBMYPC010000173.1:0-5703 GCA_049599895.1 Bacteriovoracaceae bacterium | reverse complement strand
AATAGAATAATGTTTATCCCCAAAGAAGTTCTTCTGAGTGTTTTTAATGGCAAAGACACTTAAAAGAGCAATGAGAAAATATTTCGTTTTTACAATGTTTTTCATGGGGGAGTCGATTTCACTCCAGTTCAAGACCACAGAAAGAATGCAGATAATCAAAAGAAGAAAAAGTGAGAGAAAGTTGAAGTCTAATTTAAAGTCTCGTTCTTTGATCCACTTGATAAAGAAATAAACTCCGGGAGGGACAATGAGAATATGGCTAAGAGCACTTATAGAGACAGATGTGAAGGTCGCGGCAGCGAGAACAATTAATGACCAATAAGTCATTTGATGAAAGATTCGATCTGTCTTATTTGAAACTAGAGTTTCGATAACTTATTCTCCCAATCTAGAGCGGTCTTAATGATGAGTTCAATGTCATTATATTTTGGTTTCCAGCCCACAATATTTTGAAGCTTTTCAGAATTGGCAATAAGCTTTGGGCTATCTCCGGCTCGTCTGCCTTTTTCGTGAACTTGAAAATCGATTCCTGAAACCTTTTTGGCGGCTTCAATAATTTCTTTGACTGAAAAGCCTTGTCCGTAGCCACAATTAAAGGTGTTGGATTCACCATCATTAAAGAGATATTCAAGGCTATCAAGATGAGCTTGGGCCAGATCATCTACATGGATATAGTCCCGAATGCAGGTGCCATCAGGGGTCCCATAATCAGTTCCATAAAGATCCACAGAATCTCTTTTTCCATTTACACACTCTGCAACCACTTTGATGAGGTGAGTAGCATTTTGTGTACACTGACCAACTTTTAGATCAACGTTTGCTCCGGCAACATTGAAGTAACGAAGGCAAACATATTTAAAGTCTTTTTGGGCAAAGCTTAAGTCCTTAAGGGCCTGCTCTGTCATGAGCTTTGAATGACCGTAAGGGTTCATTGGTGCCGGGGCATCTGTTTCAAGACAAGTTCCGCTTGGAGAATCTCCATAAATTGCTGCCGTTGAGCTAAAAATAAAATGATTTATTCCATGCCTTTGGCAGGCATCCATAAGCCTTAAAGAGTTGACCGTATTATTTTCATAATATTTTACAGGTTCCGTTACTGATTCAGGAACTACGATTGATCCTGCAAAGTGAAGGCAAGCATCAAAGCTTTTTGATTTTAAAACTTCTTCGAGCTTATTTTGATCTTGAAGAGGGAATTTATGATGGTCACCGTAAAGAAGAGATGCTTCTCTTCCTGTAGAGAGATCATCAATAATAGTGAGGTTATGTCCGGCTTCTCCGAGTAAGTTCACAACGTGTGATCCAATGTAGCCCGCGCCACCTGTGACAAGAATATTTTTCATCGCGTTATCCTTCAATAATCTAAATTAAAGCCTAACTCAAAGGAGGTGCTGATGGTAGCCAATTTGTGCCAATTTCTTGAAATTCTTTAGAACTTTACGAAGATCTTACAAGCTCTTTACGCACAGAGACGAGTAAATCAATCATGGACGTATGCATGCCTATTTGCCAATATGGAGGGGTAATTTGAATCAGTTTTAGGAACGTTATTATGGGAAAAAGAATACTCGTAACCGGTGGAGCAGGATTTTTAGGTTCGCACCTTTGTGATCGTTTAATCGATGCAGGAAATGAAGTCATTTGCGTGGATAATCTTTTCACGGGAAGTAAAAGCAATATTGCTCATCTTAAAAATCACGATAACTTTGAGTTTATTCGCCATGATATTACTGAACCCATAAGAATTGAGTGTGACGAGATTTACAACTTGGCCTGTCCCGCGAGTCCCGTTCATTATCAGTACAACTCAATTAAAACCATGAAAACCAGCGTGCTTGGTTCCATCAATATGCTTGGTCTTGCAAAAAGATTAAATGCAAAAATTCTTCAGGCTTCAACTTCTGAAGTTTATGGAGATCCGAAAGTTCATCCTCAGCCAGAATCTTATTGGGGAAATGTGAACCCAATTGGAATTCGTTCTTGTTACGATGAAGGGAAACGTTGTGCTGAAACTCTTTTCTTTGATTATCACAGACAGAATAACGTTAATATCAAAGTCATTCGAATCTTCAATACCTACGGCCCGCGAATGAATCCAGGTGATGGGCGAGTTGTGAGCAACTTTATCGTTCAAGCACTAGAGGGGACAGATATCACTGTTTACGGAGACGGGTCACAAACTCGAAGCTTTTGTTATAGTGATGATCTTATTGAAGGAATCATTAGAACGATGAATTCAAGGGATGGGTTCTTGGGACCTGTAAATCTTGGAAACCCTGGAGAGTTTACAGTTTTAGAGCTTGCTCAAAAAGTTATTGAACTCACCGGAAGTAAATCAAAAATAATCAATGAACCTCTTCCTCAGGATGACCCTCTTCAAAGAAAGCCAGACAATACTCTGGCAAAGAAAGAACTTGATTGGGGGCCACAAATTCAACTTGAAGAAGGGCTTAAAAAAACCATTGCTTATTTTGAAGAGATTCTTAAAAACTCATAAGTCGAAGTCATGAAACTTAGTATTGTTATTCCAGTTTATAATGAAGAAAAAACAATCCACGTTATAGTGGGAAAAGTTGTCACATCTTGTGAAAGGTTTGCTCCTGATCATGATTATGAAATCGTAATGGTCAACGATGGCTCAAAAGATAATTCATTTCAAAGAATGGAAGAGCTTGCAAAAACTTATCCGAAAATCCGCTGCTTCGATCAACCTCATAATATGGGAAAAGGTGCGGCGATTACTAGAGGTTTTAAAGAAACCACTGGTGATATTGTCATTATCCAAGATGCCGATCTTGAGTATGATCCCGACGAGTATCCGGTTTTGACAACTCCGATAATGAAAGGGGTTGCGGATGTGGTTTATGGCTCACGGTTTAAAGGTGAAACGGCAAGAGTTCTCTACTTCTGGCACTATCTTGGAAACTGCTTTTTAACTCTTCTTTCAAACTGTTTCACAAATCTTAATCTTACCGACATGGAAACTTGTTATAAAGTTTTTAGAGGGGATCTTATTCGTTCGATGAAGCTCACTTCTGATCGTTTTGGAATTGAGCCAGAAATTACAGCAAAGCTTAGTAAACTGAAAGGTTCTGTTCGAATTTATGAAGTTCCCATCTCTTATTTTGGTAGAACTTATGAAGAAGGCAAGAAAATTGGTTGGAAAGACGGTGTCTCTGCTATTTGGTGCATTATCAAATTCAACCTTCTTACTTCTTTAGAGCAGTCTTTTTCTAAGAAATGGGAACAACCTAAGAACTAGTTTTTTTCTTCAAGTTCTGTAAGACGTTTTTCAATCGCTGCAAATTTTTTTGATTATGACTTTGGTTTTTATATAAAACAATCAAGCTTTGTTCGATTCTTTTTTCAAAGTTTGAAAACGTTCGAGAAAGTTGGTCATTATTCTTTAACTCAGAAATAAGATTCTCATTTTTTAGAACAAAACGTCGAAGATGAGTAAAGGCCCTGGCAATAAACACTCCCATTTCGATGGCTTTCGCTGATTTTAAAATAAATGATAGGGCGTAAGCTCCTTGTTCTGTGAATACTGTGGGAGTTACGCCTTTTCGCATACTTAGGCTGTTTCTAATCGCATTTTGCGATTTGAAGTCCGCTAACTCATTGAAATCAAGCTTAAAGCAAAAGTCATCGGGAAATCGGCTTTTGTTCCTTTTAACTTGCTCGTTTAATCTTCCAACAGAGGTTCCATAGATCTCAGCTAGATCAAAGTCAAACATGACTTTTTGATCTCGAACGATGAAGATTCTGTTCGTGATTTTTAAGATGTCTTTTTCGATTGCCATGTTTCCTCCAACTGATAGAGGTACATAATTTAAAGAAACGACAAAAGGTTTACTTTATACAACTTCCATTTATTTCATTTTTGTCCAAATCTCAAAATTCCGTTTCTTTGATTTTTGGTAATCTGAGTTTTTAGATTCAAGCACTGCCTTGATTTGATTCTCAAAATGTTCCGGAACTTCGTAAGGATGCCAATGAAGAGCTCTATTAAGAATCATGACATCAAATTCATGTTTATGACATTTGGAAAATTCTTTAAATCGAAACTTGTACGCTGTTACTGGAATTAAATTCGATTGAAGACAAAGAGTTTTCCCCTCATATTGCGAGAGTATTTTTTGATACTCATCATATTGAGGAGATCTTTTGGCATAGCGTGGATAACCACTTCCCACCAGTGAATTAAGAATAAAAATAAAACAAACAATAGAAAATTTAAGACTAGGTCTTAGTTTTATTCGAGAAAAGCTTTCGAGCATTCCAAAAAGAAGAAAGGGAATGAGGCTTGCTGAATAATAAAGAGCAAACATTCTCATATAATCAAAGCTTACTGTGCAAAAAAGAAGAAGTAGTGGAAAAACAGCAATGAAAAATGTCTTACTAAGGGCCGGGAGAAAAGCAAACTTGGCAACAAATTTCCACCAATGTCCCATAAAGATGTCTTTCATTGGAGCAAAGGGATTGGAAAGCATATTGATGGCCACTTCCTTAATTGATTTACCATACTTATAATCCCTAGCCGGGATGGCCATCGCATCACCATCCTCTCCTCTAAAATAGGGAAGAATAAATTCAAATGAAGTGTAAAAGACTCCTAGTGAAACCATTGAAGCTCCAGCAACAAAAGCTTTGTTGAGGTTATAAAAAAGAGCTCCTGCAATAAGTGTCGCTGTTGTATAAAGCCCGGCATCTTCTCTCACCGAAAGACAAAGAAGTACTGGAATTAGAGGAATCTTTCCTTTGACGATGTCTGAGAAAAGCCAAAGGAAAAAGGGAATATAAAAAATTTCAACATGAAAGTTGTATTTAAGAATGATCGAAAACTGCACATAGTTAAGATAGAGAAGGCAAAAAAGAAATGACTCAACAGGAGGAATCTTAAAACTTCTCATTAATGACTTTAGGGGAAAGATTCCTGTCATTATGACAATCCCTTGGAGGATATTCATAAAAAGAGGACTTTTAAAGACCCAATGAACCCAGGTGAGAATATAAAATATATAGTTTGTATGATAACCAAAGTGATTACAGTCACAGGCCTCTGTATGCCAGGTCCCATTTTCCCAATAGTTTTTAAGCATTAAATCAAAGAGAGAGTAATCCGCCGAGAGAATTCTGAGCCCATAGAAGTTACTGACTCCTTGAAGAACATAAAGAAGAGTCATGATCACAAGAAGAAGATTGGTTCGTGAAAATAAATACTCTCTTAGCTTTGAACTTGATTGAAGGTAATGACTCTTAAAATAAGTTTTAAAGAAGGCCTTATTTCGAAGAGAAAAGATTAAGAGAAAGAAAACAAACGAGAATTGAAAAGTTCTCACAGAAAAAAGACTTTCAATTTGAAAGAAATAACCAAAAAAAGGAATAAGTAAGGTTAAAGAACCAATTGTAAAAAGAGTCTGGAAGTCTTTTTTAATGTTTCTCATTAATCGACTGCCCAATGTTTATAAATTTCTTTTGTGCAGTTTGAGTCCATGCCTTTTTGCATGTAGAGGTATTTTTCATCAAAGATGACTTCTTGGGCCTGTTCACGACAGGCTCTAATGATCTTTTCGATATGATCGTTATTATAAGGGGCGCTATTCCCTGCGCTATTTCTTTCGAAAATGAGGTAGTCAAAAGTTTCAAGTTTCTTTGAAAAGTACCCCGCTTGGTAAACCTTCATTCGAGGCTTTAGGATCT
>JBMYPC010000172.1:0-5798 GCA_049599895.1 Bacteriovoracaceae bacterium | reverse complement strand
CCTCTACAACCAGTATCTTTACACTGTTTTGGTCTTACACACTTACTTGCGCTATCCCATTCATAATCCTGCTCACCTCTTACAAGGATTCCTTCAACTAAACCGCTGTCAGCATCAAAAACTGCTGAACCTGAGTTACCACCAAATGTATCAAGGTTTGCAATAAAGTACTTTGGATTAACATTTGAGCGAACAATAGCTCCGTCTGCAACTTTAAGAGGAAGTCCAGTTGGATGTCCCATTACAACCAGTGGCCTACCATCAGCCACTTTTCCTGATTTTCTAAACTCAAGTGGCCCACGATCAGCCACTTTTGTTGAGAGTTGAATTAAAGCATAATCAGCTCCAATACCAGAATCTAATTTGCGCTCAATAATTTTTTCACAAGAATAAACATTTGAACCTTCAATTTCATCAAGATTGTTATGAGACGCATCTTCATAAGCATAATCAAAAACCCATTTATAGTGAGAACAATCTGTAGCCGACTCTATACAATGCCCAGCTGTTACAAGAAGATCATCTCCTACTAAAAACCCAGAACAAGCAGCAGTTACAGGCTGATCTGCAAACTTTTCATCAGAGCATAAACCCTCATCCTCAAGAGTCTTAGAAAGAACTTGATAGTTTCCGTTAGAAAGTTTTTTAAGATTTCTTGGCGGAACCATTGCGGCAGTTGATTTTGAAAGGTCTACGTGAAGAGAATTTTTCACATCATAAAGATCAAGGCGATCATCATCACCATAAATAACTTTCTGTTTGGCATTGGCCTGGGCCACGACAAATAAACTTAAGAATAGAATCGCTCCAATGAAAACTCTCATAAAATACATCCTTTTATTTTTCTATTCTTTAATTAAAAACGATTTCGAGAATCTTTGAAACGGTGTATTAAAAAAAGTTTAAACCCTTACTAGTAAAGGCCTTGAAGCTTTTGGAGCTAGGCAACATATTCCGGAATTATTTCTCCAAAAGAGCTTGAGAGCTTTTGACATTCAGTAGGAGTCCACTACTGCCACTAAGGTTCACTTTCTTTTCATCTTGAGTAATAAGCTTAAGAACTTCATTATCTCGCATACGGTAGAGATAAAACTCAAGGCGGCTTATAAGCGCCTCCCAGTCTTCTGGATCAATAAAGATATTTAAGACCTTTGAAAACTCAACTTGATCAAACTTAGAGCTTTGAGGGCCATAGACAAAAAGAATTTTAAGGTTATTAATTTCAAACAGGCAAAGATCTTCTTGCTCAATTACAGTAGTATCAATTTCAAAAATTTCTTCAAAGAAGTCTCTGTAAACACTGGCGATGGCCTGGTCACATTGGTGAAGGAAATAAGGTTTTAATCCTTGCATATTGAATTAGTTTTGAATGGCCTGAGTGAGGATATCTTCAATATGAGTAATCCTTAAGGCCTTCTCACCTAAGCACCCATCGTCCTCACATTGGTTGGAAACAAAGCATCTTTTTTCAGACACATATTGAAAATCATCTTCACCAGAAATAACAATTCCTTCAACTGCACCTGTGCGAATATTGATCACAGGACCACCAGAATTGCCTTTAAAAGCATCAAGGTTCGAAGTGAAGAAATCTTCTTCGCCATTGTCTCTCACTTTTGCATTATCAGCGACAACCACAGGTAGACCCATTGGGTAGCCAACAACCGCAAGTGAGGACGAGTCCGAAAGCTTTTCTTGTCCGGTACGAAACTTAAGTGGTTTTCTATTCTTAACCTTTCGATCAAGTCTAATAACGGCATAATCAACTTCAGTAACAAAATCCAACTTGGAATCGATAATCTCTTTGCAGCTATAAACAGTATCCGTAAAAATAAAAAGGTCTTTACTCTCATGGATAAGATCTTGGCGGTAATCAAAAACAAAACTCAAATTATCGCAATCAAACTGATTATTTACACAATGTCCCGCAGTTACCATCACATCATCGCCTACTAGGAAAGCTGAACAATGAGATGTAATGAGTCGGTCTGCAAAAGGCTCATCTTCACAAATTTGGTAGTTTGAGTTTTTCAGCTCAACGGCGTCAATTTTACTAATAAGATCTCCAAACGCTGGCTTAATAAGATCTTTAACAACTATTGCAGCAGTGGCCTTGGCCCAAGTTTGATATCTTGGATCAGATGAGGAAGAAATAAGCTCTCGATCGTCATTTCCATAAATAACTTCATTTTCTTCAGACTGAACGCCACTTGATAGACTTAAGCAAAATATTAATAAAACGAATAAACTCTTAAAACTCATGAACTCCACCCTCAGCTGTTTCTGTTATATTCTGCCAGTCACAATGCCACAAGAAAAACGTCTCAAAATACTTCGAAGTGTCATTTTTTTTTAGAATCGATTAAGAACTGAGGTATTTTCAGGTGCTTAAAAGCTTATTAAAGACGTGAGCTTTATGAGTTCTCAGAATTATATCTCTCTTAAACTTCTTTAAAAGCCCAAATCTTGACGCAGCTCGCATCTGATAAAAGTCGCAAAGCTCATTCATTTGGGTTTTATCGAGCTGGGTATCATCAAACATTTTACGAAGAAAAGACTTCCGTGAAATACCTATTAAAACAGGAATCTCAGAACTTATGTTATAAAACAGCTCATCTGCTCTTTCGAGAAGATCTAAGTTTTGCTCTTTTGTTTTAGAAAAACCAAAACATGGATCAAAAATGATTTGGTCTTTGTTCAAATACGGTGACAAGATCCCAAGGGCCCTTTGAAATGAATCCTGCCCTTCTTTTATCAACTCTTCTATGCTCAAGTCCGTTTTTGTATATTCCATATGCCGACTTGTATTTTTCTTTTCATCAACAAAGGTGAAACTAAAAATGTAGTGAAAGTTTTCATGAGAGACATTCTGAATGATCTCTAGGGATTTTTTATCTAAAACACCAGATACATCATTCCACCAGATTTTGTTATGTGGGTAAAACTCTCTAAGAAATTGATAAACTCTCTGAAAAGTAGCAGGTTTATAGGTATCAATTGAAAAGACATCATTTTTCTCAAAAATTTTTTTCTGAACTAAGGGATAAAGCGTACCCTCAAATCGAGAAAGTTCCTGAAGATGGTCAATCTCGTTATTGAAAGGAGCTGTTGATTCTGCTCCGAAATCGAAGTGACTGACTCCAAACTTCTTTTGCTGTTTGATCGTGGCCTCTAAAGCTTCCTCTCGATTGTGCTCTCCTCCATCGGAGAATGAATCGGGAGTCAAATTGAGGATTGAAAGAACTTTCAATAGACTAAATTTTAAGCCGGCTCAGGAACAATACCAACAGACTTGCCATCATCTTTTTTGTCCTTGTCAGCATCAACTGAGGACTCTGCTGTTCCCGTAGGCGTTTGATCATCGTCGTTTTTCTTAGCATTGATAATAGGAAGACCGATATCTTTACCATCAACAATGTCTCTAATTTGATCGATGTCCAATGTTTCCCAAACAATGAGAGCTTCCGCGAGACGATCAAGAGCATCTTTATGGCCCTTTAAGATATTCATGGCGCGCTCATAATTGTTTTTTATGAGCCCATCAATTTCACTGTCAATTTCGCGAGCCGTTCCCTCTGAATAATCAACACTCTCACCTTGAGGTCCACCAAATGGATTGGCCCCAGGTCTACTGAAGTTACGAGGCCCCATTTTTTTACTCATTCCCCATGAACAAACCATATTGTGAGCAAGCTGTGTCGCTCTTTCAATATCATTGCTTGCACCATTGGTATAAGAACCAAAGATAAGCTCTTCAGCACATCGTCCACCCATCATAAAAGCAATATAGTTTTCAGCTTTTTCAGTTGTAAGACTTAGGCGATCTTCATCTGGTAATGTTTGGGTAACACCGAGAGCCCCTCCCCTTGGCATCACTGAAACCTTATGAATAGGATCGAAGTTTGGCATATTAAGGGCCACCAATGTATGTCCAGCTTCATGATAAGCGGTATTTCTCTTTTCATGATCTGATATCACCATACTTTTTCTTTCTGGACCCATGAGGACTTTGTCTTTGGCATATTCAAAGTCTGATCCGCTAACTTTCTTTTTATTAAGTCGTGCGGCTTGTAATGCAGCTTCGTTAACAAGATTCGCAAGATCTGCTCCAGTAAAGCCAGGAGTCCCCTTAGCTATCACTTCAAGGTCTATTCCCTCTTCTAAAGGACTATTTTTCGTGTGAACCTTAAGGATTCCTAAACGTCCCCTTACATCTGGTGGACCAACTGTGACTCTTCTATCAAATCGTCCAGGTCTTAAAAGTGCCGGATCAAGAACGTCAATTCTGTTTGTCGCAGCGATAAGGATGACCCCTTCATTAGATTCAAAACCATCCATCTCAACAAGAAGTTGGTTAAGTGTTTGCTCACGCTCATCGTGTCCACCGCCTAAGCCTGCACCACGATGGCGTCCAACCGCATCGATCTCATCAACAAAAACAATACAAGGGGCATGCTTCTTTCCTTGCTCAAAAAGATCTCTCACTCTTGAAGCACCCACACCGACAAACATTTCAACAAAGTCTGAACCCGAAATTGAAAAGAACGGTACATCAGCTTCTCCAGCGACAGCTCTTGCAAGAAGAGTCTTACCAGTTCCTGGAGGGCCTACAAGAATCACCCCTTTAGGAATTTTTCCACCAAGGGCCGTATACTTTTTTGGATCTTTTAAAAAATCGACAACTTCTTTGAGTTCTTCCTTGGCTTCTTCAACTCCTGAAACATTATCAAAAGTAACTTTCTTATCATTCGGAGTCAGCATTTTCGCTCGAGACTTTCCAAAGCTCATGGCCTTTCCACCACCTGCTTGAATTTGTCTTAAAAAGAAATAGAAAATCACAATCAGAAGAATCATCGGCCCCCAATTAAGAAGAAGGCTCGCTAGGAAAGTTTGTTTTTCCTCTGGCTCGTAGTTGGGAACAATTCCGTTTTTATCGAGGATGTCGAATGCTTTGTCTCTCGGACCTACCGACTGAAAACGGCTAGGCTTTTTATAACCTTCAACATACTGACCAAAGATCGTCTCATCACCTTTAATGGTCACGGATTCAACTTTTCCCGATTGCACTTCTCGAGCAAACTCTGAGAATTTAATTTTTTGATAACCTTGTCTTCCTTCAGAAACCATTCGGGCTACGAATAGAAAGAGAAGAAATAAGATTATCCAAAAAGCGAAAGTTTTTTGTTGTGGTTTCATCAAGGAAGTATCTCCGTTTTATAATATTCAGCGTCAAGACCCATTGGAGTTTATAACATAGGGACCATAACAAGATGATATTGAATAGATTAATGTCAACCGACACTGCTCTATTTTAAATCAGAATTATTTTATCGAGGTAAGACTCAAGTAGCAATAGCTAGCATTTGTGAACATCACTTATTTAAGAGTGTTTTTGACTCCGGTATTTCCAGTCTAAGCCTTTTTTAAGAAGAAAGTCGGTGCTCTTGGGAAAAAGAGGGTGTTTTGCATTACGTTTCTCGGATTGAGGGCATGAAACAAAAGGGAACAACCGTCCTTTCAGGTCAAGAACCCCGTGTGCTTTTGAAAGAATTGTTTGTGCATCATTTCTTAGCTTGAACTCTAGTTCGCCATCAATTTGAAAAAGTTCTCTTTCGCCAGCTCTATTACAAATAAAAATAAGTCCCGGCATAAAATAGAGCTTTACCCCCCCTGAAAAGCTAAGAGGTCCAAATTTGCCTTTTTTTGCTGCACCTTGAATTTTGTCTAGTTGATCTCGAATCATCCCTCGCTTCTTTTCAGAAAGACTCTCAATTAATTTTCGAATAACCGAAAAATCT
>JBMYPC010000171.1:0-5813 GCA_049599895.1 Bacteriovoracaceae bacterium | reverse complement strand
TTAACGAACTGCTTATCTTTGATTGAAAGAGAGCGATTTTTTGGGATGATAAAGACCGTCTGTTGTTTCTTTTTAAAATTGGGATGAACTCTGCCTTCTAATTTTAAGTTATGCTCTTTGAGTTTAAACTCACGCATTCGCTGATTGGCACAACTCGTAGTCAGGGCCACAAGAATGAAGAGTTTTATGAAAATAGAGAAAAGTCTTTTCATACAATTCTTATCGGCGAATAAAAAAAAGGCCTTGAAGTTTCAAGGCCTTATAGAGAAAAGGAAAATATTTCCTTTTTATCCTTTGGTCGTATGAGTATAGACTCCGTCCCAGTCAGCAGGAGGCGGGTTTTGAATGAAGTTCTCAGAAAACTCCTTAATCCTCTTACAAGATTTATCGTTAGGGTAGGCTTGAACAAGTGGAGTCAGAAGATCTACCGCTTCTTGAAACTCTTGAGCAAGATAATGATCAAAAGCTTTCATATAATCATTATGAGCGGATTGGTCTTTATAAAAGTCGTGAAACTTATGATAGACCTCGTAAATCGTCACGGCGTCTTCCTTTCCTTTCACTCGGACTTTATCAAGGATTCGATAGCGAAATTCACTTCGAAGTTCTTCGGGAATGGCCAAAAGGGTGGCCTCAGAAATATTGAGCTGAACACCATAATACTTACAAAGAGATTCAAGTCTTGCCCCAAGGTTCATATTGTCACCAAGAGCGGTGTATTGGAAGATACTATCTGATCCCATATTTCCAACTGAGCAATCACCTGTATTAAGGCCAATTCCATGTTTAAACTCAGGAAAGCCTTGCTCTCTAAACTTATCATTGATGCCTGGAAGAACTTCAATCATTTTGATTGCGGCTTTGACCGCTTGATAGGCATGATTTTCAACTTTTAGAGGTGCTCCCCAGAAGGCAACAATGGCATCACCAATATACTTATCAAGAGTTCCGTAGGTTTCAAAAATGATATCTGTCATCACTCCCATGTACTGATTAAGACAGGTGGCAAGTTCCTCAGGGGAGAGCTTTTCTGAAATAGAGGTGAAGTCTCTAACGTCAGAGAAAAACACAGTAATATTTTTCTTTTCCCCACCAACTTTAACGAGATCAGGGTTTGCAAGCATTTCATCAACAACTGCAGGAGAGACGAAGCTTGAAAAAGTCCCTTTGATCCTCTTTTTCTCTTTTGAGGTGAGATAAAAGTGAAGAAAGGTTGACCAGGAGTAGATTGAAACCACACTAAAAATACAGAAAAAGAGTTTGTTTTGATAACCTTGAGGAATGAGAAAATAGGTATCGGCAACATACATCCCACCTGTAAGCAAGATCATACCTACAATATCAATAAGTGGGTTATTGAGAAGCATAAGAAGGATCATGATAAGTGAGCCACCCGCTAGTAATGTCCAACTCATGAAGGTCGAATCTTCCTCAGGCCTATAGAAATCTCCTTCAAGAAGCATATGAGTCATGTTCATGTGAAAGTAGATTCCAGGCATCTGTGAATCCATTGGGGTGTGTCTGAAGTCGTGAGCACCATAAGCGGTTGAGCCGATAAAAATAATCTTGTCTTTAAGGGTGCTGTGGAATTTTGGATCATCTACATCAGCGTTATAAATGTCCCAAAGAGAAACGGTAGGAAAGTTTTCAGCGTTACCAAACCATTTAATCTTAGATTCTCCTCTAAAGTTAAGAGGAAGCTTTCCACCTTTTGTTTCAACAACCCATTGCCCCTTTTGGTTCATTGTAATCTGGGGTCTTTCATCGGCGTAAAGCATATAAGTTAAAAGACCAAAGGATGGAAAGTAGAGTGTCTCAGAGTTGGCAACAATGTGGTAATGGCGAAAGATTCCATCAGGGTCTTCTTGCGCCTGAATATGCCCCATACCAGGTTCACGATCGAGAAGCTTTTGGATAGGGTAAGCAGTTTTTGAAATATAAGTTGAAAGAAGATCTGAGCCTTGAGGAAGCTGCGAGTCCATAATGAAATTATAGAGATTCTCTGGAAGCTCAGCAAAAGCATCGTCGTTATAATCATCAACTTTAAAGGGGAGAATAATATAGTTTCCAGGTTTTGACTGAAAGTCCGTAATGGCCTCAGCAAAAACACTATCAAAGTCTTGGTCACAAAATTTCTGTGGTTCCGAGAAAAAGACGTCAAAGGCAATAATCTTTCCGCCGAAGTGCTTTACTTTCTTTAAGATCTGTCCCCAAACAGATCGATCCCAAGGCCAGCGACCAATGTTTTCAGGTTTAAGAGACTCATCATCAATTGCTGCGAGAACGATTCGGTCATCATAGGCTTTTCGATCAAGGGTTCGAAGCATTCGGTAGTCATAAAAACGATCTTCAAAGAAAGTTGCATAGCGAATTTTCTTTTTTATAGAGGGGTCAATAATCTCTCTTTCGGCAATAGCAAAGAATGTTGATGCAGCTGAAAAACCAATAATCAACAGGATCCCAAGATACTGAATAATTTTTGAAATCATTTAATCTTCCTAGTAGTGAAATTTAAAAATTGTATTTTAATTCAAAGGTCGAAACGTTTTTCGTATAAGCTGAAGACTCACTTTCAGAGTCCTTCTTTGAATAATCAAATTTGTAGCTTAACGAGAGTTTTTTGTTGAACTTTTTTGAGACCTTAAATGATGGAGCGAGAGTGGTTTCAGTCCCTCGAGTATCAGACTGCTCTTTAGTGTCTGTCATGGTGTAACCACAGCCTACTTGAAAGGTGTAAGTTGGAATGCGGTTAAGAATTAAATAATCAGCTCTCATTGTCATAGAGCTTGTGGAGTTTGATGTATCTTCAACAGCGACGTCACTATAAGAAAAAAGAAGAATCAACATGGTCATGTTGGGAAAGATCATGATTTGGGTGGTTGAAAAAGAAAGTGTCTGACTATCAAGATTGGGATCATATGTATTAAAGTCAGCAAGAGAGAGACTCAGTGTCGTAGGGCCTTTTGAAAAGTAGGGAAGAGATGTTGATAAGGCGTGAGTCTGAGTTCTTCCTGAAAACTTATTTTCTTTAATTTGAAGTCTGTCTCTCGCGGCATACTTATAAGAATAGTTATACTTAAAGTTTCCTGGTCTTCCCTTGAATTTAAATGGAATAGTATTACTAAGTCCACCTGTGAGAGAGTAGCCGTTATTTTGAAAAACTGTGGCGTTCACATCGTCAGAATGTCTTGTATGATCAATAGTGAGGTTGGGATTAAAGACGTATTTTTGGTCGTAGATATAGTTATAACCACTCGTAAGGGTGGTATTAAAAATATAGCTATCTTTAAGAGTTCCCGTTGAAGTTGGAAGCTCTGCTGAATAGGTGACATTGTCATCGTATTTAAACTTTTCGCTAAATGACAGTGTGTACTTACTTGGGGCAGGAGCTCCGTTTGATAAAAATTTTGGATCAAGAGCATATTTTTTCATCAGCTCTTTTTTTCTTTGATCGATAACTTTCGCTAGAGGAAGCTCTGGATTAACATTAATTGATTTCTCAAGATGAGGAAGAACATGGGCCTTAATTTGCGTTCGAGCATCTTCAAGGTTTTTATCGGTGATAAAGCTAAGATTGACTTCACCTAACTGAAATCTTGCTACTTGTTTGATCTTGTCATCGGCTTCTTTTTCTTTGAGAAGACGTTTGTAGAACTTTTTAGCGGTTTTCCACTTCTCTAAGATTTGAGAGATATGGGCAATGTAGTACTTCGAAGAAACAACTTTAAACTTTCGTTTCACTGATTCATAAAAGGCCCTTGCTGATTTTTCCATGTCATTGTCAGCATAGAAACTTTGACCAAGCTCGAAATAGACATCTTCGAATTCGACTTTGGCCTTAACCGCTTTAGAGAGATAGAGTTTTGCTTTTGAAAATTGGGCAAGACGATTATAGGAAAGTCCTGTGTAGTAATTGGCGATACCGGTATCTTTTCGGTTTCCAACAAAAGCTTCACCAAGTGAGACAACTTTATTGTGCTCACCTAATTTAAAAGCTTCCTCGATTTCTTCGAGAGAACTCCCTTCGGCAAAAGAGCTTGTGAAAGAAAAAAGTAAGAGTAGTGCAAATCCAATGTACTTCATTGGCAGGTTAATTCCTTTTAACCTAGTGTATTTCTCAACTAGAGCCTATAAAGATTGTTCATTTCTTAACATTATAAAGGAAATTGTACTGATTTATATAGGAAAATCAGTACATTAAATAAGCATTTATTGCAGTACTTGATCGTTAATTACAAGAACTACCGTTATACTGAAAGCAGATTGTCGCCGTTGTTGTACTTGCAGCTGTTGCAGCGTCTTCGACAATGTCATCGACAGCATCCTGAGACTCTTCTGCCGCAGTATCAGCGACTTCTGCAATCTCTGTATTGTCAGCGTCGTTGAGGACTTCATAAACATCAAAGTCTTGTTGGACTGGAGGAAGACCTGCGATAGGGGGTGGTGGATTATTGGGGTCCTCTACTTTTTTATCATCTCCACCATCTGGCCCTGGACCATTGGCTGGACCTGCTGGCCCATTTGCAGTTCCTTCAGAAGCAGGTGCTCGAGAGGTATCACCACCTGATGGGGCGCCTTTAAAGACAATTTGTTGTGGTGGAGGAGCAATGGCTGTTGGACCTGATCCTGCCGAAGCTGTTGCATCTTGTGGTGGTGGTTCAACCCCACCTCCAGTATTTTGAAACATATTTCCACCCATAACAGATGAAGCATCAATTTCTTTATCTCCCACTTTAATTCCAGGCATCATTGCTGACATATCAACAGGAGGTGGAGCGGCTTGAGTAGGAATTGGATCGGTAGGTCCCGGTCCTATTCCTGGAGTTGGTGGGGCCCCTGCCAACACACCTGACGCTTGTGGTCCTCGTTGTTCGATTACTGGCGCATTTGCTGCTTGTGTCGTCGGCCCAGGTGTTGGTGCACCTGGTGCTGGAGCTCCTTTAGGAGCCTTGGCATTGGGAGCAGGTGCTCCAGGTTTTGCCGTACTTGGACTTGAAGCTGTTTTGGGCGATTCTTTAGGTGCCTGTTTTGTTTCAGTTTTGGTTTCAGTGCTCGCTTGCTTTTTAGGAGCTTCTTTTGGAGCCTGTTTAGGCTCTTGCTTTGCAGTTTTTTTCTGCTCAGCTTTTTGCTGTCTTTTTTCTTGTTTGGCCTGTTTCTTTTCTTGTCGTTTTTGTTTTCGCTCAGCTGTTTTTTGTTTCTTTTCAGCTTTTTTCTTCTCTTTAGCTTCTTTTCTTTTTTGCTTTCTTTCAGCTACTTTCTTTTTCCTTTCAGCTTTTTTCTTCTCTTTAGCTTCTTTTTTCTTTTGCTTTTTCTCAGCCGTTTTCTTTTTCTTTTCTTCTTTCTTAGAATCTGCTACAGCGCCGTCATTTTTCTTAAGCGCCTCTAATTTTTCTTTTGGCATTTTCTTAGGAGGTGCCGCTCTATTAGCATTGGGACTGACGTTTGAAGTTTGCTCTTTTTTAACCATAACCGCTTGAGGAGATGAAACTTTTCCTTCAAGAGCAGAGTGATCATTGTTTGAAAAATCAGAAGGATTAATCTTTGCCATGGCAACAGCACCAGAGACAACATCAAGGTTTGTCACTTGGCTTGCTGGATTAAATGAAACGTTAAAGTCGGTACCCCGAACCCCCATGGCCGCAGTTTTTGTTTTAATGAAGAGTTTTGATTTTCCACTATTTTTTTCAAGGTAGTTCTTGGTAACTTTTGATCTTAGAGAACCTTTCATAAGTGAGATGATCCCGGCCTTTTTCTTTGGGAACTTCTCAATAACCATTTCTACTAACTGTACCATTGATGCAATAACTGCAATG
>JBMYPC010000170.1:0-6024 GCA_049599895.1 Bacteriovoracaceae bacterium | reverse complement strand
GCACTATACAATAACTTACTTCCCAATACAAAAATTTGAAAAAATATCATTAAGAACATCGTCTGGAGCCACTACGCCAATCAATTCATCGAGAATTTGAGCCATTTCCATACAGAAGTTAGACATTAGTCCTATATCAATACTTGAAACATCCTCAGAAAAGCCTTCGGTGAATAAATTATATAAGTCACTGATTTTACTTGAATGTCTCTGAATAATGATAGGCTCAATATTCTCTAACACCTTGATTTTGCATTCAATTAGAACTTTTATCGTATTAATATACTGCCCATCTGGTCCTATGGGACCACCGGTTTTTGGTTCTATAGGACCATCCTTACCTATAAGAAGAAAATTATCTGGTTCTATAGGACCAACTTGGTTTTCACTATTTTTTGGTCCTATGGGACCAGTTTCACCTTCAATATTTTCTGGTCCTATGGGACCAGTTTGCGCTGGTTCTATAGGACCAAAATCAAGGGCGTAAAACTGACCAAGATCCATTTGATCACAAACAATAAAAGCATTCGCTTTATAATCATTAAACAGCTGAACGCTCGTTAAATCTTTTGCATGGGTCATAACAATAAGATCAAAGTGAATTTTTTTTAATTCATTTTTATAAACTTCAGGCAGTTCAATCCCAGGATTAATCACAAAGATTTTAAAAAAAGCATTTTTAAGTTGATCGAGTGAACGCTTAATCCCTTCAACTTCAACTTTATCTTCTGTTACTCTAAGCCCGGCTGTATCAACTAAACGAAAAGTTGATTCACCTACCGAAAGAGGCTCTGAGACGAAGTCTCGAGTGGTCCCTTGTTGATCAGAAACAATCGATCGATCAAAACCAAGTAGGTTATTATAGAGTGTACTTTTTCCTGAATTCACAGGCCCAACCAAAACAACGTTAGGGGAGAGAAAAGTTTCTTTATCGAAATTCACGCGCTTTAAGAGTGTGTTTAAAAGTTTAGAAAATTCATCTCGAGTACTTTTTAATTCTTCATTAACTCTTTCATCACCAATGTCTTCACTAAAATCAGTAGCAAGTTCAACCGCTCTTTTAAGCTTTAAAAACTTCTCTCTTAAATCAAGATAATCAGAATGAAGCTCACCTTTTAAGGCCTTAAAAGATTGATTAAAAACTAGGGGACTGGTGCTATTTAAAAAGGCATCAAGACCTTCAACTTGAGAAAGTGTAAGCTTCTTATTTTGAAGAGCTCTCTGGGTAAATTCACCCGGTTTAGAAAGCCTACATAGGCCATCGCTAGTAAAGACATTTAAAATTTGATCAATTAAAAGTTGATTTCCATGACAAGTAATCTCGAGAGTGTTTTCACCTGTATAACTATTTGGCCCCTTAAAATAGGTTATCAACACTTCATCAATTTTCTTTTTATTGCCATCTAAAAGATAAGTTAAGTACTGCTTTCTTGGTTCTATAGGACCATTATCAGGTGGTCCCATGGGACCAAAATCTTTAGAAAAAAACGCTGAAAGCTCGACTAAATCGGTGAATCCAGAAATTCTAATGAGCCCTACTGCCGCATTGGATGTGCGGGGAGTGGAGCAATTAATTATTATTCCTGGCTCCGAATAATAGCTCATTTTTACTCTTTAACTAGCTTATAAACCGCAAGCTGCTGTCCAATTCCAAAAAGAGTTGAAACTGTAAAATAGAGATTAAGACCAGCCGGAAGATCTTTCATAATGAAAGTAAAAACAAGCGGCATAAACATCATAATCTTTTTCTGAGTAGGATCAGCTGTTGGTGTTGGATTAAGTTTTGTTTGTAAAAAGAAAGTCACACCCATAAGAATAGGCAGAACATAATAAGGATCTTTAATACTTAAGTCAGTAATCCAAAAAATAAATGGAGCTTCAACTAATTCAACTGCACTATAAAGAACTTGGTAAAAAGCAAAGAAAACTGGCATCTGAAGAATAAGTGGGAGACATCCACCAAGGGGATTGGCACCAGACTTTTTAAAGAGGTCCATGGTTTCTCTTTGAATCGCCTGCTGGTCATCCTTGTACTTTTCACGAATTTTTGTAAGCTCCGGCTGGATCTTCTGCATCTTCTTCATACTTTTAATAGACTTAAACTGCAGAGGAAAAAGTACTAATCTGATTAGGAAAGTCACAATAACAATAGCCCAACCATAATTTGGGATCCAATTATAAATTTCTTGAAGTGAATGAAGGATAAAAACGGCAACAATACCAAAGAAACCAAAATCAACTGAGTTCTGAAGGTTTCCACCAAGAGTCTTTAAAAGGCCATACTCTTTCTTTGTATAAACAAGATTAAACTCTAGCGAGCGCTTACCTTTAAGAGCATCAACATTAACGACACCGTTTTGTGAAAGTTCAACATTGGAAAGCATGCCAGGCTCAAAAATTGTCGCTAAGATATGGTAGTCAAAATCAATACCAAACCACTTTAAATTAAGCTCTTGCTTATCAGCTTCTCCAACCTCAAAACGATCGCTATCTTTTGTGTAGGTGACAAGCTCACGAAATCTTGCACCTTCAAGCTCTTTGGCCTTTGACTCTATATTAAAAGCGTAAAACTTTTCCTCTCTTGAAGTTAAAAGAAATTTCACTCGACCGAGATCATCCATCTCGATATCACATTGAATTCCATTAGCTGCATCTCGACCACTTAATTTATTCGCAGAAAGCTGCTCAAAATTAAAGTTAAGCGGCTTTAATCCACCACGAGCTTCTTTTAAAAAGAGACCAAACCCACCTTCAACAGTTTCATTAAAGGTTCTTACTTGATTTGGGTTTTTTGCATTTAAAACTCTTAAATGATTATCAATTTGAAACTCATGTCCTTGATTATCAAGAGTAAAAATTTGAGTAATAGGTTTTTCAGTTTCAGCCGTTGCTTCTTCAGAAGCTGCTTCACCTTCTTTAATTTCACCCTGAGCTTTATTACCCTCTACTGTTTTAACCTGCTCGGGAACGCTTGTTTCTACAGCCGCTGGAGGCGCTACAACCGGTGGTGGAGCAAAAAACTTATTCCAAGCAAAAAGAACTATACCTGATAGGGCCACCGCAAGAATCGCGCGTTTACTGTCTGAATTCATGATCTTTCGATCTCCGTTATATTAAAAATTATTACAAGCTATCTACCACAGAATTTACGAAGATACTTCTCTATATGTTGAATTTCACTCCACAAAGTTGCTTTTAATTCATCATCAATTTTTTTCTTAGCAACGATTAAAATATCTAAATTCTGGTCCTTGAATTCTGACGTTCGAAACCATTCTCGAAAAACTCTTTTATAGACGTTTCGAATATTCGCCTTACCTGCTTTTCGAGTCACAGCAAAGCCAAGCCTGGAGCAACCAAGGTCGTTTTTCTTTACTGTTAAAGAAATAAGGCTTGTATGAAATCTACGGGATTTTTTTCGCATTTGCGCGAAGTCATCTTTCGTGCGAAGACGAAAGCTTTTATTAAAACTTTGATTCATATTCTAAAATTGAGACTTAAAAGGATTTAAGGAAACTTTTAGAAATTAAATTATTTTTCACCAACAGAAACTGTTAAACTTTTTCTGCCCTTAGCTCTTCTGGCATTAATGACTTTTCTACCAGTAGATGTCGCCATTCTCTTAAGAAAACCGTGAACTCTTAATCTTTTCTTTCGCTTCGGCTGCCATGTTCGCTTGCTCATATCGACCTTCCGTTATTTATCTGTAATTACACAACTTGTGCAGGGCCATAATTTTAGTGTTGGTTTTTATATCGACAACGCGTGAAAAGGTCAATGGCCTAACCCCACAAAATTAGGGCCTTTTTATTTGTCCAAAAACTTAACTAAAAGGCCCTAAGTTCAAAGTAATAGGGGAGATTCAAAAACAATTAAAAAGAACCCTTGAAAAAATTTCAAAAAACGTGCTAACCATGTTCCTCACTTGAATCGGATCAAACAAAAAACTAATAATTCAGCTTGGGGGTTAGGCAGTTATGAGTCAGGGATTTCCATTTGACCACTTCATTAACAACAAAAAACCCAGTATTTTTGATAACTTAAAGAAGAAATCCACAAATAATTCTCCAGAAACGCAAAACTCGATGTTTTCCACAAAATCCACATCCGAGGTTGCAAAAACAGCAGGAAGCAATCCATTAGTAGAAATGCTGAATTCTACCATTCATGAACAGCTAAAATCTAACCTAACTATTGATAATTACAATGCTTTCTTTGGTAAAAACCTGAAAATTACAGCAGCTTCAGGTGAAGAAATCACTATAGAAGTCAAAACAGCTTTCATCAAAAACCTTGTTGAAACTCAATATAATCAACTACTTAATGACACCGTTGCTGCAACCCTTGGAAGTCCTGTTGCTTTAAACATTATTGTTTCCTCTAGTAATTCTAATGATTTAGAGAGTAAACCTGCTGTGAGTACTCAAACTAAGTCAAATGACTTTAACCTCACAAGCTTATTGGATAACAAGGACGAAAATAATACTAATAAGAAAATCAAAGATGTAACTTTCAAATTAGACCTCACACCAAAGTCTGACGACCTTGAGAATAAAGTTGAAAGTAAATATTTAAACCACGTAAACCAAGCAAACCAACAAAGTTCTGTTATCGATCAAAGTAAAACTTTTGATCACTTTGTTGTAGGTCCATCAAATAACATGGCCTTTGCTACAGCAGTAGCAGTTGCTAACGATCCAGGTCGTTCTGGAAAATATCCATCACTTTATATTTATAGTGATTCAGGTCTTGGAAAAACTCACCTTCTTCATGCTGTTGGAAATGGCATTCGTGAAAAAGCACCTGAAATGGTAATTTGTTTAATCACAGCAAGAGATTTTATGAAAGAAATGGTTAACGCCATTAAAAATAAAACCCTTGATTCATTTCAGAAAAAATATTCAGAAAGAATTGATGTTCTCATGATTGATGACATTCATGAACTCAATAACAAGCAGGGAACCCAAAACGAATTCTTTCATATTTTTAATGAACTCTATAATAAGGGTAAGCAACTTATCTTTACTTCAGATAAAGCTCCTCATGAAATTGAAGGAATTGAAGAGAGAATCAAAACAAGACTTCAATGGGGACTTGTTATTGATATTCAAAAGCCTGATCTTGAAACTCGTCTTGCGATTTTAAGAAAAAAGGCCAATGAACTAGATCTTTATCTTCCCGATGATGCTTATAATTTAATCGCAAGCAGCGTGAAATCAAGCATTCGTGAACTTGAAGGAACCCTTATCCGCCTCTCAGCTTTTTCAGATGTTATGAAAGTTGATGTTGATTCAGAAATGGTTCGTGAACTTTTAAAGCTTAGTAATCAAGATGAAAAGAAAATCACTCTTGAAAGCCTCGCTAAAGCTGTTAGTAACCACTACAAAGTTCCTATTGCTGATATGAAATCAAAATCAAGAAGTAAATCGATCACTGTTCCAAGACATGTGGCCATGTATCTTTCAAGAAAGATTCTTTCGGCGACACAGCAGGAAATTGCAAGATTTTATGGTGGACGTGATCATTCGACAGTTATTCATGCCATTCGTGCTATTACTGAAAAAATGAAAACTGATAGAGAGCTTTCAAAGTCGATTATTGAAATCGAGTCTATGCTTTAATTCCCTAGATTATTGTTTATAATCTAATGATGAAATCCATTCAACTCAGAGGAATACCTGAACTTGATACTCTTCGGTTTATCTCCCATTTGAAAAACTGAAAAAGAATAAGTTCCCTTAAAAATATAATCTTATATTAATACTTAAATTAAAACTTATTCACGCTCCCGTGGATAGAAGGGTCCTTTTTAAGGATAAGGAAATATCTCATTCTTAAATCGTACTAATCCAAAGTTAACAATCATGTGAAAAGCTCAACTTTTAACAAATCCAAGCTTGGCTATTAACAAGAACAAGTAATCCACATATCACCCAACCATCTGTAATTAATGAATAAATCCGTCTAAAAACAAAGAATCCACAATGTGAATAAAATATTATTCATCTAATATTTCATTTCCCT
>JBMYPC010000169.1:0-6038 GCA_049599895.1 Bacteriovoracaceae bacterium | reverse complement strand
CCACTTACCTTTATATTCAAAAGTTGTAGACTTCTGAAGAATCGCTTTTTGTTCTTCACTATCAATGACAGGGTTCCAGTTGTTTGGTTTTTGAGCAATCAAATAGAGAGTGTCTTTCATACCATCAAAAAAGTTTGTAAAGAGGTAATAGGGGAAGCGTGCAAATGTTGGAAGCTTCCAAATCATATGATCTGCACCTTTTAAAAGTTTGAGATCGAGTTTGAGATACTGAGATAAAAGAGAGAGGTCATTTTTTGTATACTCTCTAACATGACCTCGCCATGGACCTGGGTACCAATAAAATTGATCATAAGGAGGATAGTTCGTTTCACCTTTAAGAACACTAATTCTTTTTCTTAGGTTCACTGCATTGGGAACAGAGAGAAAAAGATAGCCACCTGGTTTAATCGATTTTACGAGTATATTGAGAAGATCTTTTGGGCTATCGTGAAGGTGTTCAATCACATCGTGGCTCATCACCATATCGTATTGGTTTTCCTCAAGCTCAAGTTTTTGATCTCTTAAGAGAATGTAGTTGATCCCAATAGAGTCCGCGAAATTAAGAATCTTATTTTTAGAGTCTTTTTCTTCGTGCCAATGATCTTGAAGATCATCTGCTGCTGAACACTGATAGCCCATATTTTGCAAGACTGCTGTCTTGTCACATGAACCGGCTCCAAAGTCGAGAATTGTTCCGCCTTGAGGGAGAAAGTCTTTAATAGTTGAAGAGATCAGATGATAAGCATCAAACTTTTTGTCTAAATAGTTTTGAAAGGGAAACTCGTTTTGAGTTTTTTCAATCGATTTTCCAATCTCTGAAGCGTGGGGGCTATTTCTCAAGAAATTCAATGAGGTCTCCCTTGCGGTAAATAAAAAATGTTCGACCACCTTTAAAATACTCTTCTGGCGCTGGTTTCAGGTCGCGAACAACTTTGGCCTTAAATTTTTCATAGGTCGCTTCGATATCATCAACTTCATAGCAAATATGATTGATCCCGCCACCTCGCTTTAATGAACTCATAACGGGTGAGTCTTCAGAACTAGGTTCGATGAGTTCAAGGTGAACATCATTCCCTGTATTGAGAAGAACCACTCGAACCTTTTGGTTTTCAATTTCAAGTATTTCAGAAGCTTGGGTATGCCCATAATCTTCAACGTAAGTTTTAAGGGCCTTCTTGATGTCTTTGACGACTATTCCAATATGATTCATCTTCATGATTAATGCCTCGAAAGTAATGCGTTAAAACGCTTAAGAGTTTTAAATTTAAGCACGTTTTGTTCTGTTTTAGTAGAGGCCAATGTCATATCCTCAACATCGGAATTAATAAAACTTCCGGCACTGACAAGAACACAGTCACCAACATTGGCATTGATTGTTGTTTTGACTCCAAGGTAAACGCTAGAGCCGATCTTTTTATTTCCAGTAATGTTGACGTTCGCAGAAACGAAACTATAGTCATCAATTTCAACAAAGCGGCTAATGATTGAATTAAAGAGAACGATATTGTGATCACCAAGCTTTGAAAGTGAGTCTAAGTGAACATTGTGACCAACAAAGCAGCCTGTCCCCATTTTTGCTGTTTCCGAAAGATAGGCCGTAGGGTGGATAATATTGGCAAATTTAATACCAGGGTGTGAAGAATTTAAACCTTCAATATAGGCTTTACGGTTAAGGAAGTTCGCGGGAGAGCTGAAAGTCACAAAAAAAGAAACTTCGCTGAGGTCGAAATCTTTGATTAACTCAGCTGTTCCAAGAACTTTAATGTCCCGATAAAAGTTAAGATCTTTTTTCTCAGGAGCATCGTCAAGGATTCCAAGAATTTCCCATTCAGGTGAAACTTTATTGATGTCAAAAAGAGTATCAATAATTTCATGGGCGACACCACTTGCCCCGATAAGAATAATTTTTTTAAGCGACATTATTGCATCCTCTTAAGCGCTTCTCGATCAAGCTTGCCGTTTGATTTCTTAGGTAGCCCATCGAGAAATTGAATCTTTGTTGGCACTTTATGATTGGGAAGTTTTTCTTGAAGAGATCCAAGTATTTCACTATTTGAAAGTTCTTCACCTGGACGAAGAACGATATAGGCCTTAATCGCTTCCCCAAGAAGGCGATCAGGAATACCAACCACAGCACATTCTAAAATTCCAGGATGATCACTGAGAACATCCTCAACTTCATATGGGCTTACTCTGTATCCAGCACTTTTTATAAAACTTTTCTCTCTGCCTGAGATGGTAATATGGCCATCTTGATCTTTATGTCCGATGTCTCCGGTAATGAACCAATCACCTACAAAAGCTTTATTCGTCAGGTCCTGATCTTTATAATAGCCCTTCATAATATTTGGGCCTTTGACGAGAATTTTCCCATCAAGACCATTTTCAAGTTCTGAGAATGAAGAATCAACGATCTTGGATTCAACGTTGGCAATAGGTGTCCCAATGGTTCCAAGCTTTGACGGGTTTTTTGTAAGAGAAAAGCATGTAAGCCTTGCGGTTGCTTCAGTGGCGCCGTACATAATAAAGAGCTCTTTATCAGGAAAGGCTTCTCTCATTTTAAGAGCAGTCTTATCAAGAAGCTTCCCTCCTGCTTGAGTGAGTTTCTTTAGGCTTGGCATCTCTGTTTTTAAAAAATGAGATCTCTTTAAAAGGAATTGATAAGAACTTGGTACACCTGAAAAACTTGTGACTTTATATTTCTCAATGTCTTCAAGAACTGTTTCAGGAAACATAAACTCATTATTGATAACAATCTTTGCATTGGCCCTTAGGTGAGTATTTAAAAGAGACAAACCAAAACTATAAAAAAATGGAAGAACGATTTCTTGAACATCACTTGAATCGATTGAGAGTGATTCGATAATGCTTTCTGTATTGGCGACGATGTTTCCATGAGATAGCTCAACGCCTTTGGGGTCTCCAGTTGAGCCGCTTGTAAATATAATTAATGCGGTATCAGACGGATCAACTTTTTTAAAGGTAACGTTGTTTTGAGAAGGATCTAAGTCTTTTTCCTGTATTGTCTTCGAGAAGAGCTCAATATATGTATTCGTTTCTTTTTGAAGGTTCGAGACAAGCGTTAGGGGCGACTCTGTAATTCTTTGAACATGTTGGTAGTATTTTTGACTGGCCTTTGTATCAAGGGGAACGCAGATATGACCTTTGGCCATTATGGCAAGATAAGAAGCTGCAAAGAAAAGGGAGTTCTCTGAAAGAAGAGTTATTGGGCTTAGAGGGGGAAGTGTTTGTTCCTCTAAAGTTTTCGAAATACTTGAGATAAGTTCAAGCAACTCTTTTTTAGAAGCAGGTTGGCTTCTTCCTAGTAAAAAAATCTCATCAAGATTATTTTCTTGAGAATCAGGTTGAAATTTTTCTAGTAAAAAGCCTGCGCAGTTCATGATCTACTGAACACCCAGATCTTTGAGAGTTTTCACAATATCAGCGTAGCTTTTCATGGCATTGATTTGATCAATCTCAAGCTCGATGTCCCATTCATCTTCAATTGCAGTGACAAGGTGAAGATGTCCCAAAGAGTCCCAGTTTGGAAAGTTCTCTGGACTTAGGTCTTGAATTCGATCAGAGACGTCTGTGTTGAAAACTTGGTTAAAAATCTCAGTTAGTTTATCCATAAATGCTCCTCAATTAGCTCAAGCTTGATATTTATTTTTATCGACAAAATAGAGTGGGTCTTTTGTGAGTTGATCAATAAAATAATCCACACCCTCAGAAGCTTTAAAACTTCGATGAACTCCGTAAGAAAATTTCTCTTCTTTGCAAACAGAAGAGTTAAAGAACTTTTCTCTTGCCTCCAAACGATCTTCTTCTTCAGTCCCTTTGGCATCAAGGTTTCGAACGTAGAAGCTAAACTCGTCTTCATATTCATTAAAACTTCCGTCTTGGTTTTCTATTTGAATGAGTCCCTTAAAAACTTTGTCATATCGGTACTCAACTCCAAAGCGTTTTTCAGAGTAATGTAAAAAAGAATTTTTGAAAGTCCCAAGTAAAAGTACTTTGGCATCTTGATTAAGAAGATTTGTAAAAACAGTTTCTTCTCCAAATGAACTTTTTCCCTTTGCATCCATTAACTCGCTGGCCTTTGCTCCAATTGCTGAAAATGAATGATTGGGATTTATTGATCGAATCGAATCTGATCTTTTAAGAAAATGTTTAGAAAAAGCTCCTGTAATAGGAGGAGCGTTTTTGGGATTAAAGACTTCACCCTTACAAAATGAGAATGAAAATTCAGGAACAACCAGGTTTCCTTCTGGACCAGTGACATTAAAAAAAGCTTCAATAATTCCGTCAGGCCCTTTCTCAACAAGTCCCAGTGACATGATATCGCTATGGATTAATGCCGTATCTCCACTTTCAAGTCCAAGACTTTTAAAGAGTTTCTCAACATCGTGTATTTTAGGTCTTTTCATAACCTTTAACGCCTGAAGTTAGAATCGTTTTTACTAGGGGTTGAGGCTATCTCTAAACAGTCGAAAAGTCATCACCTTTGACCTAACAGAAGCGCCTTGTGAAAGAGGAAAAATTGGGACAGATCCCCGTTTATTGAGTAATAATTAGGCTTTATCAATTTGCAACCTTGGAAGATTTGGGTGAGAGCGTTAACTCAAAAAATTTTACCGCCATTTCTCTACCAATTTGTGGTTTTTTTGTGGGATCGGTTGAACCGCTTTCGCTTTCCTTATTCCCAGGCTTTAAAAGTCTACAGTTTTTACAATGAATCCAGGTGGAAGGGGATTGAAAAGAGTGAAAGCCTTGATTTTCTTAAGGCCCTCAATTCTTTTTTTCCTTTAGAGAAGCCAAAAGGGGAATATCAATCAGAGAAACTTCTTGCTCGTGGGGCCTTTAGGTTGAATGAACTTCAGAAAATGGGATTTGATTTTAAGGGAAAGGCCATCGCTGATGTGGGAGCTGGTTGCGGCGAAATCCTTTTGGCGTCGAGGGACTTTGGTTTTCAGTCGGCAATGGGACTTGATTATTCGGCTCAGAAGTATCGCGACCAAGTTCAAGCACTAAACTTAGAGAATAAGCTCTCTCATGCAAAATACATTGAAGCTGATCTTGGAGATGGGTTTGGTGATGATGAGAGTCTTAAAGAAAAGTTTGATTATGTGGTTTCCTATAATGCTTTTGAGCATTTTCATAAACCAGAAGTTGTCCTTGAAAGTATGGTGAAAATTTTAAAACCAGGTGGGACTTTACATGCTCATTTTGGACCGCTTTTTTTGAGTCCCCAAGGGGCCCATCGTTATGGTTATAGCTCGATCCCTTATATTCAGAACGCTTTTAAAGATCCTACGGCTTTTCAATTTTTTTACGAAGAACTGAAAATTAATGAAGGAGTGAATCGCTATACAGGCGAAAAAATTACTAATGGTGATCCCTATAGCGAGATGAATAAATTTGATGTGAAGTATTTCGTTGATCTCTTTTCAGACCACATGGAGTGGGAAGATATCAAAATTCAAAGGCGTTACGATTACCGCTATTGGTGGTTTACGAAGGTTTTTAAAAAGGAGCTTTCTCATATTTCAAAAGAAGATCTTTTTACATCGGCTCTTATTTTCACCCTTAAAAAACCTTTATCTTAAAAGCCTATGAACCTTAAAGAATTCCAGGGAAAAGTATTTAAAATTGAGCAAGATCTTGGTCTTTGTGAGGCTGAGATCAAAGGAGTTCGGTTTTGGGATGTTTCAAGGTTTTTCGTTTGCACTGATGTTTTCTATCACCTTTTTGGTTACGGAAAAGCCCATTCACAGAGAATCAATAAGCTTCAAAAAATAAAAACAATTCTTTCTTTGCCTTATAGTTTTCTTTTTAAAAACCCTTTTTTCATAGGAGAAGTGGACTTACTTTTCTTTGGACATTCCAGAAGGAAAAAGAAAAAAAATGGTAAATACTTTGATATTTACACTGATTACTTTGTGGACTCTTCGAAGTTTTCGTCAGCTACTATTGAATCATTTTTTCAACAAAAGCACCTTAAACCAGCGCAAACAGAGAATCTTTTTTATGAAGAGTTC
>JBMYPC010000168.1:0-6058 GCA_049599895.1 Bacteriovoracaceae bacterium | reverse complement strand
TTCTATTGTCAAAGATTGTTTTTTAGATTAACGATCCTCGAAAGCCCCTTATAGAGTGAGCTTTCCTTTGGCCTTAAGCTTACTGATGATGTCTTCAAAGTGTGACACTGGATAAGCACCTTTTACAGGAATCCCATTAATAATGAATCCTGGCGTTCCTTGCATTCCAAACTTCGCCGCTTCTTTCATGTCTTCATCAATTCTCTTTTTCACTGTTTCAGACTCAACGTCTTTGGCAAGTTTCTTCATATCGACACCAAGCTTTTTAGAAAGTGCGATAACAAACTTCTCACCTTTTTTAAGTTTGCTTTGCTGATCAAAAACCATGTCATGAAATTCAAATGCTTTTTTCTCATCTTGAAGTCTAATAGCTTCATAGTACCTAGAAGCAATCATCGCATTTGGGTGAAAGCTAAGTGGTAAGTGCTTAAAGACAAATTGAATTTTTCCATCATACTTTTTAAGAAGAGTTCTTACTGTATTAAATCCTCTTGTACAGAAGGGACATTCAAAATCAGAGTACTCAACAAGAACAATTGGTGCTCCCTTTGTCCCTCTAATAGATTCATCTTTTCTAATGACTGGCTTAAGGGGATTTTCAAAAGCTGCTTCAAGCTTCTTTTTTTCTGCTTCTTCTCTTTTCTTTGCAAGATCTCCTTGAGCTTTTTTAACGGCTTCCTGGAAAGCTCCAACAAACTCACTTGGGTTTTCTTTAATTGCATCTGTTAATATATTGGGATTCTTTTTTAAGAGCTCAGTAACCTTCTTTTCAAGCTGCTTGTCAGAAACACAACCAATCGTCAGGGCCATAAGAGCAGCAAGACTAATCAATAACTTCATATTCCTCTCCGTTTAATGAAATTCCTAATATAAAGATAATAACAGGTGTTTGAAATTGGATCATCAATTTTGTGTCAATTTCTTTTCAACTTCCCTCAAATAAAGGTTAATCACCTTGGTATCTCTACGAAGAAAGTAATGACCAAGGAGATGTATCCGGGCCTTTCGGTTTCCTTTTAGATAACTACGCATGGTTGCAAAAATCCCGAAGGCAGGAATGGCAACTTTAAAATAGAGATGGAAAACGAGAAAAATATTGATCAAGATATGAAAAGCGAGAGTCAAAGTAATCGCCGTTTGAAAAACCTGATATTGAATGAGAAGAAAATCTGTCGAATGTTTGTCTGAAGCAAGTGTCAGTTCTGCAAATTTAAGGACCGCTTCATAAAGGTTCTGAACAAAGTGATAAACTCCAATAAAATTCAAGACTGAAATAATCAGTATTAGAAAGCTAAACTGAAAGAAAAAGCCTGCCTCAAAAATAGGAGTATGAAATTTCTTGTACTTTTTAGGAACAACCACTTCGTCTTTGGGATCTTTAATGACCCGAGAAAGAGCATTAAAGAAGTACTCTGAAAATGAAGTTAAAAGCTTTAAGTCAGAAAAGAAATCTGAATTATACTCTGAAGTATTCTCACCATTTAAAAGATTATGACAATGGCGAGAGATCTGCTCAAAAGGTCTGAGCATAAGATTGGCAATGTAAAGACCAATAAAAAGAATAAGAGCAATTTGCGCAATCATATAAGGAAGCGTATTTAAAAACTGAGTTGAGAGGTAGGTATAAAAAATCTTTTTAAACTCAGACCATTTTTTAAAAAATGTTGTAGTAAAAGTTCATTTCAAGCAAAAGCCAAACTAATAAAAGAAGGATCACCAGAGAAGAAATGGAACCAAGGAGAATCTTAAAACAAGTCAGGAGTCTAAATCTGTGTTTAGAATCAATTGAAAAAATATCTGAAAAGATACTCGCAAGAAATGAGTTCTGTTTTAACAATCTCTGCTCCTGTAGATAATATTATCGGCAACTTAGCTGTATTTCCTGAGCTCTCAAGCTCTGAAGAACCTTAGAAAAAAGCGTCCATTTCTTAAACACCTGCATGAAATAATTCTAAAGTTTACACGGCTTCAACTCGCCCCCCCTTTAACTCATTAAAATTACGGGGGGTTACTCATTGTCGAATGGTCAAACGGAGGGACTTTTTTTGGCACACATTCTGCAAGTAAACAGAACAAAGAATACAGAACTTCAGGTGGACTAAAAGATTTAGCTTTCCCTGCAAGCCTATTCTTTTAGAAAGAAGGAGTAATTATGAGAACACGAGATTTTCTCAAACGGGTCGCCAAAGCCCCGATGTATTTGGCGCTGTTGTTTCTCATTGCCTGTGGTTCTGATTCAGAAGAACAGCAAGGTGATGATGGAGTCAACAACACAAACAACAATGGACCACTTAACGGTACTGTCTACCGCACAGATCTAAGTGGTAGCTCAGGAACAAGAATCAAACGTCTAAGAAACAACACTCCCTGTACTGCTGGGCAAAGCGGTAACACTATTTTCACAGGACAAAGACTATCTCAGGTTGCTGTTTTCAATACAACAACTCTTGCAGGACAAGTTCCACTTCAGCCAGGCTCAGGTGGAAACGACAATAACTCAATGGTTTATTACGCTAAAAGTGCTGTTGGGGACCTTATGTTCTTAACTCGAACTGGTAATGGTTTTGATGTTACATTTTCAATGTGCGAAACATTAATCGAAACATATGACTATTACGGAACTCAAACTTTAAGAGCATTCTCTGATCGAAACAGAATCGAACAGGTTTATACAGGATATTATGGAATTCAAATTAAGACTCCAGTCTGTCCTAATATTGAAGAAGGCGCTATCGTCACTTCAACCCCAACAGTCTATACTAACATTTCGTATCACGATAACTATGGAAACTATAATGGTTCCAACGGGCAAACTGTGGGATACCCTGTAAACTTCTATAGTGAAGTTTACTATGCAAGCCCCCACTGCTTTCAATAAAACAAAAAACAATTAAAAACCAGGCAAGGATGCTTGATAATTTTCCCCTCCTCTTTCGAAAAGGTGCAGCTCTAAGCTGCGCCTTTTTTAGTTTTTACCTTTTTAAATAAGAAACGATATTAAGATTAGGAAAGTAATGTCTAAGGATTCCATCGTAGGGCCTACCTTGTTTTGACATCACAAGACTTCCAATTTGGCACATGCCCACTCCATGTCCATGGCCTTTTCCATAAACAATAAAGTTACCAGCACCGGATTTCATGACACGAAAATGATTTGATTGAAATTTAAACCTTCCGAAATATCTTCGAAAAGAACTTTTCGGAACAAGATAAGTCTTACGGTTGATGTATAAATTGAGATAAGGATTTCCTGTTGAATCATTGGCTATGAGAACAGACTTTCCTGGAATTCCCTTCATCCCTCTTTTCTTTCGAAAGTACCAACTCAGAAACTTTTCAAACTTTTGTCCCTTTACTTCGTACTTCCAATTGGGTCTTCCAGCACCATCACAATAGGGATCAGGAACCCTTTTATAGCTTTGGTATGTGTTCATCCAAACATCACCTGGAACAAGAGTTCCACCGCCACATTTTGCATGAAAGAAAGCGGGAACAAGTTCTTTATTTCGATTCACAAGAACCTTTCCTCTTGTCTCTTGAATCGCCTTTGTGGTTTTTTTATTCCAGTCTTTGAGACTTCCGGTAACTTGATCTTTTTCAGAGTTCTCGAGATGGTAAACGACATTAGGATTCTTTGATTTAAACTTAATCAAGCGATGAAGGGCATAAGTTCTTGAAGCGATTGCTTGAGCTTTTAAAGCTTCAATCGGCCACGAAGCATTCATTTCACGAGGAAGAATTGATTGAACATAGTCCTCGATATCCATATCTCCAACAACAAAACACTTCTTTTTAAGATGATCTTTATAGACTTTTATTTTGCCTCTATAAGTATCAGCATTAACATGAACTATTCCATTGTCTGAAAGAATCTCAGCAAAGAGGTCTTCCTTTCCAAGCTCTTTCGAAAACTTTTTACATTTAATTTTGATCTGGGTTCCCGCTGTGAACTTTTTAATTTTATTCTTTCGATTAAGGATAATGTCTTTATCGCTATCAAGTTTAATAACCGCGGAGTTGAGATTGAGCTTAATCTTAATTCGAGGAGAACCTGTCGTTCTTGTTTCAGTGGATTTAAGGTAGTTAGGGGGATGAGCAGAAAAAGCTTCGAAACTTAATAAAAGTGAAATAAAACCAACGAGAAGCTTCAACCATACCATCCTAGTAATCGTCCTTTGGTATTTTACAACGGTAATTGCCTAGTTTACAAGTATAGTGTTTTAAAGACCGCGCACTAACGTTTGCTATTCCCCTGCGGGGCCACCGGTCCGTGGCAAAGGGTGCCAGTGGCACGCTTTGAAACGTCGAGCGGACAAGGCATGAGAAGGAAACGTAAGTGCCCGACGAATGCCGTGATCAGCGCCAGCTGATTAATCAACTTCGAATGGTTGCTATGTACTTAAATAAAATACAAGTGAAGTAAACCTAAAGGCCAACCTTCTCAATAAGACCCTTAAGATCTTCCCAAGCCACTCTCTTAATTCCCTGATTGATTTTAAGGTATTCCGGATGAAACAGAGGCATAAGCTCAAGCTTATGAACGCCTTCAATAGAAATCTTATAAAACTTCCCATGAATGGAGGCTAAACGAAATTCTGATTTAAGAAGAAGATTCGTAACGAGAGATCCAAGACCAACGACAAACCTCGGTTTTAAAAGAGCAATCTCTAAAAGAATCAACTCAAGAAGAATCTCTTTATCGATATCAAGATCAGTATATGAACGTTCAATAGCTTCAATCTGAGTCGAGTTCATAATTTTAAGAAGAAGGTCGTCTTGAACCTCATCATTCTCCTTAAGATTATCACCCACAAACAAAGCATCTAAGTTCTTTGAATGGGCCTCTTTTTGATTTAAATGCTCTTCGAAGTTTTTTGTCAGAGAGTATCTGCCAATCATTTCAAAAAGTTCGTACTTTTTAAAAAGCTCTCGATGGCGATCTTTTAATTCGGAGAATTCTCTGAACTTTAGGGAATGAAGAACTCCATCTTCATCTTCATCTTCATCTTCATCGATAACCTCTTTCCCTTGAGTTTGAACCTTCTCTTTTTCAGCCTCTGAACCCTCTGAAAAAAGTCCTTCCCTCAGTTTTTTGAAACTTATATTTACCTCGGGAGACTTTTCTTTGGAAACTTCTGTAGGCTCTTCTCTAACCACTTCCGGTTTCGCCTCGACCTGGATTGTCGGAGTATTTTGTTCTCCAATTCTTTTCCTAGTGACTCGAAAGGGAAAGTCAGAAGGAAGAATTGCCTCTTCAAAGCTTTCATATGACTCTCCTTCTTCAATGAGAAGTTTGAGTTCCTGGTCAAAAAATTCCTGTGTCTCCAGTTTTGTCATATCAAATCAAGCCTTTTGGGGAAAAATGCTCCTAAAATGAAAAGTTTAATCCAGATTTTTAACCCCTCACTACTATATACCGAATTAGTTATTGTCTGTAACGATTGAATATTTTGCGATAATTCGGAGAAAAATATGTCTAAAAACCGACATGATACAAAAAATGAAACTCAAAATGATTATAGCTACCAAGTTGAAAATTACCTGAGATATTATGGTGATCAAACTCAAGTTCGAAAGCTTATGAATGAATGTGACACCTGTGGAGCAAAGCTTATCCAGACACATCTTTCTGATTATTCAAATCTTTTTGTTCAGGAGAATTCTCGTTGCCCTGAATGTGGAAAAGATAATAGAAAAGTCATTCACGCTTTGAATTAAGACTCTTCTTCACCCTTATCAACCATTTCAAAATAACTCACTATCTTTGCCGCAATACTGGGAGAGATATCAAAGTACTGACATAGTTTCGCTCTTGAGAAGCTGCGGTATTCATTTAAAGGCATCTCAAGTCTTGAAAGAATCTTTTCTTTTATCTTTGGTCCTATCCCTGAAATAAGATCAAGTTCACTGGTCACAATTCTTTTCTTTTCAGCTTTATGGTGAAGAACTCTTGAAAACCGGTGGGCCTCATCACGCATTTTCACCATCAACGTTAAGAGAGAGCGATTTTTATTAAGAATATAGGGATTCGATCGACCAGGAATAATCAGTCTTTCTT
>JBMYPC010000167.1:0-6093 GCA_049599895.1 Bacteriovoracaceae bacterium | reverse complement strand
CTGAGCAATCTCCAGCAGCAACAGTTTGAGCTGAAGTTGTAAAGGCAATTTGAACCGCAGTATTGGCTTGAATGGTTTGCGCCTGATTACTTGGGTCTGTGAGAGATGATGAGAGTGAAAGGTTCGTCGTCCCTTCTGATGTATCTTTATAGTAGAAACTGACTTCATCAGTTCCTGAAGTGATAGTGGCAGTGGTTCCAATTCCAGTTGAACATCCAGAGTCAGAGAAGAAGGTCATGGTTCCAGAATCTCCGGCAAGAGTGATATTGGTATTACTTCCGACTTCAGAGTCATTTCCATGAGTATCTTGTGATTCAACAGTCACAACTCCAGAACAATCACCAGCCGTGACTGTTTGAGCTGAGGTAGTGAAAGCAAGTTGAACTGCTGTATTGGCCTGAATGGTTTGGGCCTGATCACTTGGGTCTGTGAGAGATGAACTTAAAGAAAGATTCGTCGTTCCTTCCGAAGTGTCTTTGTAATAGAAGCTCACTTCATCAGTTCCAGAAGTGATGGTTGCTGTGGTTCCAATTCCAGTTGAACATCCAGAGTCGGAAAAGAAAGTCATAGTTCCAGAATCACCGGCGAGAGTGATGTTCGTATTACTTCCCACTTCAGAGTCATTTCCATAGGTGTCTCTTGCCTCAACAGTAACCACAGCGGAACAATCACCAGCGGCAACAGTTTGAGCTGAAGTCGTAAAGGCAATTTGAACAGCTGTGTTCGCTTGGATCGTGTGAGCTTGATCACTAGGATCTGTAAGAGATGAAGAAAGAGAAATATTTGTCGTTCCTTCAGATGTGTCAGTGTAGTAGAAAGTTGATGTATGCGTTCCTGAAGTAACCGTTGCAGTCGTTCCGATGCTTGAAGAACAACCAGAATCAGAAAAGAAACTCATGGTTCCTGAGTCTCCCGCTAATGTGACTGAAAGGTTTGATCCTACTGTTGAAGGGTTTCCATAAGGGTCACGAGTTTGAATTGTCACCGCCCCTGAACAGACTCCAGCTGTTTCAGTGAGAGCAGAAGTGGTAAAGACAAGTTGAGTGGCGGTTGCTGGATCCACATCAATTGAATCAGAGTTATCAGGAGTGACACTCACTCCATTATTATCTGTGATTGTAATCTCATCAGCTGTTCCAAGGACAACTCTGTCGGCAAAGAAAATATAGGGAACAGTTGCTTGGCCAGAACTAAAATTAAAACTGCTTCCATCAGCTGGGTCGTTATCAGCGACAGTGTCTGCACTTGTGGGGGCATCATTAGCAGCAGTTGCTGTGAAGTTAAAAGTGATAGCATCTAATGTGCTGTCTTCGCCTGCTTGATCAACTAAGTTTCCAGCTGCATCATAGGCCGAAAGAGTGAGATTCGTTGAAGCTCCAGCAGTTGCATTCAAACTATCAAAGGTGAGGGTGTAAGAGTCGATCACTTTTGATCCCGCTGACCATTGAATTGAATCGCTGTCACCTGAAGCGGTAGAAATACCACTTCTTGCAGTAGAGCTTAAAAAGAACTGGATGTCATGAGGGGCGGTGTAACTTAAGTCTGAAAGAACTTGAGTTGTGCTTGAGGTAAAATCATAGCTTAAACTCGTATAAACAAGTGGAGTTGAACAACCATCGCCGTTATTCGCATCTGCACTATCTGGACCACAAGCTTCTAAGTTTCCAAGAGTTGTATAATTGGCATCACTTGTAGTGATACTTGGAGTAATCGTTGCATTTGTAACAGTTGAATCAGTTGTTGCATTTCCGTACTGATCGTACAGAGTAATTGTGATTTCTGTATCGCCATCAGTGGTGTTGTCGTTACTTGCATCTCCTGGAAATGTACCAGTTGTTGAAACTCCAAATGAAGCTCCAATCCCTTCTGGATCAATTGTCATGCCACTAGGAAGGGTCCCTGTATTCGAAAGGTCATCTTGAAGTTCGAGGTAATTTGTCGGAACATCGTTATCAGAGTTATAAAAAGTGAGTCCATCAGCACCTGATAAAGTTGCAACACCACTTGAGAAAGTAACCGAAGCACCGCTTGGAAGATCAACTGTTCCTGATGTTGGACCGTCCATGTTGCCTGAACCGGCAGCTGTTTCAACAACACTATAAGATCTTGCAGAAAGAATTGTGTCATTTAGGCCATTCTCATTTGTCATTTGATTTGAAGCAATATCAAAAGCTCGGATTTCCCACGAAGTCACATTTCCTGCATTTGTTGATCCACTAACAGGAGTCAGTGTATATGAAGCAATTGTTCCAGCGACTGCTTCCCATTCAATAAGGTCAGAGTCACCTGAAGCTGTCGTAACTGATCCACCATCTTCATAGGCCCTTACATAAATATCGTGACCAACGTCATAACTAAGATCATAAAGAGTTTGAGTCGTGGTTGGACTTGAAAAATCGAGAGTTAAAGTTGTGACATCCACAGGTGTTCCACAACCGTTTCCTGCACTTGGTGAACAAGCTTTCAGTGTTCCTGTATTGGCGCCATAAGCCTGAGCATCAGAGACATGAACAAAATCAACTTTAATATTGTTTCCACCAGCGTAAGAAGTTGCATTTCCATAGGCATCAACACAAGTAAGAAGAACTTCTGTCGAATTTAATCTCACTCCATCCGCATCAGGAGATGAGCCTAAGTTTGTTGTTTCAGCAGTAAACCGATCACAGTCTCCGACAGAGTTTACTGTTACGGTACCACCTGTATTATTAGTATTAATCGTGTTTGTTGAGTCCACTAGAGTGAAATCACTATTTTCCACATCTTCACTTGAGTAGATGGTGATCGTGGCATCGGCTTCGCCTGTGGAGAAACCTCCAATACTTATTTGAAGAGAGTCTCCACCATCTGGAGCATCAAAATCTCCTGCAGTATTATCAGTAATCGATAAACTTAAAGTATCGAGGACGGAGTCGCTTCCTGTTATAGTGTTTCCGGCACTATCTAAAGCTGTAATTGTCCAAGTATCGCTTGTTCCAGAAGTTATCGGACCTGTGGGATTAACAAAGGTATAGGAGACAACAGTTCCAGTTGTGGTTGTAAAAGAAAAGTTTTCTGCATCAGCAGCTATTGAAGCTTGTGTTGTGACACCTGAGCTATTGTCATAGCGAACTTCAATTGTGTGGCCGACATCATAACTTAAATCATAAAGAGTTTGAGTCGCTGAACTTGAGAAATCAAGATTAATAGTTGTCACATCAATAGGAGTTATACAGGTATCGCCATAATTAGCTGCAGCTCCTCCTCCAGTTGGACCACAGGCTTTTAAGATTCCTGTACTTACACCATAGCCAGAAATCTTTTGAAGAGAGAGAAATGTTCCTGACTCCGTAGAGTCTTCTTTTTCATTCCCATATTCATCATAGAGAGTAATAGTAAGACTTGTGGTGTTGACTCTTGTATCATCAGCATTTTGTGGAAAGCCGCTAACAGCAGTTGTTGCGTAGTACTTTGTTGCCGCTTCTATGGTGATCGCTGAACCGTTTGAGCCCGCAACTGAATTTGTCGTGTCTGTAAAATCAAGAAAGCCAACAGCGCCACAAGAAGCTTGAGTATTATAAAAGGTCACAGGAAAATCAATAATTCCATTACTAAAACCACCTAAGCTCGTCGCTGTGACTGCATTTGCTGAAGAGAGATCTGAGCCATTGAGCTGTGCTACATACCCAGAGTCACTTGTATTAGGAGCATCACAATTTGTTCCACTGGAGCTAAAGTCAAAACTGATGGTATCAAGAATGGTATCTTCGCCGACAATCTGGTTCCCTCCAGCATCAAAAGCCGTAAGGCGGAATGTTGAGTCACTGCCCGCTGTACCTGTCGAGCTTGTTGGTACTAAAGTATAGGAGTTCACAACAGAAGCATCCATTGACCAAGTCACAATAGGGGTAAGCGAAGAATCAATAAGAGCTGTTGCCCCTGCATCTGTGAACTTAAATCGAGTTGAATGAGCAACGTTATAGTTTACGCTCACAACCGTTGTGGCATTGGTTGTGAGATCAATTGTCGCCGGAGTTGAAGAAACAGTTCCAGTGTTACCAACACCATTGATTCTGGTGGTATCAAGAACAAGAGCTGTATAGCCAGTTGCTCCTGGTGCTGTGGTCACGTTTCCGTAAGTGTCTCGACCTGTAACTGTCGCTGTATAGTCAGTGGGGCTAGCATCATTGCCATCCGCAGTTCCTGAACTTGCTCCAGCAATAACAACTTTAGAAAAAGTCGCTGGATCGATAGTTATGCTTCCCGAGTAGGTTCCACTTATTGAAGAACTGTCGGTCACTGTAAATGATGTTATGGTTTCAGCCGCAACAGGTGTAATCTCAAGTACAGCAACTCCGTCTGTAAAGTCTGATTCATTACCGGTCGTCACTTCAGAACTCCAGACAAATCCTGCAGCGGGGGAGAAGGCCGTTCCTTCAGGGGAAGCGCTAAACCCTGATATGGTAAATGTTCTTGCACTTAAAGTGGCATCAACTGAATCATCGTCAATCGTGTTGTCTGAACTGTCTTTTGCCGTAAGACGTATTCTGTAGGTTGAATCACCGGCAGTAGGGTTCGCTCCATCAAGAATTTCCACAAGGTAACTATCAACAGTTCCGGCAACACTATCAAATGAATAGACCGTCGACCTTCCGGCTGTCGCTGTATCAATGGAGGCCGTCCCTCCTGTACTTCCAAGTTTTAATGTTCCTGAAGCATTATAGGTAAGGTCAGTAACTGTTGTTGTCCCACTGGCCATATTAAGAGTCTTTGTTCCTCCTAATATCCCGACTGTATGACTATCTTGAGCGACAGGAGTAAGTGTGATTGAAGAGTCACCAGTTACAATGTTTCCATAGGCATCTCGAGCATTAATAGTGGCGGTAAAAGTACTGGTTCCGTCTCCGTCAATTGAAGCTGGAGCAGTGGCGTTGTTAGAGTAATGATCAAGGCTTGCTGTGGAAACGGTAATATCATTACTTCCAGCGTCTCCGACTCGAGAGTTTCCATCATCGATATCAATATCTGTACCTAATACAGTCTCATCATTATAGAAGGCTAAATTAAATGTACTTGAGACACCTTCTGTAAAAGTTAAACTTCCAAGTCCACTTGAAGTGGGTGAGTCTCCGTAATCAGAGTTATTCGCTGAGCTTCCAAAGGTCACTGTAAAGGTATAGCCTTCTAGGGCATTGTCGATAGACTCATCCGTCGAATCTGTGACGACATTGCCTGCAGAGTCTAGGGCCCTAATTTGTGCCGTAATCGTATCGCCTGCATCAGGTGTGGTATCACTAATATTAAAAATTTCATAACTTGAAATAGAGCTTGGTGATGGATCAAACTCAATAGCAAGTCTTTCTCCACTTTTTGTCGTGACTCCAGCTGAATCGGAAACCACGACTTCAACTTCATGAGAGATATCATAAGTCAGCCCTGAGATTGTTTCTGTCGCTGAGCCTCCGCCAAAAGTGAAACTCGTAAATCCTGAGAATGATCCAACGGTTGCTTCATCCCCAGATGAATAGACCGGAGTTACAGCATTAACAGTATTGGATGTGATTCCAGTGGTTGTTGCATTTCCATATTCATCTCTTGCTTCGACAGTAAAAGAAAAGGTTGTGACACCATCTGCTGTGTAGGTGCCTGAACCACTTGATGTTGCATAATGATTAAGAGAGTTCGCTTGATTTGTTAGGGTTGCAGAAGTCGAGGCGAGTCCGGCGCCTCCAACTGTTTCCGTCACTGTTACTGTAAAAGTCTGAGCATTGTAGGCCTTGACTGGAAAGATAATCGCCTCTCCGAAAACAAAATCTGACGAAGAAACACTCCAAGTGTCAGGAGCTGTTCCTTCAGGAGAATTGGTAAGAGTCGAAGTGATGGTATATGTTGTGGCAGGTGAATAATCAAAGGCTCGATTTCCATCAGCGTCTAAAGCTGTTATTCTAAGGCCAAAGTTCTCTCCGGCGGTTGTTGTCGTTCCACCACCAAGAAGAGTAATACTAAATGAAGTTGCAGTACCGTTTGAAGATGAAATCGCGCCTGTTGTATCAGTGATTCCACCACCTGCATCTGCTGTAATTGTACATGTTCCAGTAGATGAAGGAGAGAAGGTGA
>JBMYPC010000166.1:0-6127 GCA_049599895.1 Bacteriovoracaceae bacterium | reverse complement strand
TGGCCAAAGAAGAGGTCCTGCTACAAAGGCAGCATTTGAGATCCCCATTCGACCTTTGGTACTGGCGGGGCTACGACCCATGATTCTCATAAAACCAGCAGGCATGGGAATAAAATAAGGCTCACCTACTCTAAACTCCCTAGACTGATTGGCCGCGAGAATCTTGTTGGCATCAATTCCAAAGTCCTTAGAGAGGCTCATGATCGTGTCAGTCTCTTGAACAACAATATACTGACCACTCTCGATATTTGAGCAACCATTTAGGAAGGAAAAAAGAAATATAATCATTAAAACAATTTTTGACACAGCGCTTAAAGTATAAGCGATTTCCCCACCCTAAACCCAAATAGGTAACCAATTCCCCTCCCCTAAAAGCCAAAAAGTGCCCCAAAAAGTGCCAGGTACTTTTTCCAAAAAGTGCCAGGTACTTTTTAGAACTTGTAAGAAAAGTAATCCTAACTATCTGAATTTTCGAAAGGTTTGTTGTTTTAATGAACGTATTAAAGACAAAGAAGAAGGTAAGTAGCCAATAAGACTACTCGGATTCTGACATTTTCTAAAAAGTACCTGGCACTTTTTGGGTTATTTGGAAACTTCCCAGACTGTGCCTTCTGGGGAGTCGAGAATTGTGATTCCCATTTCGAGAAGCTCATCTCTTAAGCGATCAGACTCGGCCCAGTCCTTGTCCGCCCTTGCCGCATTTCTCCCCTCAATAAGTTCCTCGACTTTTTTGACATCGATACTCTTTTCGCGAATGAGAATGGCATCCAATCTCTTTAAAAGATCAACTGGATCATCTTGGAAAAGGGCCATGAGGCTTCCGTACTTACTGATCCACTCCTTCACAAACTTCGCCGTCGGCACCCCTGCTGCATTTTTCTTTTTATTAATGAGGTTCGTAGCATTAAAGGCCCTCACCATTTCATAAAGCGCCGCAAAGGTCCCCTGAGTATTAAAGTCGTCGTTAAGTGCCGATTCAATTTTTTTATCCAGCTCAGCTCCAAGCTTTACAATATTATCAAGTGGCCTTGCTTTATCGTCACTTTCACGTTTTAAGATTTCATCACAATGTTTTAAGGTCGTATAAACTCTTGCAAGCCCTGAAATAGACTGTTGAATCTTTTCTTCGCTCATATTGAGAAGTGAGCGGTAATGACTCGAGAGCATCACATATTTTAAGATTTCAGGATCATACTTATCCATAAAGGCCCTTGCCGTAATAACGTTACCAAGGGACTTCGACATCTTTTGATCTTTAAGATTTACAAACTCATTGTGCATCCAATAATGGCAATAAGTAGCATCACAGCAACCCTGACCTTGGGCAATTTCATTTTCATGATGAGGAAAAATAAGATCAATCCCTCCACCGTGAATATCAATACTCTCTCCTAAGATCTTTCGAATCATGGCAGAACATTCGATATGCCAACCAGGTCTTCCCCTACCCCATGGACTATCCCAGGCTGGTTCACCTTCTTTAGATGGTTTCCAAAGAACAAAATCAAGAGGGTTTCTCTTTCTTTGATCAACTTCAACTCTTTGACCAGCATTGAGGTCTTCAAGTTTTTTGCCACTAAGCTTTCCATAAGTCTCAAAGCTTTCAATTGAATAAAAGACTTCCCCATCGATCACATAGGCCTTCTCTTTTTTCACAAGATCATCAACGTATTGGACAATCTCATCAATAAACTCGGTAACCTTAGGATTGTGATCATGGGCCTTAAGACCTAATCGATTGAAATCCTCTCTAAAGGCTTCGATATATCTTTCACTAATGACTGTTGATTCAACTTTTTCTTCAATGGCTCTTTTGATGATTTTGTCATCGACATCGGTGTAGTTATAAACATAGGTTACGTTATAACCAGAAGCCTCAAACCAGTTTCTTACTAAGTTGAAGAAAATCGGGCCTCGAAAATTTCCAATATGGAGATAGTCATAAACCGTAGGTCCACAAACATACATTTTGACTTGGTTTTCTTCGATCGTCGTAAACGGCTTTTTAGTCCGAGATAAAGTATCATAAAGTTTGATGGCCATATTTCTTTACTCCAAAAGGCGATTAATCATTGCTGCGCTAGGTCTCTTAAGGGCGGCTAAGCCCTGCTATTATGGGCCATGTCCCTTGAAAATCAAGAACCAATTATCCTCATTTTAGTCCTTTTTGTCGTAATTATCATATCGGCAGTAATTTTTTTATTTCTTAAGCTCAAAAAGCTAGAAAAACAGCAAGACAGCTCCGATGTTAATAAAGATGATGCTCTTCAAAAGTGCAAGAATCATCCTGATGAATGGTCAAAAGGCATCTGTGCCATCTGCGGCGATAGCTTCTGTGAGTCCTGCCTAATTGAACACGATCAACTCAACTTCTGCCGCGATCACTTTAAAATTTATCTTGAAAACCAATGGGTCACTCTGGAGAAAGTTCAGACCTCTGCCGAAACAGCCGAAGAATCCATGTATCTCTACGACTTTAAATCGAGAATCTGGAACAAAGAATCTCTCCCACTCATTGTGGTGACCCATTATCAAATTGATGTCGAAGGAGACCATATTGAATCTCAGGTTCAACTTCTGGTACCAGATCAACATGAAAATGAACTCAAACCAAGACTCGAAGAATATAAAATTAAACACTAGGAAATAAAATGACCGACTTTCTTTTAAAAAATGCTAAAGCCTTTATTAACAATGACTTTGTTGCACAAGACATTCGTATCCAAAATGATAAGATCGCTGAAATAGGACCAGACCTTGAAGTCAATCAATCAACAGTCATTGATTGTACTGAAAAGATTATTATTCCAGGAATTATCGACTCTCAAGTTCATTTTCGAGACCCAGGTCTGACTCACAAGGAAGACCTTGAGACCGGTTCTAAGTCCGCCGCCATGGGAGGAGTGACAACTTTCTGTGAGATGCCCAATACGAAACCTTCCACAACAACGAAAGAAAGAATTTTAGAAAAAGTTGAAATCGCCAATAAAAAATCAGTGGTAAACTTTCATTTTTTTATGGGAGCAACTGACGACAATCTTGAAGAGCTTAAAAAAGTTGATGAAATCCCCAATTGCTGTGGAATCAAAATCTTCTTAGGTTCATCCACAGGGGATCTTTTAGTTGATCATCCTGAAATTTTAAAAAAAATCTTTAAAGAAACGACCGCTCCCATTGCTGTTCACAGTGAAAACGAAACTCGTCTTAAAGAAAGACTTCCCATTAGAGATAAGGCCACCTCAGCTATCGATCATCCAAATTGGCGAGACGTAGAAACTGCATTTTCCTCAACTCGAAAAATCATTGAGCTTGCAAGAGAGTGTAAGAGAAAAATCCATGTCCTCCATATTACAACTCAAGAGGAAATCGAATTCTTAGCAAAAAATAAAGATACCTGCACCGTAGAAGTGACTCCTCAACACCTCACTCTTTCATCTCCTGATTGCTATGAAAAGCTTGGAACATATGCACAAATGAATCCTCCAGTTCGAGAGAAACGTCATACTGACGCTCTTTGGGAAGGAATTCACAACGGTACGGTTGATATCATTGGTTCAGATCACGCTCCTCATACAAAAGAAGAAAAAGACAAAGGCTATCCCCACTCACCTTCAGGCATGCCTGGGGTTCAAACCATTCTTCTTGTTATGTTAAAGCATCTTGAAGAAGATAAAATCACCTGGCCTAAGCTTATTGAACTTCTTGTAACGAACCCCGCTAAGAAATATAGCCTTGATCAAGAAAGAGGCTCAATTGAAACAGGTAAAGCCGCTGATCTTGTGGTTCTTGATCCTCAAGCAGGATACGAAATTACGGACTCTGCTATGCAGTCCCGCTGTGGCTGGACACCATTTCATGGCATGACTCTTAAACACCGAGTAAGTGAAGTTTTCTGTAACGGCAAACAAGTGGTCAAAGAAGGTAAAGAAAACTGGTAAGACTAGTCACCAAAGCTTGGAGTGAAAGAATTGACTTCAACAAGTATTTGGGCCTTAACTGATTTATCAATTTGACTCAAGGCCATGACAAACCTTTGAAGTTTTTTGATCACATCAAAATCGAAATTCTCTCCTTTCACAAGGCGAAGGAGATCCGACATTTTATAGGAAGGCCCAAATTCAGTGAAACCTTCATGGGCCTCAACTTCGTAGAGCTGACATTTGCCCTCTTCGTTTCTTTCAAAATAATAATTATCGTAATGAAAAGAAAATTTTAAAAGCTCACTATCATAAGTCACAAAATAAAGAGAATAACCGTCTTTAGAAACAATCCAAACCGGTGATCCCTTTTGTTCTGGCTTTAATCGATTAGGAGGAACAACAGTTGCATTGACTGAAGCAATTTCTGCTTCAAAATAAAATCCAACAAATGAGCGATAGGCTATAAGATTTTCCGAAACTTTTAAACCCCAAAGATTATCTTCAAACCTTACCACCTCAGCATCAAAATCAACTGAGTGCTCACCATAATCCATCTTAAACTGAAAACTCTGTCCCATCTCTACTGGAAAGCCTTCAATCGAGAGAAAAAGTCCCGACTGAGAGATGTTAATTACTTTAGCTGTAACATCATTTCCTTTATTTAAAATACTTAAACTAAGATCTTTAACGAGGTCCCCACCAATTCGCGTCGCTCGCTCGAAGAACTCCTTTTGGATCTCTCCCAATTCTTCCTGTTTAAAAAAGTATTTAAATAAGTTCATAGAGGCTAAATCGGATTAATAAGACTTCAACATTATCGGACATAACTCTCGCGGCCAATTTTGCTCCCCTTTTAGACAAAACTCTGTCAGAAGATAGAAATCCTTGTAATTACAAGACCTTAAAAGTCCTGTCTAATTTACAGTTATTTGCAAATTTGGGGGGATAAGGTATAACGCCGGTAGACTTTAACAATAAATGAGGAAATATGAGTCTCGAAACACTCAAAGAAAATAATAAACACGTTCTCAATTGCGCCGTTCAAGATGCTTCAGGTCTCAATGACTTTCAAAAAATTCCTAATCAGGTCATGATTGCAATCCCTAGAGTTGGTATCGAAAGGTTTCGTATTCCAATGCTTATTGAACATAAAGATGGAACAGTTTTAAACCACGACGTTGAGGCTTCAATGTTTGTTTATCTTGAGGCCCATAAAACCGGTGCAAACATGAGCCGTTTTTGCTCAATTCTTCAAGACGAAGGTTTAAAAAAGCCTATCAATACAAAATTCATCTCTGAGCTCCTTGGTCGCTATCGAAAAGACTTAAGAGATTACAAAGATGAAAAGCTTATTCCTCAAGCAGAGCTCATGCTTAAGTTTAAATATCCTGTTAAGCAAAAGTCCCTCAAGAGTGGGAATTGGGGATGGCAGTATTATGAAGTTGAAATAAAAGGTGTTCAGACAAAAGACCAAACTCTTATTAAATATGTTCTAGGTTATGAATACTCTTCAACTTGTCCTTGCTCACTTTCAATGAGTAAGCAATATGAAGCGGCTTACCGCGAAGGAACTGAGACAGAAGGAACAGGAATCGCTTCAGCTCACTCGCAAAGATCTCTTGCGACTGTTGAAGCCACGGTTTCAGTTGATCATATTTTTCATTTTGAAGACCTTATCGATCATATGAGAATGGCCATTCCAACAGAAACTCAAAGTCTTGTTAAGCGAGTTGATGAGCAGGCATTTGCGATCCTAAATGGTGAGCACCCAATGTTTGTTGAGCACGCTTCAAGAAGAATCTCAGTTCAGTTAAACTCTGATGCAAGAATCATTGACTGGAATGTGAAAATTGAACATTTTGAGTCTCTTCATAGCCATAACGCAGTAGCGTACATATCGAAATCTCAATAGCTTAAATCACTCACTGTGTCTTTTTGACAATTTCGCTTCGGACTCGTCAACCAATTTGGATGAATCTTGCGACTCGTTATTCTATAAAGTTTCTCAGAGCCACGGGATATCCCCCCCAACGTATACTCGTGGCTTGAGAAGCCGCTTTTTAGCGGCTTTTTTTATTTGTGCACTAGAGTTGTTGAAAGATCCGTTTTCCCTTCGACAATGTCCCAGGTTTTATCTCCTAATAATCGAACTTTTGCCATGTACTGAGAGGCCTTAACCTCATCCTTCCATTCATCTGGGCCAATAA
>JBMYPC010000165.1:0-6165 GCA_049599895.1 Bacteriovoracaceae bacterium | reverse complement strand
ACTGAGGCCAGATGAGCGTTTTATCAACATCTTTCGCATTGACCATGAAAAAGCTGATGGCGTCGTTTGCGATAGATTGGGCCTTAAGAAATTTCTTGTTATCAAGTTCCTTTTTTATTCTTTTACGAGATTTTCTAATCTTTGAGATGAAGGATTTGTTTCTGATTCCTTTATTTTGATCACTGTCAGCGAGATAGGCTTTGAACTCAAGATCTTTAGCGAGGACTTGATTAAAAAATCGAGAGGTTGGAACAATATTTCTTTCAATAATATTGATTCTTAAAAATTCAAGAAATGAAGGATTACTTTTTTTGATTTTATTAAGCTTCGTTCGAATTCTTCTAAGAGACCACTTCTGTGTTCCTGCAATCAATGAATCAACAATCAGATCGCCATTAACGTTATTTATATTTTTAGCGAAGCCTTCGATACCATCGAGAACTTTTTTGTGACAGAGACTTAAATAAAGTCTTTCAATTCTTTTTTGGACAATGTCGTTGGAGCCTTTGCTTTTAAAAGAAAAGCAACTTTGAGTGAATTTCTTTTTGGTCTTTCCGTAAGACATTTTGATGTTTTGAAATCCTGAATGATATTGGTGAAAAAGACTATTGGGCTTTTCTGTAAGTTTGAGAAGTTTGTTTAGTGAGTTTCGATCAGAGGTTGAAAGACGACTGTCTCTGAGAATACCTAAAATATAGCGAGCAGCTGTTCTATCATTAGCATGGATTCCAGAACTTAAGACTTTTGAAAAAGCCAGTTCACCTGAAAGGATAAAGAGTAATGTGATGATTAGGTAGCGCTTCAAAATGACCTCCGTGTCATCAATGGTCGCGAAAAAACAGTTCTAGAGTTTTTCGAGCTCATCTAGGGTGCGTTCAAGTTCTTGGATTTTAGCAGTTACTTCTTCAGTCGCTTCAACATTTTCTTTAAGAATCAAAACCTGTTTTTTCATTTCCTCAATGGGACATTTTTGACTGTCACCACTTTTGTTTAAATGCTCTAGGGTAAGGTTGATTTCGTCGGCAACATCGACAAAATAATCACCTTTTCTAAAGAATATTTTACCATTTTCTCGCCCCTCTCGGACACCGGACAAAAATTTCTTGAGCTTGTACATGGGGCCCGCAATCTTATGAGTAAGGAAGATACAAGAAACAAAGATGAGGAATAAAAAGCCTGTTTCCCAAAGAACAATAGTGCCAAGAAAGGCGTTCTTTTTTTCTGTAATTTCAGCGACTTTTTCAGGCGCAAATTTTTGCGCGAGCATGGTGAAGTTATCAAAAATATCGAAAATTAAGAGGGGAAAGATAATACTTGATAAAAAAACTATAAAGACCACAAAAAAGCTAAATTTTAACTGAAATTCAGGGTTTATGATGAAAATCTTTCTGTTATGTGGACCGTTGCTCAAAACTTTATCCCTGGCTTAAGATTGAATTTTTGCTTCACAATAAATGATAGTCTGATGAGGCGTTTCTTACTAGTAGATTCTCCTTAAACCACTTATTTTATTAAAGACTTTGGGCTTGAGTTTTGTCTAAAATAGACACTCTAATCCTGAGTAAAGAGGTCACCATGAACAAAGAAGCTGTTGAGCTTAAGTTAAAAGAAGTAAAGAACCCAGAGACGAATAAATCGCTCCATGAGGAAGGCCGAATTGTAGAGTTTGATTTTAACGGTCAAGATCTCCTTTTTACCTACAAGCGTGATGGAATTACTCCGGCCTCAAAACGTTCTATTGAAGATCAAGTAATTGCATTGTTTCAGTCAGATATTAATGAAGACAACATTACAGTGAAAACAGTCTCTGAAAGTTCTGATGATGTTTATAAATCATCGGCAACAAAGAAGCCTGAACCACAAAAGTCGACAGGTGTTCAATCTCAGGCAAATCTCAAAGTAGGGCATGGTCCTACCGGACCACAGAAAAAAAGAGTTCCTAACGTTAAAAAAGTGATTGCCGTTTCAAGTGCCAAGGGTGGGGTTGGAAAGTCAACGGTGGCGGCTAACCTTGCTGTAACTCTCAAAGAAATGGGCCATAGTGTAGGTGTGATTGATGCTGATATTTATGGGCCCTCAATGCCTCTTCTTTTTGATGTTCGCGATCAAAAGCCAATGGCGACAGAAGATAAAAAAATTAAGCCAATCGACACCCACGATTTAAAGTTGATGAGTTTTGGGTTTTTTATTGGAGAGACAGACCCTGTTATCTGGCGTGGTCCTATGCTTGGTGGTGTTCTTAATCAATTTCTCTTTGACTGTGATTGGGGTGAACTCGATTATCTCATTATTGATCTTCCTCCTGGAACAGGTGATATTCAGCTTTCTCTAGCTCAGATTGCAGAAATTGATGGTGTTGTCGTGGTTTCAACTCCTGAAGAGATTGCAACTCTTGATGCTCGTAAAGGCCTTGAAATGTTTAAGCAGGTTAAAGTTCCAGTTCTTGGGGTCATCGAGAATATGAGCTACTTTATTTGTGATTCTTGCGATACGAAACATTATATCTTTGGAAACGGAGGCCTTGAGCAATTCTCAAAAGACTCAGGGGTTCCACTTTTTGGAAAAATTCCATTTTATAAAGGGGAAAAATCTAAAAAGATAGTAGTCGAAACTCCAGATTCTCGACATAATAGTATTAAGGAAGTTTTAAGATCTTATGATGAGGTTGCTAAAAGCCTCTCAAAGTCCGTAGGTCTTAAAGAGAAATCAAAAGGATTTTTCTCAAGACTTTTTAGTTGATGTGTTTCCACAAGGATGTGAATTGCAACATATTATCCCTAATTTAAAAAACCTCTGTGCCATTAATTTTACTGGCAAAGTTAATGTACAGCTTAAGCCTCGAAATCAGCACATCGCTACGATCTACGTTCTTGATGGGAATATCGTAAACTGTAAGTATCAAAAACTTTCTGGTTATGTGGCCCTCACGAGTCTCATTTTGTTTGAACAAGAGGGAGATCCTGAACTTTCAGTTGTCTCTGAACCAGAAATTGTTAGTGAAAAAGAAGTGTTTTTCAGTGAAGGGTTTGAGGATCTCGTAAAAAGGCTTCAGGTTTCCATAGAGGAGCATATTAAACTTAGGAAATACAAACCACCTGAAGATGTCAAAGTTGGGATTCGCAACAGCTTTGTTGAACTTGGTCCGGACCTAGGGTTTAAAGAATTTGAGGTATTGTGCTCTCTGACAAAATATAATAATGTTAAAGATATCTATAGAAATTTAGACCTTGAAGAAACCGAAGTGACTCTTAGCTTGGTAAAGTTGAGAAAGAAAAATGCACTTTATGTTTCAAAGTAATGGATGACTTTAGGGGGTAGCAATGAAGTCACAAGAACACAACAAAGGTGAGCTAAGAAGCTTAACAGTAAACATTGAAAAAGAGGTTGTGGACTCAATTGAGCTTATGTCAGAGAACTCTGGAATCGCCATTGATGAACTTGTTGTTATTGCTCTTAAAAGGTTTCGTGCAAGTCATTCCGACTACCTTAAAAGCGAAACTGAGACCGATTAATTCTTCTCGTTTTTTAACCAATTTTTAGGTCCCTGACTAATTTCTAGACAGTCTTGCTGTTGAAGCTCTATACATCATCGATAATTAAAAGTACTGTAATTACAGCGCTTTAGGGGCGCTGGAGACTCTTTTTAGGTTCAATTACAGGGGGTTTTTGTATTGGCATCCAACTTGCTCTTAACTGGGTGAGGTAAAATATGAAGTCAATAACAACAACCAAAGTCTTTATCGCTTTAGTTCTCATTGTTGGGGTCCTTGTAGGGTATGCAAACGAGATGAGAATCTTCGATAGTTCATTTGTTGAAGCCGAACTTCGAGAAAAGCCGATTCAAGAAGTAAAAACTCAGTACATCGAAAAAAGAAATATTGCTTCAGCTGAAGCTGATCTTCCTGCAATTCAATATATTCCTTTTAACCAAGCTTTTAAGGCCCAGATTAAGGGACAGTGGCAAGTCAAAAGAATCATCAATGCGAAAAAAGAAGTTATCTTAGATGTGAATAGCCGTGCAGAAGATCGAAACAAAAAGCTTATTCTTGATTTTGATCTCGTTGGTACCAGTTTAGTAAAGGCGACATTTAAAGATAAAGAAGGTGAAGAAAACTTTTTCTTTGATATCTCGATCTACAAGCCAAAAGGAAAAACAATTGCTCTTTATCGTGCCTATGGAAAGGGTTATGAGATCTTTGAAGCTGAAAAAGTCGTTTTAAAGTCTAAGCCAAGAGCGCAAAAGTTTAAGCCTGTCCCTTCTGTTAAACAGAGAAAAGAAAACACAAATATTGCTGACAACGTAAAACAAGTCATTAAGAAGAAAACGTTCTTAAAGTATGAGCACGTAAATGCAACATTAAAACTTGAAAGAGTTGTTCATCCTGGACTTTCAAAAGCAGTTCTTAAAGGTGACAACATTAATGGTTCAATTACTTTCGGTGAAGATACAATTGAGTCTTTAAGTGCTGACATCACAGTTGGTGGAAATACTGAAACAATTGAGATTCCATTTTCAAATATCAACAATGTGGGGCACTTTAGCTACCAAACACCTGAAGGTAAGACAGTTTCTGGACTCGTAACAAATAATGGTCCAGGTGGTTACAGAGTAAGGCTTGTGAATGGTAAAAACTCTGGGGCAATGCTCTCATTTGTAACAGATGAAGAAATGCAAAGAATTGAAGATGCGCAAATCGAAGCAGAGCTTCTTGCAGACTCACAAGACAACTATGACGAAGAGGTTGAAAAAGAGACTCAGGAAAGAAAAGATGAAGAAGCGGATAGTGAAAGAGCTCTAAGTTCACGAGATGATATTCTTGCCGCCCCAATCGGAGAAAGACCAACAGGCTTTCAATTTGGTGGGGCAGGGAAACCACAGAAGCTTTAATCTTAAACTAAAATCTTAGATGCTTAGACTATATGTCCTGTTAATATTCACATTAATATCATCGGCAAGCGGACTCGCTAAAAAAAGAATGGAGCTTGCCGAGAACCTTGCGGTTTTGGTTTACCCCGAAGTCAAAATAATTTCAGAAGAACTCTTAAAGATCTGTCCCCCTGAAGACTGTGTACTCGTAGGTGTTGGAAGATCTCCTACTCCTATCCTTGCTCATCTTGAAGCACTCTATCCCAAAAGTGTTTTGAATTTACCTTTAAGCGCTGACGGAGCGATTATTGCTCTTAGAGAAGAGGAGAAGTTTGAAAAATATTTTCAAAGAAAGGTTATCGATAAAATCCCAAAAAACAAGAAGCAAATTCTCCTTTTTGATTATGTTCGATATGGGCGTTCTTTCTATTATGCTGGAGAGTTTTTAGCAAGTCGGTTTGAAGATCAAGGTTTCAAAATAAAGACAGCCGGAATGCATAATTCGGTGGGAGAGGTTGCGATTGATCCCATGAGTGGAAATTTTCAGCATTTGATTGATCATCTTATTCCCATCGATGACATGACGATTCTTCATTTTTTAAGATCAAAATCATTTGATGATTTCGCAGACTACGAAACCTTTAATTTTGTCGGTAAAGATGGCCCTCAAAGAAATTTAACAGGAAAAGATAAAGAGTTTAAATATTATATGCGAAAGCAATTATTAGAAGATGAGGATTACTTAAAAAAACTTGGTGTTAATAAAGCGATAATAGAATCCAAGGGGGAGAAGTTTAGCTTTAAGAACTGCTTAAGATTATTACTGTCTTTTCTTAAATAAAAAGGCCCTCTTTCGAGGGCCAATCAATTATAAAATCTTTTTAAATTCTTCGTTGAGAATTGGAACGATCTTAAACAGATCTCCCACAATCCCATAATCAGCTTTCGTGAAGATCGGAGCATCTGGGTCAGTGTTGGTGGCAACAATAACTTTTGATGTTCTCATCCCCGCAAGGTGCTGAATTGCCCCTGAGATTCCACAAGCAATATAAAGAGATGGAGCAACTGTTTTTCCTGTTTGTCCAACCTGCATATTATGAGGAGCATATCCTGAATCTACAGCGGCTCTTGAAGCTCCTACTGTTGCACCAATTGTGTCAGCAAGCTCTTCAAGAATTTTAAAGTTCTCTGCACTTTTAAGAGATCGACCACCTGAAACAATAATATTGGCTTCAGTAAGATCAAGCTTTTCTGAAGCACTCTTAATGATCTCTTTAATTGTTGCTCTAATTTCAGAA
>JBMYPC010000164.1:0-6258 GCA_049599895.1 Bacteriovoracaceae bacterium | reverse complement strand
TTGAAATCGAAGTTAAAACAGAGTAAATCACTAAGAATCTTTTTTCTAACCCTATCGGTGGGGCTAGTTTCGCCAATAGCGCTTGCCAAGAAAGCTCAAAAAAATATCAATTACAAAATCAAAAGCTATCAATGCCCCAAAAAGGCAGTTGGTGAATTAACCCTAAGACTTATGAAAGTTTTTGAAAGGCATCGTTCTTTAAAAGACATTAAGTTTGCTATTCAAAAAAATGGTTACAAAGATAAGTATTTTGTTGATGAATACAAGGTTTCTTATAGCCCATTAACAAAGAATTTAAGGTTTAGTTTCTATTGTTCAAATCCCTTAATGAACATCGAAATCTACGATGAATTCGGGGGAAAGAGCTTTCAAGGGGTTCTTGTTTCCAGTGGAAAAGTCTTCGAAAAAGATTATCTAAGGCTGATCAATAATGATCGGAAAAAAGATTTAGAGCTTCCTTACCTTTCTCTTCCTGCTAAAAAGCTAGAAAGCGAAATGCCGAAACAAATTTCAAAACTCTTTAAAGCACTCACTCCAAAATCTCGAGCAAAAGTCTCGGAGATTATTCTTAATAATGATCAAGAGCTCACAATGATCCTTATGAGCCGTAAATCTCCAACCAGTGTTTTTGTTGGGAAAGACGAATGGGACGAGAAATTTCAAAAACTTCAAAAGCTTATCAATTATTTTGAGCAAAATGCTCAGGAACCTCAGCTTGTAAATCTTACGAACAGCAAAAAAATTGTTGTCAAGTTTTAAGAAAATTCGATACAATTCTAAAGACTTATAGGAAGAATTTGCCTCCTATAGGAATTTTTGATCAAGATGATCTTGAACATTGAGAAAGGAATCTCAAGTGAGTACACCAAAGAACGCTTATTCAGATTTCTCTGACGGTAACATCCCAAGAAACAATTCAAGGCAACTAATTGCCAAGCAATTAGCTGTCGGTTTAGACGTTGGTACGACGAAGGTCTGTACGATCGTAGGCTGTGTTAATGGGCCAGAAGTTGAAATTATTGGGATTGGAAATCATCCAAGTCTTGGACTCAAAAAAGGCTCGGTTGTTAACATTGATAATACCGTGAGATCCATTAAGGCCTCCCTCGAAGAAGCTCGGCTTATGGCCGGAGTTGATATTGAGTCAGCAACTATCGGTATTGCAGGTTCACATATCTACAGCTTCAATAGTTCAGGCGCAATTCCTATAAGAGGAACTGAAGTTGATGAAGAAGACGTAAGACGTGTTCTTGAGGCAGCAAAAGCTGTTGTGGTCCCATCGGACCGACAAATTCTTCATGTTCTTCCCCAAGAGTTTAGAGTTGATAATACGCCTGATATTAAAAACCCAATTGGAATGTCTGGGGTTCGTCTCGAAGTGGATGTTCATATTGTGACGGGATCAATTCCTCTTATTCAAAACCTTGTGAAGTGTGTGGAGCTTGCTGGTGTTCATGTCGATCAGATCACGCTTCAGCCTCTGGCTTCATCTCTTGCAGTTTTAAGTGATGAAGAAAGAGATATGGGAACGGTTCTTGTTGATATTGGTGGGGGAACGACTGATATCGCAATTTGGAAAGATGGAGATCTTGTTCATTCTCAAATTATCCCTGTTGGTGGGAATCATTTCACAAGTGACCTTGCGGTTGCCTTAAAAACGACCCATCAAGAAGCGGAAAGAATCAAAGAAAATCACGGACAACTTTTTACTTCACAAAATATGAGTGAGAACAATATTCGAATTAACGGAATCAATGGAACCAAGCCAAGGAATATTGGCCCAGAGATTATCGCGGAAGTTCTCTATGCTCGAGGTGAAGAGCTGTTTAATATCGTTAATAAAATCATTCTCGACAATGTTGAGTTTACTGACATTAACGGTGGAATCGTTTTGACTGGCGGTGGGGCTTTGATTAACGGAACCCAAGAGCTTGGTGAGTATATCATCGGAATGCCAGTAAAACTTGGTTATCCTCAGTCGTTTGGTGGGATGACGAACATAATGCAAAATCCTAAGTACGCAACAGTGCTTGGGCTATTGCTTGAGTCCAAGCAGATAAAAGAAAATGGTGGATCTTACGCTTCGGGAGACAAGATTGATCTATTCAGCAAAATATCGGATTCAATAACATCAATTTTTAAAGAGATTTTTTAATCTGATTATTCAGAGAAGGAGAACAAGATGTTCGAAATTACAAAAGCAGAAACACAAGGACAGGTCTTAGGGGCCAAAATTAAAGTAATTGGAGTTGGTGGCGGTGGATGTAATGCCGTTAATACGATGATCAGCGCTGGTCTTACAGGTGTTGATTACGTTGTTGCCAATACAGATAAGCAAGCATTAAGTGTGAACCTTGCGGATACAAAAATTCAACTAGGAAATGAGATCACAAAAGGTCTTGGGGCTGGGGCAAATCCAGATGTTGGAAGAAAAGCGGCTCTTGAAGAATATGAAAAACTAGGTGAAATCCTTGAAGGTGCTGACATGGTTTTCATCACTGCTGGAATGGGTGGTGGAACTGGAACTGGTGCAGCTCCAGTAATTGCAAAACTTTGTAAAGAACTTGGAATCCTGACTGTTGGTGTTGTGACGAAGCCATTTATTTTTGAAGGAAAGAAAAGATCTAAGCAAGCAAAACATGGAATCACTGAACTCGAAAACGTAGTTGATTCACTTATTACAATTCCAAATCAAAGACTTCTTTATCTTGCAGGAGAGTCACTTTCATTAGTTGAGACATTTAAAAAAGCTGATGAGGTTCTTCTTAATGCCGTAAGAGGTATTTCAGATCTTATTAATAATACAGGTCACATCAATGCTGACTTTGCTGACGTTAGTACAGTTATGGCAAACAAAGGTCTTGCTCTTATGGGAACAGGTCTTTCAGATGGGCCAGATAGAGCAATCAAAGCGGCTACTGAAGCAATCAGTTCACCACTTCTTGAAGATATTTCAATTGAAGGGGCAACTGGAATTATCATTAACATTACTGGTAATGACTCATTAACAATGCACGAGACCAATGAAGCTGTAACTCTTATTATGGAAGCAGCTGATGATGATGCTGAAATTATCTTTGGAACAGTCATTGATGAAAATATGAACGAAGATGTTAAAGTAACTGTTATTGCAACAGGACTTGCTGGATCTCAACCACAACAAGCGGTTGAAGCTCCTGTAACTGAAAGAGTTGAGACTGTGACTGAAGCACCTGTTCAGGCCGTTAGAGAGCCAGCTGTTGAAGAAGTCGCTGTTACTGAGACTGTTGAAGTTAAAAGAGAAGAGCCGGTTTTTACAACTCCAGCTACAACTGAGGAAGTTCACACACATAGAGCGGCTCCTGCTGGAGAAGCTTATATGCAAACAGCTGAGAATCAAGAAGAGAGAAGATCAAATCTTGTAAGCTCAATTAAAGAAGCAGCTTCTCAATACATGAAGCATGAAGATGTAACAGGAACTCAAACAAGAGCGACTGAAGAGAAAGCGGAAGTGAACACTTATGAATCTGGAGTTAACAGAGCAAAAACAATTGCCGAAAAACTTGGATTCGTAGGATTTGACGAAGAAACTCTTGATAAGCCTTCGTATCTTAGAAGTGATAGAGCTTCAGAGAGAAGACCAGAAGCTTAATGAATTAAAGAAATTTTTATCCTCGTAAAGCCGCTTTTATAAGCGGCTTTTTTATAGTGTGTGAATCAGAACAACTGGTCTTTGACCAACTTTTGCAAAGACGGCCCTTTTGACCTGAGTTTCCTGATCTTCACCTCGAACGACTTTTCCTGACTTTATAATCTTAAGAACATCATCTTCCCAAATCGGGGGATCAGAGACTCCGTAAGAGTCTATAAGAATTTCTTTTTTCTTTCGTTGGACGATAACGATTCCATCTTTTGCAAGCTTCTTTCGTTCACTAATAAAAGCTTGCTCTTGAGGAATTCCATCGTCATTAAAAAGAAGAAGCTTATAGTCTCGGTTATGAGTCAGATGAAATGAAAGATCTTTTTTTATCTGAACAGTTGAACCGGAATCGATACGATGAAACAAAGTTTTTGAATCAGTGACTTCTTTTGCGATTTCGATATGCCGTTTAAGAAACTGAGTTTCTCCATGAATCGGAATAATTGTATCAGGTTTCAAAAACTCATAAATCGCTCTAAGACTTTCAGGTGAGGCGTGACCAGAAACATGAATACCCGCTCTCTCTCCACCATCAACGATTTTAGCATCTGAATCAGTAATCTTATTCTTTAGATTTTGAATCGTAAGTCCGTTTCCTGGAATATTAAAAGACGAGAAGAAGACCGTGTCTTCTGGACCGAACTTGAAGTATCTGTCTTCCCCCACAGCAATTCTTCTAAGACTACTTCTTACTTCGCCTTGGTTACCAGTCACGAGAACAACTGTTTGATCAAGTGCGAGAGGTTCATCTGGTGAATAGAACTCTGTTCCTGATTTGATGTAGTTGAACTTCTTGGCCACTTCGATATTTTTCTCAATCGATCTTCCATAGGGAATCACAGACTTTTGATGTTTCTCACAAAGCTTAACGATATTGGCGAGTCTTTCGGTATTTGAGGAAAAGAAAGTAAAAAAGAATCGACCTTTTTGGCTTTTGAGTTCTTCTTCAAGCCTTGGAAGAATACTGTCTTCATGATTTGAAGAACCTTCTTTCATGGCATTTGTACTATCAAGCATAAGAAGAAGCTTTGAGTTTTCTCTAATAAAAGGCTTTATTTTTTTAGGCCAGAAAAATTCATCTTTTGAAATTTTAAAATCAGAGCAATAAACAAGATCGAGGTTTCGATCTTGATACTGAATAAGAAAACCAAAGGTATGGGGGATTGAATGCTCAACCTCAAAAGGAGTAATTGTGAAATCTCTTAAAGTAAAACTTTTAAGATCTTCAAAGAGAAAAAACTTTGGAGGATTTTCAACTCTTTGAAGGATAAGTTCTTTTGTATAGGAAGAACAATAAACTGTTGCCGTCTTTTCTTTTAAGAAGAATTTCATGGCACCAATATGATCTTCATGTCCATGAGAGATTAAAAGGTCTGTATAGTTGAATTGATTAAAATCTGGAGTTTCATATTGAACTCCAAGGAAGTCGTTATCAAAAAATTTAATCCCGCAATCGAGATAAAAGCCTTTTCCCTTTGAATTAGAAAAAGCGAACATGTTGGCGCCAATCTTTCCACAACCACCAAGGCAATGAAAAAAAGGATTTTGATTTTTTTCGTTCATTTAATGGGCCTGTAAAGGGGCCGAGGACTCATCTTTTGATCGTAAGGTTTTAAGAACTTGAACCACGTGACCATGAATCACCTCAACCGCGTTTTGGTTTTCTTCACCAATGATAACATCAGCGTGATCCTTTTGTGGTTCAATATATTTTTTGTGCATGGGTCTAACTGTCTTATAGTACTGTGCAATGATGGAATCAAAGCTTCGGCCACGCTCATTAAAGTCTCTATGGAGTCTTCTTATTAGTCTGATATCAGCATCGACCAATAAAAAGCATGAGAGATTAAGGATTTCTCGAATTGATTGATCAAAAAGAGAATAGATCCCCTCAAGGATGATAATATCTTTTGGGACAACCCTTTCTGTTTCATTGGTTCGAGAGTTGGTTTTAAAGTCATAAATTGGGCAGTCGATAGGTTGACCATTTCTTAAATCTGTTAAATGAGAAGCAATCAAAGGCCAGTCAAAGGCCTCGGGATGATCAAAGTTAGCCGAACCATCATCAAAAAAGAGTTCTGAACTAAGTTCATTATTATAGTAGCTATCCATATGGATTAAAGAAATATGCTCTTCAAGACCATTCATTAACTTCTTAGCAAATGTCGTTTTTCCGGAGCCAGAGCCCCCTGCGATTCCAATGAGATATGACACAAAATCCCCCGTATACACTGCGTTATCATGCTAAGAATTTCTTGCAAAGGGGACCTGGTAGAAAATACTAGAAGAAGCGATCTTTTCTAGGACGGTTTGAGGGTGTAAGCTGGTGAAAATAGTTAAATTTGAGGTTGATTATGAAATTTCTGACTCTGGCAATTCTGTGTCTTTTTTCGGCGTTTTCTGAAGCTTCTCTTAAAGTCGCGATCTCATCGGCGCCTAATAATATCAGCCCTTTTTCGGCGACTGATTCAAATTCACAAAATCTTGGAAGACTTCTTTTTGTTTCCCTCATCGACTTTAATCGTGAAATGCAACCTATTTGCATGGCCTGTGAGACCTATAGTGAAAGAATTGAAAAA
>JBMYPC010000163.1:0-6328 GCA_049599895.1 Bacteriovoracaceae bacterium | reverse complement strand
ATATCCGCTTGGTGCTTCAAAGCGTGCCACTGGCACCCTTTGCCGCAAACCGGCTGCGGGGCCTGAAAACTTGCGTTGGGAATTAGATCAAAGCTTATATTGTGACTCTTAATACGGTTCAGGAACACCGGGCGCTAACGCTTCCCCGGTGTGCATAAAAAGTTGCCCAAAGGCAAGTTTTTGTGCATCCAGCGGAAATTATCTATATCCGCTTGGTGCTTCAAAGCGTGCCACTGGCACCCTTTGCCGCAAACCGGCTACGGGGCCTGAAAACTTGCGTTTTCAGTAATTAGAAAATCTCTAAGGGTCTGGAAATAAGGCTTTCGATACTTTTCAATCTCAAGATGAATTTCATGATAAGCACCATTGATGGCCTTAAACTCTGAGCCTCTTTGTTCATGCTCAAAAAAATCTTTCACGAGATCAAAGTCAATCACTTCATCTTCAGAACCAGCGGTACAAAGAATTGGAAGATCAACACCTAAAGGCCCGCTAAAGACATAGCGAGAGGCCTTAATTAATTCAAGAAGAAGCTTTGAATGAGGATTTTTATTAATAAGATCATCGGAAAGATAATCACTTTTAACCGCAGGGTCGTGAGAGAGATAATCAAGATTAATAAGCCCACTCAACCTTAGAGTGTAAGGAAGGTCAGTCAGTCCATTAATAATTCGAGTCGGAATCTGGTTTACTATTTTTCCTGTGACTCCTCCAACTCCCACAGGTGGAGCATTGACTAAAAGTTTTTCAGGAAGAACTGATTCTGAAGCAAAGAATTTGCAAAATCCTACAGAGATCAGCCCACCCATAGAGTGGCCAAAGAGATCGTACTTTTCCATACGATAAGAAGTTTTGAGAAATTTCAAGACATCATAAAGGTCATTATAAAAATCGCGAAAATTTGAAATGAAGGTTCTGCGCCCTTCACTTCTCCCATGTCCCCTTAAATCAAAAAGACAAATATTGAATCGATCTCGAAACAGATCAACAAGGTATTCGTGACGGTCACAGTGCTCGCCAATTCCATGGACGGCCACAAGCCAATGGTTCTTTCCCGATTCATAAATCCGACTATAGAGTTCAAGATTGTCTGCCATTTTTATCATTTCTTCACGACCGTTCACTTATCACCTCTTCTAAAATTGAGAAATAATCGTATACTATTTATTGCAGAATCGCTAAGAGATGCAAAAATTTGGAAAAAAAAAGAAAGGCTGACCGATCATGTCAAACTACTGCCCAGCATGTTATAACCCTGCACTTCAATTAAAGTCACGGGGAGTGATTGAACTTATTGTTGATGATAAACAAATGGACTCCGGAAGATTTCTTTTCAACTCTGAAATGAATGAACGTGAGGTCGAAAAACACCTTGTAAAAAAAATTGAAGAGTTCATGAGATGGTATTCGAATTTTAATAATAAAAAACCAATTGAAAAAATAAGCATTTTAACAAACGCCATTGCCTGCACAAATAAGTGCAGTCTTCCTATTAGCTTCAAAGGCTCTGTTTTAGATTATCTTCTCGATCGAAAAAAAGTCATGGAAATGATCAAAAAATCTGCGGATGCTAATGGTATTGAGCTTCATCCAGATCTTTCTCTTTAATAAGTTTCACAGAGCCTTAAAGACTGGCTAAGTTAAAAGTTCTTGTAAAGCATTATCAACGATTATGAATTCTAGGATGCTTTAAATACTTTTTTTTTGCTATGAACCGTCTTTTGATGGAACTTACTCGCTCTTCCTGAAGTGTCTTCATCATCTTGCCACTTTGGAATCCATCTCTTGATAAGCTTATCAGAGCTTTCGTGTTTAAAATGCTTCGAAAAAATCTTTCGATAATAGAAGGCCTCTTTTGATTCTGGTGGTTGATAAGAAAAGATTTTTTCTCTTTTAGAAAATTCTTCATCACTGATTTGTTTTTCTGCATGAGCTTTTAGCCCATCAACCCAACTATAACCAACACCATCTTGAAATTGCTCTTTTTGTCTCCAAAGAATCTCATCGGGAAGATAAGGATTCTCTTTATCATCAAAAGCTTGACGAAGAATCCATTTTTCAATTCTCTCTCCAGCGTAAGGCTGTTTTAATTCAGGAGTCACTCCCATGGATTCATCTAAGAATTTAAGATCAAGAAAAGGAACTCTTGCCTCAATTCCAGCTCCCATTGTTGCTCTGTCAGCTCTTAAAACATCTGCAGAATAAAGAAGGTTTACACGCCTTACACACTCTTCATGAAATTCAGGGAAGCTAGGAGCATTGTGAAAATACATATAGCCACCTAGGATTTCATCGGCTCCTTCACCGGACATGACAACTTTCACCCCTAATTCGGAAATCTTTTTCATCATAAGATACATCGGAGTAGCAGAGCGAATTGTGGTCACATCATATGATTCAAGCTTTAGGATAAGCTCCTCAAGAGCCTCTATTCCTTCTTCAACACTAAAAAGAATTTCATGATGATCTGAACCAATATGTTCAGCAACTTTGCGAGCAGCTTTAAGATCATAAGCTTCAGGAGAAAGACCAACAGAGAAACTTTTAATCTTCTTTCCTTTTTTCTCCATCATTCTTGCGGTGATCGAAGCAACCAATGATGAATCAAGACCCCCAGATAAAAGAACTCCAAGAGGAACATCACTCATAAGACGTTTTTCAACAGCACTCTCAAGAGCTTCTTTTAATCCCTCGCCCTTTCCTTTAGGGATAAACTCTGATTTTTCCCAAAGAGGACAATAAAATTTTACAAAACCATCTTCAGGAGTAAAGAAATGTCCAGGAGGAAATTCTTCAATACTTTCACAAACATCTAAAAGAGACTTCGTTTCACTCGAAAACCACATTCTTTTTTCAGAATCATGCCCATAATAAAGAGGTTTAACTCCCATAGGATCACGTCCTGCAAAGACTTCATTACCTTGAGTATAGACAAATGCAAAAACTCCATCGAGCTTATGAATCGCTCCTTTGCCATAAACCTTATAGAGATGAGCAATGATCTCGCTATCAGAGGAGCTTATTTTTGCCAGCGGAGTTCTTCCAGCGACTTCTTCCCATAGTTTTTCATGGTTATAAATTTCACCGTTATGGACAAGTGCAGGGCCTCCTTCAAAGACAAGAGGCTGATGACCAGTTTTTAAATCAATAATTGAAAGCCTTTGATGACATAAAGTAACACCCGCTTCAGTTTGAAAGATTCCTTCATCGTCTGGGCCTCGATGCTTCATCTTTCGTGATTGCTCCAAAACAAGCTTTTCATCAACTTTGCCAATAACGGCCATAATCCCGCACATAATATTCTCCAGAGTAAGTTTTATTTGCGTTTTAACTTCTTATCGAAGATTCCTGTTGAATTATACACAGGTTCAATTAAACATTGCCAAGTTTGAATATATTTCAAACATAAAGATTAATAATTAAATATAAATCAAAAAAGAGGTGGTATTTATCGGTTCTATTGAAAATAAAAAAGCCTCTCGTAAAGAGAGGCTTTAAGTATCCAAAATTATTAGGCTATCTTAATTATGGAGTCTGTAAAAGGGCTCTGTAAGCATTCACTCTACCATCAGACTGTGAAATCGAATTAAGATCGAGTGACTTGTTTGAAGACTTGATCAGAATGTCTCTGATCTCTTCATAAGTAAGGCCTGGGTTCTTTGAAAGAAGAAGACCTGCAATTCCTGAAACCAATGGTGTTGCCATCGAAGTCCCTGACATTGACTGATACTTATGTCCTGGAATTGTTGAAACGATATTCTCACCTGGAGCAAAGACATGAACCGTTCTTGCACCATAGCTACTAAAAGAAGCTCTTTTTCCTTTCCCATTCATCGCACCAACTGAAACAACATTATCAAGTTGGTAAGTTGCTGGGTAAGTAGGCTTCTTATCGTTATTTGATTTTGAATTTCCTGCGGCCGCTACAAAAAGAACTCCTTGATCACCTGCTGCCTTAATCGCATCATAAAGAGCTTCTGAACGAGGTCCTCCACCCCATGAGTTACTAAGGATGTGAGCTCCATTTTTAACTGCGTATTCAACTGAGCGAATCGCACCAACCATAGTTCCACTTCCTTTATCACTTAAGAACTTAACAGAAAGAAGTGTTACTTCATTCATGATTCCAGCGATACCAATTGAGTTATGAGTTGCCCCGATAACACCTGCACAGTGAGTTCCATGCCCATGTCCATCCATTGGATCAGAATCATTATTAGCAAAGTCATATCCGTAAACATCGTCAACGTATCCGTTTCCGTCATCGTCAACACCAAGAGATCCGTTTTTCTCTAATTCATTTACCCAAATATTTCGATGAAGATCTTGGTGCTTATAATCGACACCTGTATCGATAACAGCGACAACAACACTGCTATCACCTCTTGTCATATTCCATGCATCGAGTGCCTTTACATCCATTCCTTTTTTTCCAGGAGAAGATCCAAAAAGACCACCAGTCGCTGAGTTTCTTCCAGTATTAAGGAGTGCCCATTGCTTAGAGAACTGAGTATCCCATGGAAGGTTTTTGTTTGAGGCTTGAAAAGACTGACCTTGCTCGGCCTCAATAGTTTCACCTTTCATACTATCAATGGTGACAATCCAGTTTGGCTCGATGTACTCAACAGCTGGGTGACGAGCGATCATATTAAGAGCGCTTTTCCTTTTTGTCTTTAGTACAGCAAATTCTCCAAGAGATTGTGCAAAAGGCTTAAGATCATTTCCTACGAGAGATGACTTTTCACTTTGAAATTTTTCAAGTCCACCACTTTTAAACTTAACGATGTAACCGTCAAAGTCTTTTGCAGAAGCCCCGAATGTAAACGAGAGAGAGAGTAACAGTGCTAACATTTTCATATCTTCATCCTTGAAATAAGAAGTGTTAATTTAATGTGGTCTTCAATGACCCATTTTTTGAATAGATAAAGTCTATCCAAAGCCAGAACTGAAGACAATGAATGTTAGTGCTTTGTAAGACAATGTCACTCTTTTCATCTTAATGGGTTAGATCAAGACTGACTTATTTATTTGGCAATTTCTCATTCTAAAAGCATCAAGCATTGATCATTTTTTTTACCAAAAATCTTTCAAACGCCCATAAACAAAGGGGGCGAAGTTTTTTCCAGTTATTCCTCTCAGTGAAATTTTGAATATAATATATACTACTGTTCTTCATAACTGATCATAAAAGTCAGCTAGAAGAAAGTAACTGCAGCTTAGACAGTGTGATGACTTGTAAGAGTATGCGCACTTTTAATAGTTGCAGAGAGTTTTAAATTCGATAACAATAGATAGATGAAGTTTTTTATCTATTGAAGATAAAGATAATGAAATCTTAAAACTTCACTAAGCCGAGTTAATATCGGGAGGAAAGAATGAGCAATCCTTATTATGATCAGCAGTTCCTTGATGGACAAAAAGAGCTTCTCTTAAAGCTCAAGCAGGAACTTATGACAAAGCTCCAAAACGCAAGCAATGAAGATCTTCATGTTTCACCAGATCAAACAGTTGAAGATGGTGACCAAGCACAAACTTATCTCAATCAAAACGTTAGCTTTGGTCTGAGAGAGAGAGAGATTATCAGATTAAGAGAAATTGAAGCGGCACTTTATAGATTAAATGATGGGACTTATGGAGTCTGTGAAGAGACTGAGGAACCTATCGGAAAGAAGCGTCTTCAGAAAATGCCTTGGACAAGATTATCAATTCAGGCAGCAGAACAAGTCGAAAGAGAACAGGCCCACTTTCGAAGAAGTGGTTAAAAAATGAGATGAGAAATTCTCTACATAAAAAAAAGGGTGCTTTAAGCGCCCTTTTTTTTTAATTTTTTTTCGGATACGGGTTTTTATTTAAAAAGATATGCTCATTCACCACTTCAGGAATATTGCACCAGTGGTTATCAAGAAAATAAATTTCATACTCATCGTCATTAAGATAAAGAGTTGTTTCTTCTTCAAGGTCAAAACGCTCTTTCGCCTCTTCTTCTAAAAAACAGGCCTTGATTTCAGAGATCACTCTGTCTTCCATGAGCTCACCAGACTGAACACAATAAGTGAAAAAAGTCGCTTCAACATCACCTCTTAAAAGAACGTAATCTCCATAACGACTTCCCATAACTTTTCGAGCTTCACCTTTAAAAGAAATCTGCTCTTTTCCCGCTTTTAAGATTCGATCTTTTTCTTCAAGATCTTCATGAAGGCTTTTTAAAATATCTGCCATCCACTCGGTTTTTTCATCAAACTCTAGTTCAAAAGGAGTCTTTGAAAGTCTATTAATTGAAAGCTGATTATTTTTCATAAAATCTCTTATAAATCCCTAGTGTTCTTAA
>JBMYPC010000162.1:0-6334 GCA_049599895.1 Bacteriovoracaceae bacterium | reverse complement strand
AGGGCTTTTTGATAAATCGAAGTGTATTGAGTTTGTCTTAAAGCAAGAAGAGTTTTTAAAGATGCAAGTCTCATAACCCAGTTTGGGTGATTACTAAACTTTGCAATAAATGGAGCTGACTTAACCCCAACAATCTTTCCAAGAAGAAAAGTTGCAATCCATCGGTTCTTCTCAGGGAATCGAGACTCTTTCATAACTTGAACAAGTGCAGGAACCGCTTTTCCACTATAACGTAAAGTGCTTCTCTTAAGCTTTTCAAGACCAGCTTTTGTCTTATAAGTTTTTGAATAATTAGCCAGAAGCATTTCTTTAATGTCTGGACTGTTAAGGTTTTGCAGGCTGCCTCGCTGGACATTCCCGAAAACAAACTTTGAAAATAAAAGAAGAACTAGGGTTATTAGCAGGTGTTTCATATTATTCCTATTTCGTTTGGATCTCTATCCAAGCATTTTTTCAAATTCACTTAATAATTCTTCAGCAGATTTTTGTTCTTCTGCAGGCGGCTCTTCCCCATCAGCTTCAGCAGGTGCGGCTTCAGCAGCAGGTTCTTCGGCGGCAGGCCCTGGAGCTGGTTCCGGTTCTGGTGCTGGCTCACGAGCGGCTTCTGGTTCCGGAGCTGGCGCAGGTTCTGGTGCCGGCTCTGGTTCAGGAGCAGGTGCCGCGGCCTCAGGTGCTGGCGCCGGAGCTGCTCCTCCACCTTGAAGTTCAGCAATTGTATTTTTAAGCTGTTCGTTTTCTTGTTGAAGTCTTTTAAGGTTGGCAAGATCCTCTTCAATGATCTCGTATTCCATAAGTCTTTCTTTAAGCTCGTCTCTTTCTTTGGTAACAGCATCGAGCTGGCCTTGAAGTTCCGGATTATCTCCACCAGCAGCAGGTGCCGCTTCAGCTGGAGCCGCAGCAAGCTTGGCTTCAAGTTCAACGATCTTGGCTTCGAGATCAGTGACCTTAGCCGTTTTATCACTTACTTCACCTTGAAGACGCTTAATCGCATCAGCACCGTCCATACCACTTTGAGCACTAGAAAGGTTTGATTCAAGCTCTGAGATAACCTTGTCTTTATCAGCAAGCTGAGCACGAAGTGCGCCAATCTCAGCTATCTTTTGATTTAATTCTTCATTAGAAGCCACACTAACATTCCCGGTAGATGAAAGAGTATCAACTGGAACAACTGAAGGAATTCCTTTACCAAGCTCCTCACCTCCACCTCTAAAAAGTGATGATTTAAGAGCTGTTGAATTTTGAATAATAGAATCGAGATATGTCTTCAATACATTAGCTGGGATTTGATGAGATAAAGCCTGAAAACGCTTTCTATTATAAAGCCATAAAACAACTAAAAGTGATGTAATTAATAAAAGCAGCACGATGAAAATGAGCATAATTAGCCCATTGTTTTGCGCGAGGTGTTTTATCAATATGTCTTGCACTATTCCGTCCTTGGAAAAAAGATTCACCTCTTAATAGTATAGTTGAAAATTCATTAAATGCGAGTGGTTATCTTTGTTTACCGCCAAATTAGTCCTAAAAAAAACAGAGTTTCAAAAACAGAGAAATGCGGTCAGTTTATTTGTACTGATTTATGGCCCTCATCAGTTTCTTATGGTGGATTTTTGTTGTGGCAAGAGTAGTTGACTGAAACGCATCGAAGTCTTCACCATCAAAGCTTGAGACAACTCCTCCAGCTTCTTGAAGAACAACACCGGCTGCACAGATATCCCATGGTGCTAAACCTCTTTCCCAAAAAGCTCCAAAAATCCCATCCGCAACAAAACAAATGTCGATAGCAGCACTTCCAAGTCTTCTTACTCCTCTTGATTTTTTTAGGAGACCTTTAAAGAGTTTAAACTCTTTATCTTCATTGCCACCTTTTTCTGCAGCAAATCCTGTGACGAGCAATGTATTTCTGAGATCTTTACTGAATGTTGTGACTTTAAGTTTTTTAGGTCTCACGGACTTTTTTGTTGTGTCGAGTTTATAAGCACCCTTTCCCTTTTCAGCAAAATAAACTTCTCCAGTTGTTGGCCTGTAGACGACTCCCAAACTTGGGACTCCTTTTTTTACAAGACCAATACAAACACAAAAATAATCAAGTCCATAAATAAAATTAGTCGTGCCATCTAGAGGATCAACAACCCAACAATTCTCATATTGAGGAAACTCTTTTTTGAATTTGTTATACTCTCTTTTATTTTTAAAAGCCCCTTCTTCACCTAAGAATTTAAAGTCTTTAAATTCTTTCATAAGGCTTTTTTTAATAAACTTTTCAGATTCAAGATCTGCTTTTGAAACCAGTCCTTCAGATTTCTTTGAAGCAATCTGACTTTTTTGGAGTTTCTTATAATAACGATTGAGAACCTTACCCGCCCCAATCGCTGTTTCGATTGCCGTTTTAAGCTCATGACTTTGTTTCATTTAGTGATCCCCATTTTCATTATCTAGTTTTTCTTTTAACTTCTCTTCATAGGCTTTAAGCACTTCATCTGGATCGGCAGGCTTTCCCGCAACACTATAACTTTCACTGGCCCAATGCCCTAAATCCACCATCTTGCATCTTTCACTGCAAAAGGGTCTAAACTCTGACGAGTAATAATTAAATTCTGTATCACATGTTGGGCACTTTACCTTAAGTACTTTATTCATTGAGGTCACCACACTTCCAGCTTTCATTAATGAAGCTTTTTATAAACAAAAGATCACTTTCTAAATTTTTAAATTCAATCTCATCAAGTCTATGAATAAATCTTGCACCTCGAACTTGATTAAGAAGAACTAATGAATCAAAAAACTCTAGCTCTTCATAAAATATTTCTTTAAAGACAATCTCTCTATTGTTCTTTTCGCAAAAGTTAATCAGCTCTTTAACAGTTATTCCCTGAAAGAAGTTTTCTCCTGAGCTAATAATAGGAACAATTATTTTATTCTTTGCAAACCCAACAACATTGCTAGTACAAGAATCTTGAAGTCTTGCCATATGATCAAAAAAGAGAATCTCATCGGCTTTGGGATTAACTCTCTTTAAAAACTCTGTTTCAGCGTATTGCGAAAGCTTGACTTCTGAATCGAGAACAGACCTGTCCTTGGTTTGACTTATACAATTTAATCGATGCTCTAAGTTTGTCATTGGGTGCGGTATTTCTAAACGAATCACTATAAAATAAACAAAACTTTCATCAGTTCGTTTCAGATAAGTTGGCCTTAGATAAAAAAGTCCTTCACTTGGAAATTCTTCTTTAATAAGAGCGAGGTCTTTTTCTAAATTTTTATGAGGAAAATCAAGAGAGCTTGAAAGTCCAAGAAATTTGAGACCTTTATCTAAACGGTCTTTATGAAGATGAAGATCAAGTTTTGAGTTCACATCAAGTCTTGAACTAAAAGAAGTAAAGATACTCTCACCTAAAAGAACTCTAGAACTTGCAAGGGGAAGTTTGAACTGAGAAGCTTGTAAAAGCTCACCTTGATGAAGTATGTATTCCTTAGAAGAGGTTTTTGTATTCATGAATCAATTTAATGGCCCACTTAAAATTGCAATTATTGGCTTTGGCTCACAGGCGAAAGCTTGGAGTCTGAATCTTAAAGACTCGGGGCACAATGTTTCTGTCTATACAAGAAAAGGTATCACGAAGCTTGATGATCCCGAAAGTTTTAATGGAATAGACCTTAAGCCCCTCTCGGACCTTGACGCATCTAGCGATTTTTATTGTCTTTTGATTCCTGACGATCAACACCTGAGCTGTCTTAAAGCTCTTGAGATCGACAAGGCCCATTTTGTTTTGGCCCATGGCTACTCAGAAATGAAAGAGGAGCTAAGCTCACAGTTTCCTCATTTTCAGTTTTCACTTCTGGCCCCCAAAGCGATTGCCTCGGAGCTCAGAGAGAACTATCAGCAAAAAGCCAAACTGTTTGGGGTTATTGAGAACCATAACAATCAATCTCAATTTGAATCTCTTTTAAATGGGCTTGGGATTACCAACAAGATCTCATCAACATTTCAAGCTGAAACCATCGCCGATTTATTTTCAGAACAAAGTCTTCTTTGTGGACTCATTCCGTATGCAGCAAGAAAAAGCTTTGAAAAGCTTACAAAAAATGGGATTTCTCCGGAAGTTGCTTATATTGAGTGTTGGCACGAAGTAAAATTAATTGCCAATGCCATGATTGAATTTGGGCCAAGGGGACTTTTTGAACTCATTAGTCCCAACGCTCTTCTGGGAGCAAAACTGTTTTCAGATCAATTCTTTGATGAGAACTTTGAAAAGAAACTAGAGCAAACTCTCCAAGGGATTCAATCTGGAGAATTTGAAAAAACAGAATCCTCTCAAGACTTTAAGACTTTAAAAGAGAATGTCTTAAAAGATTGGCAAAACTCAGAGATAGAAAAAACTTTTCAAAAGATTGGAAAATAAGAAGAAGGAATTATGTCAAAAGTTGACCTTGAAAAAACCGAAAGACAAAAAAAGCAAAACATCAGAAAGCTTCGCTCTCATAAGCTTGAAAATGAAAAGCGCCCTCTACAAATGCTAACCTGCTATGATTTTCAAACAGCAACCCTTTTAAATGAAACAAGCCTGGATCTTATACTTGTTGGTGATAGTCTTGGAAACGTGGTTCTAGGTTTCGAAAACACTCTAAAAGTAACCCCTGAGATGATGTCTCTCTTTGGTGCCGCTGTAAAAAGAGGAGCACCGGATAAATTTGTTGTCGTTGATTTGCCATTTGGTTCAACTCTCTATAGTGAAAGAGGAATGGAAATAGCAGCGACTCTTATGCGTGAGACAGGGGCAGAAGCGGTTAAAATCGAAGGGGCCAATGACAAAATTCTTCCTATCGTTGAAACTCTTGTGAAAAATGGAATCCCAGTTATGGGGCATATCGGGCTTATTCCTCAATCACTTCATCAACTTGGTGGTTATTACCGCCATGGAAAGAATGAAAAGTCTGCCAACAACCTTAAAGAAGAGGCCAAAAACCTTGAAGCTGCAGGTTGTTTCAGCATCGTTCTTGAATGTGTTGAAGAAAGCCTTTCAAAAGAAATTACAGATTCACTGCGAATCCCAACAATTGGAATCGGTTCAGGAAAAAGAACTGATGGTCAGGTCCTAGTCCTCAACGATTTACTTGGTCTCGGAAAAGACAAAGTCCCAAGTTTTGTTTCTCCTATCGCTAATCTTTATGAAACAAAACATAAGCTTATTGAAGACTATTTAAAGGCCCAAAGTGAGCTCAGTTAACCCTGAAGAAATTAAGTTTCTTTCAATGGTTGCTGGAAATACAAACCAGTCAATTGGGATCCATTCAAATAATGGTGAACTGAATGTTTTCTCATTAAATGAATACCAAAACTTAAATTTGAACTCATCTTTTTCTGCCATTGAGTGCAAAACAACTGACTTTGACTTTAAAGAGTCTATTGAAATTGAAAAACTTTATGATTTTCCGATGCTAGACAATGGGCTTTTTCTCGACATGCCTGTTCATTATGGCGAAGGTCTTGGAAATGATCGCTTGGCCAAAGCTTATTCAATATTTAAGTCTCATCACGACCATAATTCCCTCTTCTCTATTATCGACTTTGGAACTTTTGTGACTGTGGATTTTGTTTCTCCTAAAGAAGGCTTTGTTGGCGGATACATTTTCCCAGGTCTAGAGCTTTTCTCTAAGCTCTACGATCAAGGCTTTCAACTTAGCTCTCCTTCTGTTTATGAGGCCCTCTCAGATACAGCCCAAAAGCTTCCTCAGAAAACTCCTCATGCGATAAATGGATCTCTTAAAAAGTATCTTGAAACCATTACTCAGTTACCCCAATCCCAAAATGTGAAACAGACTTTTATCACCGGCGGCGGGGTTCATTTAATTCCTCAAAATCTCGTCCCTCAAAACACTGAACACCTTCCCCATATGAACCATATAGGTCTTAAAGAAATTTATAACGCTTTAGTTCAAAAGGATTGATCCCAATAGGCAAATCCTCTATTTTATGAGATGAAACCCCTTAAATTTTAAGGATCAGTGCATGCGAATTCTTTTGGGAATCTGTGGTTCAGTCTCAGCATATAAGTCTATAGAATTATTAAGACAATATGTGAAAGCTGGCCATGAAGTAAAAATCATTTTGACTAGAGGCGCAACTCAATTTGTTCGAGCTGAGCTCTTCCATTACCTTGGAGCGAAGGCCGTCTATCATTTTGAAGATGATTTTAAATATCCCAATAACGATCAAAAAGATCCTACGAAAGACTCAAAATCAAATGTTCTTCATATTGAATTAGCATCATGGGCCGAAAAGCTTGTCATAGCACCGGCCTCGGCAAATACAATTGCAAAGTTTGCCATGGGA
>JBMYPC010000161.1:0-6342 GCA_049599895.1 Bacteriovoracaceae bacterium | reverse complement strand
TTGGCTTAAAGCTTCTCGAAAAATTACCGAATCAGGATATGTCTTCACAAATCATCCAGCCTATAATTACTTAGCTAAGGACTATGGCTTTAAAGTAAAAAACTTTGATGTCTCTCCCGGTGAGAACTTTACGAAGAAAGAGATTGCTACACTTAAAAAAGGTGTCCAACACCACAAAGGTACTTTTTTTTGGTGGGAATCAGCTCCTAGTGAGTCTCAAGAAAAATTCATTAAAGAGGTCTTGCGCCTTGAAAATAAAGTCGTATCTCCTAGTGAAGTTCAAGGAGGAAAAGACTTTTATGAAACGATGAGGCAAAATGTTTCTCAATTTTAACAAATCAATATTTGTCCTATGCCTCATTCTCTGCACGAATGTTCATGGACACCCATTTCATGGGATCGGAGGAGAATACGACATGCGAGGGCATAATAATCCTCTTCTTTCGCTAATGATGGAAAATCAAAAGAAGTTTGAATATTTTGTTCAAAGTCGAATTCAAATGAAAAATGACTCTATTCGCTACATTATACCGATGGTAGAGGTTGATCTTATCAATAAGCTCAACCTTGATGAAGATGGAGACTTAAAAATAAGTAAGTCTGAATTTAACCAAGGGTACACAAAAATTGACAAGTGGGTTCGAAAAAATATCTTCATGTCCTCTAATCACAACAGTTTTTTTAGTAAAGTTTTTAACACTCGAAAAGACTGCATGATCTCAAAAGCAGAATATATTGAGACAATCTCCATATTAGGTGAAAAAGTTTTTATTGCCGACCTTTCCTTCAAATGTCCAAGTTTCTCTGGCGTTGAGATCATTAATCATTTAAGCAAGCTCTACCGAATAAAGACTCAAGGAATCATTCTCAATATTTTTGTTCAAAAGAATGATGGTGAAAGATTTAAGTTAAAAGATTTAAGCTCAGATGAAATTATAAAACTTGATAAAACTAAATGAAATCAACCTCTTTACAGCCCTTGACATTGAAAAAGTGACTACCATCTTATAGACATGAGACTTGTAAGCACTCTAAACTTAGATAAAAGAATTCTATTTCTATTTGGGATCGCCTTCTGCATCTCCAATGCTCAAGCAGCAGATGGAGAAATAAGCCAAAACCCCCATTATAAATGTCAGTGTGAGTTTGTAACAAAGCTAGCAAAGGGCTTTTCTCATTCTGGTTTATGCAAAGTCTCAACATTTTATGACATTGATTTGTCTTTGCCACAACTGATTCAAGTTTATGTTTCTCAAACTAAAAAAAGTAAAATCCTTAATTCGTTCACTCTTTCGATAGTTTCCAATGATCGTCTCACTAAGAACCCCAGAGCTCCTCCCGCTAGTTAATCAATCACTAGCCTTTTTTCTGCATTATTTTTAAATTAGTTAACTTTAATAAGAGCTTATTATGAGCAAAAATATATTAAAACTTTTATTAGTCACTTCAACCCTTGCAAACATCACAGGAGCTTTTGCAAAAGACTTTAAGAAATCAAAAGTCCTTCAATCAACAAAGCAAAAAAAGCTCGAACTCATTCCAGTTAAGTTTAGTGATATTAAAACGAAAGATTCTTTAACCTATAAAGAATCATCTCTTCTGCCTCTTACCAAGAAACCAATTGCGGTGATCGAAGACTTTAAATATCAAACTTTCATCAAAGAACAAGCAGGTATCAAAGTCTACATTGATGAAAAGTCAGGTAAGGCGATAGAAAAAGCTTCAAAAAAGTACCAAGGAACAAAACTCGCTTTCGTACTAGATGGAAAAGTTCTTTCCGCCCCACAAATTAAGTCCGCTTTAGAAGGCAACGAATTTGAACTAAGTTTCAATAATTACAAGAACTTTGAAAATGTACTCAGCGAATTAAATGAGTAAAGATTCAAGCGCCAGGAAAACTACCCTGGCGCTTTCAATTGAAACTTTATATCTAAATCTTTGAGTTTCCAAGCCCATACAATTAGCTGAATTTGAAAAAGGGTTCTTCCCCAAAGCAACCATTTATTGGAGATTCCCCAAATTTCAATTTCATTCAGGGCCACATAAAAATGAGCAGGAAGAACCGCAACGAGATAGGCAGCAAGAGCAATTGAAGACCATTTTCGAGTGACATAAGGATAAAGTCCAATTGCCAGCAAAATTTCGATGACACCGGTGAAATAAATAAGAGGTAAATGAAATGGGATATAAGGAGGCATCGCCTGGATGAAAAGATCCGGAAAAAGAAAATGGGCAATCCCTGCGGCAAACAATAAAAAAGACATAAAAAAAATACTTAGCATAAGTCTTTTCTCACTAATTCTTCTTAAACAAAGATTGTATCTTTTTGCCAGAACCTCCACAAGAAATTAGCTTTAGACAAAGACACATCCATAATTGAATTTCAAGGGCCGCAAATGACTAAAGAATATTATTGTCCAAGCTTTATGAAAGAGAATGTCTTTGAGATTGACCTCTCCCTAGGCGCTAAAAAAAGAGATCGAGTTTGGAAGCGACTCCAACTCAGAGAAACCTTTGCCAAAGGTCAAGTTCCCCCCTATAGGGTTGAATTTGAAAGCGGAAAAAACGAAGGCCCGTTTCAGGAAGGTGAACGAAATATTCATCATGGACCACTTCTCAGTGTTCATGGAGAAATTGGAAAAATCACTGATGAATATCGAAGCCTTCATTATTACTACGGAAGCTATGTTTTAACCTTCAATATCATTCGTCCGACTTTGTTAGAGTTTTTCAAGACAGAGACTGGAATCAAAATGAAGTTGCATACTTATATACGCCCTTGGTTTATCCCTTTTTGGAAAATGGGAAATTGGTTTTTTTGGAAACAGTTTGGACTCTCTTTAAAATTGATCTTTTAGTCTCATGCATAGAAATTGCATAAATGAATATAGCCCAATCTTGAGCTAAACTGCCAAAAAGAAGACTCTATGAGAAATTTTATTCTATTAATGGCATTAAGTATTTTCGCAAGCACCAATGCAGCTGCTCACTGTGGTGTTTGTGGAGATGGAACAGCTAAGGATCATAAGGAAAAAGGTGAAAATGCTAATCATCACAAAGATGATAAAAAACTATCTGACTCTGAAGAAAATGAAGAAGACAGTGAAGATGACGAAAAAAAGAAGAAGTATAAAAAGAAATACTAATGCTAGATAAAGAGGCGAGATGTTGATGGATTTCTGATACTATCATTTTTATATCACTTAGGAGCCTCTATGAACTCAAAAGGCATTCTCGTAGAAATAAGTAATGAAAGATTCTCCTGGATCGACACAATTTACGACCCCAATAGAGGGCCTGTTGCCGTGGTTGTCGACGAAAAAGGAAGAATACGAACTTACTCTCTCAATGATGTCAAAGTCACTTCAGATGAGCTCGTAAAGACAATTTCAAGCTAAAACTCAAATTAAACTCTTTAAATTCAAGACCTTAAGTTTTTTTCTTTTTTACAATTGAAGTGCATTCCTAAAGAAAAACATCTATAAATGAGATTACTATGATTAGCCTTTTGGTCGCTCTTTTAACTCTCACTTCTTTTTCAAACTCCTATGCTGCTGGAGTTATCCGAATTGACAGACAACTTCATCTCAATGATGAAAATGAGCACATTGCCAATCCTCCTATTCAAACCAACAATCAAGGCAAAGACTTTAAAGTTAAAGTCGCGATTATTGATGAAGGTGTCGACTACAATCATCCTTATCTCAAAGACCATATTATTCAATTTGAAGATCGAATTGGTAAAGATTATGTAGGACGAGACAGTCTTCCCTCCCCTTATTTTGTTAGGACAATCTTTGATGATCCTCATGCTGTGTTCAAAAGCCAGGGGGAACAACAAATGGAGAGAATTCGATCGATTAAAGTTAAGGAACCAAAGCTCTCTCCTTACTTTAATGAATGGCGACTTATAAACTACGAAATGATTAATCTAGCTTATCATGGAACTCATGTCGCTCATCTGGCCACACAGGGAAACGAAGACATTGGTATTCTGCCCTATCGAATTTCCATGGCCCCTCGGGCTCTTGACTCCTATGGACAGGGAATAAGCTCAGTTGAAGCCTATAGAGAATCATTACTAGAGGCCATAAAACAATCGATTAAAGACGGAGCTCAGATTATAAACCTCTCCTTAGTGACAGGAGCGATGAAAGACGACATCGGCCAATGGCAATCTCTTCTTTTTTTTGAAGAACGCCTAACGAAAGTTTTAAATGATAACCCTAACGTTCTCCTTGTTGCGGCTGCTGGAAATGACGGAGAAGATATTGATGGGAACGAAAATAAAGTTCTCCCCTGTCAGCTTAATCATCCGAGAGTCCTCTGTGTTGGAGCAGTTGATAAAGAGAATAAGAGGTGGGAACTTAGTAATTTCCCTTTGAATAAGAAAGAGTTTGTCTGGGAAAGAGGCGTTGATATCTACTCAGCAAAACCGATTGATATGTGTCTTCATCCCTCCATACCTGACATCGTAAAAGGAAGGCTCGCCCCTTCAGTTGATGAGCTTAAAGAAATTGCTGATTATTGTGATCAGAATCAGCTAGAAGCCAAGCTCTCTGGAACTTCTATGGCGACACCAACAGTTAGTCATCAAGTAGCGAAACTTCTTATTGAAGACTCAAGCTTATCTCCAGAAGAACTCATCAAAAAAATTATAGAATAGCCCTGTCTTAGCGATTAACTAGCGAACCATCTTCGCTAGGAGACTGAGCGATTTCCTATCGATTATTTTGTGGATCTATTAATAAAAAGCTTTCTCATTATCATCCTCTATACAATCCAGTGTAAACACACCTGTTTACCCTGAAGCAAATCTAGAAAACACTCAAGAAAAAAGTAAACACCACCGTGTACGCGCTGTAACTTTTCAATCATATCAAGAACTTAAGAAGTCTATCATGTGGAGAATATTAATAGATTTATACTATCAACTCATAAGAACAATATATTTATCCTATCAGGAAATTTCTGTAATAATGAATTCAACAAATCATGAACCATAAGGAGAACACATGAAAGTTAATACAGGAATCAATGAGAACAAAAGAGAAGAAATTGCCAAAGGCCTTTCAAAACTTTTAGCTGAAACTTATACTCTTTATTTAAAGACTCACAAATACCATTGGAACGTTACAGGGCATTTGTTTCAACCACTTCATAATATGTTTGAAGAGCATTACAACGCTCTTGCGTTAGCAGTTGATGAAATTGCTGAAAGAATCCGAGTTCTCGGAGTTAAAGCACCTGGATCATATACAGAGTTTTCACAACTCAGCGGAGTTAAAGATGACACAGCAACTGATGTTAATGCTCAAAATATGATTGAGAATCTTTTAAAAGATCATGAACGAGTAACTCTAACAGCAAAATCAATTCTTCCCGTTTTAGAAGATGCTAATGATGAAGGAACAAATAGCCTTCTTGGTGCCAGAATTGAGTATCATGAAAAGACAGCTTGGATGCTTAATAGTCTTAGAGATAATTAAAAAGACAATTCATTTAAAGTTCGACTTCAATTAGGCAATCTTTAAAAGTGATAAGGGAGAAGCTAGTATCATCAAAAAGGAATTTTATGAAAAAACTGATGATATTATGCCTTCTCCTCTGCTCTCAAGCTCACGCTCTGGATATTGAATTCATAGGCGGCGATAAAAAGAGTTATAAGAAGTTTTCAAGTGGACCAACTCTTTTTGTAAACATTGCCACTCGTTGCGGTTACACAGGACAACTCACAGACCTAGAAGCTCTTTATCAAAAGTACAAGGCCAAAGGATTAAAAGTCGTTGGTATTCCCTCCAATGACTTTGGTGGGCAGACACCAGAAGAAAATGCAGATGTTAAAAAGTTTTGTCGTCTTAAATATGGCGCCACATTTCCTATTATGAAAAAGGCAAAAGTCACAGGTGATAGCAAACACGCTCTTGTCAAAAAGCTTATTGGCAGCGGAGACGAAATTGCTTGGAATTTTGAAAAATTTCTCGTAAATGATAACAAGGTTGTGGCGAGATTTAAGTCTGGAGTTAAACCAAAATCTCGCGAATTGACACAGTCAATTGAGAAGGTTTTAAAAAATTAGAATTTAATAATAATTTTTTTCTTCAAAACAGATTTTACGATCTCCCCATTTTTTAGAGAGTTTTCTCTTTGAAGGATCTTTGTATGCTCCACTCTTTCCCTTATGTTTATAGCGCTTAAGAGTCGGATCTGCGGCACACTTTTTTTGAAACTCAACTATTTTATCCAAACTAGCGGGAAGAACCTCTAAGGATTCTCCCAAACTTTCAATTCCAAGTCGTTCAAGATTTTTTAGGACTTGATATATGGACTCAATCGTCGACA
>JBMYPC010000160.1:0-6364 GCA_049599895.1 Bacteriovoracaceae bacterium | reverse complement strand
AATCAACTCTCATCATCTTACCACTCTTAGGGTCTTTAAGTTTTTGGTTTTGTTCGCCAAAGAATTTAAGGGCCTCATCTCTTTCTAAAACTTTTCTTTTTATCTCAAGGTCTTCAGCAATGAGAGCTTTCATTGAGTCTTCAATTTTTTTTAAATCTTCTTCAGTTAATCGATGATCAATATCAATGTCATAATAAAAGCCGTTTTCTATAACTGGTCCAACTCCAAATTCAATATGGTGATCAGGGAAAACTCGGGTTACAGCTTGTGCCATAAGATGGGCACAGGAATGTCTGAGTGTATCGATGTCGAATGCTTCTTTTGCCATTTTTCTTATCCTGACTCGCTAAGGCGGTCTTCATAAATCAAAGATTGTTAAACTTATCCATTTTATCATTAGTTAAAGGCTATAAATACCAGTTTTTGTTAGAGACTGTCTTCAAAAATCGTTGTTTGATCATTAATACCAGCAAAGAGTTATGAGAAAGTGTAAGACGCCAAAACTTACATTCCTAAGAAACGGTCAAAATGCCTCCAGAGTGGAAAAAAATTACAGATTATTAGGGGTTTATGCAAGATCAAGCAATTTCTCACCCATAAAAACTAACATTTTTTTGACGTTTCGCAAGATTTTGGATACAGATTATGGGTCAAGTTGTTGCTTAACAATATTTAAGCGACATTTTGAAGAGTTTGAGACCTACTCAAATCAAACGATTTTTAAACACCTAAGTTTTAAAAATCAAGCATTGATGCTGACTTACTCTAGTTGACCTTTTAATTGATGGATTAAGCAAAAAGGAAAGAATTTAGGCGGATGAAAGTCCATTGATTCAGGTCGATACGACCATTAGTTATTTGGAGGGAATATGAACAGCGTGTCCACAGAAAATGAACTTTTGCTTGGAGCAGTTCTCCGTGACGGCCCAGAGACAGAAGTTGGATTAAGTGATGAACAAGTTGCTCAGTCAGCCTACGTTTTAGCAAAGAACTTTTACGATAAAGCCGATCTTGATAATGCTGAGAAGTATTTCTTAATGGGTCTTGAGAAAATGACTCGACCAAGAGACAACTTCTCTTTATTTAAAACGCTCGGTTTTCTTATTAGAATTGCTTCTGAAAAACTTGAAGACCATAAAGCTGAAGCTTATATCCGCCAAGCTGCCACACTAATTGAAGAAACATCATCTAATCTTGGAACACTAAACGCCGAGTATTTTTATAATGTCGGGATCGTAAAAAATTACCAAGGGGACTTTGACCAGGCCCGTGAAAACTTCCTTTTATGTTATCGAAAGTCTAAAGAAGAAAATGAGCCAGAGCTTCTTTCAAAATGTTTATTAGCTCTTGCTATTAATGGTTATAATAGAAAATCTTTTGATGAAGCTCTTGATTATATTGAAAAGCTTGATCAGCTCCTCAAGATCATCAATAAGTCTTATCTTTCAGGTGCTATGCACATGTTCAACGCAAAGATTCTTTTAGAAGTTGGACGTGTGGAAGAGGCCATTGATAATTTTTCAAAGGCCAATAAAATCCTTCAAAGAAAGAAGTGTTGGAATCTCTTTGGATACATCCTCCTTGGTAAAGGAATGGTTCACAAGATCGAAGGTGATTACACGAAATCTTTAACTTATTACAACCTTGCTAAGGAAAGTCTTGACCTCAATGTCTTTAAAAGACTTGGAAAACTTCTTGATAGAGAAATTGAAGATGTTAATGACAGTGCTGTTGATATTTATCTCGATCGAACAAACCGCAAGGTTAAAGAGAAAACTCTTGGGATTATCGATTTTAAGCACCGTTTTGTTCTTCTCGAAATCCTATTCTTATTAGCAAGAAACCCAGGCTCATACTATGATAAAGAAGAGCTCGCAAGAAGTATTTGGCGTGATGAGTACAACCCGTTAATCCACGACAAACTCATCTACACAAGTGTTTCACGATTAAGAAAGCTGATTGAGCCAAAGAGTGAAGGGACAAAGAGAAAGTATATTATCCGTGGCAAAGACGGTTATACATTCAATCCAGACGTTCGCATCAGGTTTCATAAAGAATCAAAGATTGTTAGTGAAAAAGTCATCGGTAACGTTGATCTAAGCTCACCAGTTTAAGTATAAAGTTTACTTTTCTTAAACTTATCGATGAAAACCAGCTCCATTTTCGTAAAAGATAGGCTTGAAGTCTGGCTAACAGATTTAGAAAGTCATGTTTTTACCAATGAAAAAGAAAAAAATCTTTTTTATCCTATTTTTGAACTCGATCAACTTTATTTTGAACCGGCCTGGAGTAACGAGAGATGGTTCTCCCTTTTGGGGACGGCCCGAAAGTTTCTTCTTTTAGAAATCAAAGAAAATTCAAAGCTTCGTGGCTTTCTTTTAGCGGAGGTGAACGAAGGTTCCAGTTTTGTTGAGATTCATAAGGTTCTGATTGTCCCTGATTGTCGAGGTAGAGGTTTTGGAAAACTGCTCGTTTCATTGTTAAAAGAAGAAGTGATAAAAAGAAGCGAAGAGTCAATAATTCTTCAGGTTGCTGAGGATAATCAAAAAGCGAGAGGCCTTTATCAGCATCTAGGCTTTCAAAAAATAAGAACTCTCGATTCATATTACGCATCTGGCAAGAATGCCTTAGAGTTAATTTGGAAAAATGACCTTGCAATGTGTCGCCAAGCTCCTTTACAAGCTCAATAAAAACAGATAAGTATCAATAAACAGAGAATTTTTTTAGAATTTTGAGTTTTATTAAAACTCTGTTTAATTTTCAGCAGTCTTTTAAAATGGTGCTGAAAATTTCCAACTCTTAAATTTAATCAATATTTGAGGGCGGAATTATCATTATGATAACCGCCCTTTTTTTATGACCTTAAATTAAAGACAAGAGTTTAATTAACGAGCGGATTTGTCATGTTAGATGAAGGAAAACCAAAGACGGAGATGGAAGCAAAGTTTGCGAATCTTTGTACCCAGGTTTTAAAAGAAAATCAGTTAGAGTTGTATGATATCGATTATTATTCGAAGAATCACGAGCTCAAAGTTTATATCCTTGATCCAAAGACAGGCTCAGCTGTTATTGAAGACTGTATTAGAATTGATAAGGCCCTAACCCCATATTTTGATGAGGAGAGCTGGGTCCCAGATCAATTGGTACTTGAAGTATCGTCGCCAGGAATGTTTAGAAGGCTTAAAACAAAAGAGCATTTTGAAATGGTGGTTGGTGATCAGATTTGTTTGCATCTTAAAAAAGCTCTCGGTGAGAGCTGGCAAGAGGCTCCAAAGAAATTGCTCAAGGCCAAAAAAGTGATCGGCGTTTTAAAAGAAGTTATTGGTGATGGTATCCAAGTTGAATTTGTTGAGGACGAAACAACGATGATTTCTTGGGATAGTTTAAAAAAGGCGAACTTAGAACCTAATTTATAGTGCAAGGTTTTTTAAAATAGGATGGAAGTATGAATTTTTCAGAATTAGGAAGGGTAATTGAAGCATTAGGAAAGGACCGGGGAATTGAGAAAGCAACGGTTATTCATGCTATAGAGCAAGCTTTCTTAGTGACTGCTCGTAAGAAGTTTGGAATTCAAGGAGAGTATGAAACTCGCTATAACGAAGATGATGATGATATCGAAATCTATCAATATAAAAATGTTGTTAAAGATGAAGAAATTCGCGATCAAATTATTGAAATTGGTCTTGATAAGGCCAAAGAACTCGACCCAGATGTCGAAGTCGGTGACCAGCTAGGTATTAGAATTGAAAACCCTAATTTCTCTAGAGTTGATGTTCAAACGGCAAAGCAAATTATTTTCCAAAAAGTAAGAGATGCTGAAAGAGAAATTCTTTTCAGTGAGTACAAGCATAAAGAAAGTGAACTTGTTACAGGGATTGCGAGAAGATACGAAAGAGGAAATATCATTGTTGATCTTGGAAAAGCTGATGCCATTCTTCCAAGACGTGAAGTTATTCCTGGAGAAAACTTTAAAACTGGCGACAGAATTCAAGCCTATCTTTCAGAAGTTGTTATGACTAACCGTGGTCCTGAGATTCGTTTAAGTCGAACTTCTCCAATGTTTCTTGTAAAGCTTTTTGAAATTGAAGTTCCTGAAATTGCTGATGGAACAATTGAAATTCGTTCAGCTGCAAGAGAACCAGGTCACAGAGCTAAAATTGCAGTTTCAACTGTTGATAAAGATATTGATCCTGTAGGGGCCTGTGTTGGTATGAAGGGGAGCCGTGTTCAGAATGTTGTAAATGAGCTTCAAGGTGAAAAAATTGATATTGTAAAATGGTCTGGAGACCTTGAAACTTTCTCAAGAGCGGCCCTTGCGCCAGCTGAGATCGCAAATATTATGATCAATAATTTTGAAGGTGATCGCTCAATGGACGTTGTTGTTGAGGATGATCAACTCAGCCTTGCTATTGGACGCCGTGGTCAAAACGTAAGACTTGCTTCGATGCTCACAGGGTTTAAAGTGAACATTATCTCTAAAGCGAAACTTCAAGAGAAAATCAATAACTCAGTTACAAACCTTCTGCAGATTGATGGCGTTAATGATGCTGTTGCTCAGGTTCTTGTTCAGCATGGAGTGATGGCCATTGGGGATTTTGTTTCACTTGAGACAACTGCTTTATGTGAACTTCTTTCTGTTTCTGAAGAGGATGCAGAGAAGATGCTTGATGCTGCGAAGGGAGCAATTGAGAAAGGTGAAATTGAACTTCAACCACAGGAAGAAGAGGAGCTTGTTGCTGCTTCAGCGACTCCAGTCTATGACGGAACTCTTAATATTTCTGGTCCAGAAGGAGAGGTTGAAGAAGGTGATGATAAATTTAGCGAAGCTGAAAGAAGGCTTCGTGAAGAATTGGCGGCTTTTAAATTAAAATAGAAGGGGAAACCGAATGCCAAAGAAAATATTCGAGCTGGCAAAAGAGCTAGATCTTAAACCTTTAGACTTAGTTGAGAAACTAAAAGCGGAAGGTTTTTCTGTAAGAAACCATATGACGAGTCTTGCAGATGAAGAGGTCGCTAAGGCCTTAGAGCTTCTTAAACCTGCAGAGGAAGAAAAGCCTAAGAAAAAGACTAAGAAGAAAGTCGTTAAAAAGAAAGTCGTTAAGAAAAAAGTCATTAAAAAGACTGCGGCTTCGGAAGAAACGGCTTCTAGTGACAGTTCTCCTGCAGAGCCAGAAAGTGCTGAAGAAGTTCAAGCTGCTGATGACAGTAAAGTCAAAACAGTTGTAAGACGAAAAGTTACTCGAAAGAAGGCCGCTTCAAAAGAGGCTGAGGAAACTCCGAACGAAAGCTCAGGTACTCAACCTGAAGAGCAACCGGCAGAAACCTCTGGAGAAGATTCTTCTGAAGAACTTGGACTTCGTGTTGTCTCAAGACCTGAGGCTGAAAAAGAAGAAGTCAAAAAAGTCGAAACAACTGAAGAAAAAACTCTTTATAAAGAAAAAGTTCATAAGTTCACTCCTGTTTTTATTCCAGAAGCAAGTGAAGAAACTGAGAAAGAAAGTTCTGAAGGTGGCGCTCCATCAGCTTCAGGAGATTCTGATGATAAAGAGACTGGAACTAGCAAAAAGAGAATTGGTGGTCTTGCTTCGATGATTTCTGGTAAAAAAGCCAGCGTCTCTAAGTCTCAACTTCTCAACCAAGATAGAGCTGACAACGAACTTAAGTCATATTCAGCACTCAGTTTGACTGGAAGACCTCTTTATACACAGGTTAAGCGTAAAAAGGTTTATCAAGGAAGCACCAAAGATACCGAAATTACTGAAGTTAAAGAGTCTAAAAGAATCGTTAAACTTCATGATGGTGCAACAGTTGATCAGCTCGCAAAGAAACTTAAAGTTAAGCTTAAAGAGATGGCCGCAAAGGCATTAGAACTTAACCTTTTGATTAAAACTGGGGATTATGTCGGAATGAAGCTTGCTGAGAAAATTGCAGAGCTTTATGATTACAGAGTTGAAAATATTGCCTTTGATGAATCAAAAGTCCTTGGTGGAGAGGATGTTGATCGAGAGAAACTTCCTCATCGAAATCCAATTATTGCGATTATGGGACACGTTGATCATGGAAAGACGACTTTGCTTGATTCCATTCGAAACGCAAAAGTTGCCGCCGGTGAAGCTGGTGGAATTACTCAGCATATTGGGGCCTACTCAGTTGAGGTTAATGATAAAACAATTTCCTTTTTAGATACTCCTGGTCACGCCGCCTTTGCTTCGATGAGACAAAGAGGGGCAGATGTCACAGATATCGTCGTCTTAGTTGTTGCTGCCGACGATGGAGTTATGCCACAGACAAAAGAATCGATTCGATTCTGTCAGCAGGCCAATGTTCCAATCGTTGTTGCCGTCAATAAGATGGATAAAGAGGG
>JBMYPC010000159.1:0-6369 GCA_049599895.1 Bacteriovoracaceae bacterium | reverse complement strand
TGGAGTTTTAATTTTTCTTAGATCAGTTGATAATTTATAAACTATATCGACTTGAAACTTATTTGTTGCACCACCTTTAGATTTGAAGACCATTTTGAATCTAGAACCAAACATATTTTCGTGATTCATCTCTCTAAACTCTTCCACTTTAAATTCTATATCTTCTAATGAGTGACAGGCCTTTTCTATAACCTCTTTTACCTCTAAATGAGAGTTTAAATTTAGTGTTGAAAAATCTAAATCTACTGTTTCTCTTGGTGTTTTTGTATAAATCCAAAGAAGGTTTCCCCCTTTTAGTACAAAATCATCAGAAACTTCCTTAATGGCCTCGATAAAACTAAAAAAGGCAAAACGGTCGATGGCCTCTGGCCCCTTTAGGCCTTCTTTTTTTCTCCATCTTAAGAACTTCTCTTCAAAGGAGAGCTTTTTAGAAGAAGTCATCAGTCACCTCCTGCGCTAAAAGAGAAGCAATATTAAGCTTAAAGAGCTTATCGAGTTTTTCAATTTTTTTGGATTCTACTTCATCTTTATAAGTAGTAATGAATTTTTTAATGACTCGATAAAACTCCAAATCATATCCATATAATTTGTGGGCCTCATAAAGAGTGCGCATTTTTGAATAAATCCGAATCTTATGGCCCTCATACTTATATTCGACAATATCGGTCATATGCTTCTTGGAAACCCTATGGGTTTCAAAAAGCTCATTTCTAATTGATTGGGTATAAGGAATATCAATATCAATTTTATAAATTTTCTCTGGGGCAAGGTCATAAATGCGAAGGGCCGTTTGTCTTGAGATAACCGCATTGGGATAATATTTGGCTGCAGTTAAGGCTCCGGCCAAAATGAAGTCGAGATTTTTATGAGCATAAAACCCCCCACCAAGCATTTGAATTTCACCTAACTCACTCATCCTTGAAAGAGTCATTCTATTCACTCCAAGCTCTAAGGCCTCTTTTGCCTTTAAAACCATCTTTTTTTCCAGTGTATCTAATAGCTTTTTCATTGTTATATTTCTACCAAGTTTTCTTTCTTTTCGGTAATTATATAACAATATTTACATATTTACCAAAAAATATCAAATTTTGGTAAAAACATAACGTTCGTGTTTCTGTACCTATATTTGCTCAAAATTCACCGCTATCAATGTTCAAGAAAGTGCTATAGAAGCAGGGGTTGCAATATTACCTAAACAGTCGGTCACAAAAGTAAAAATTGCAATTCAGTACGATAAATTCTTAAACTCAAGAGGAGTTGCCAACCTTTCCCTAACTGACAATCTTTTAGAGGGGATATAGCCTTCTTTAGACCTAGCTTTTCTAGCCTCCTCTTTTGAATGAAACCCTTCCTCTATTTTCTCCCCTCTTGCTCGGCCCCAGATTAAGTCCAAAGGATAATATTTGTTCAAGTAAAGCCATGTAGCCTTTGGAGCTCTGTGACCATAATGCCCTTGATAAACACAGCATGAATAACCTCCATACTCATCACAATTTACCCAACCCCCACCAATAGGTGGCTTTTTAATCCCATAATACTTAAATGCATGTGATGCTTCAGGGTGCTCGATCACCCCACCAAATGTGCGTACATACCAAAGGCAAAACGCAAAAGCCTGGGAGTCATCTCCAAGAACTCTCCTTGTCTTAACACTAGGCCCACCTGACCAATATCTTCCCCATCTTTTACATGGAGGATGGCAAATAGCAGGCATTCCATTATTGCAACTAAATGCATTCCTTTCTTCATCCCAGGGTATAATTTCTTCATCTTTAAAATATATGCCATTCTTTTCGACAAACAATGCGTTAATCAAACCACCCTCACTGCTTAATAAAGTTTTTAAAAAACGCAACTGCTAGAGCTGCGACAAAAATTAATATAAATATTTCGCTTATGACTCCAAGGATCACTTCGCCTCCATGTGGCAATGAACGAAGTTTTCCCCTAAATAAATATCTGCAAAATCAAATGTCTTTCGACATACTTTAAAGAATTCCATTGGACTCACGCCTTCAGGGACAGCGATATCTATTGCTTGTCCTCTGGTATGCCTCGAATTGGGCAAGCCCCCGACTTTAAAATTATGCGACTGACATCGAAACCCACTCGTAACGATCAATGGTTTCCCAATTTTTTCCCTAAGACTCTCAAATGCATCAAGTAAGCTCGGGTAAACAATCGTGAAATTACAGTGGTTAAGATTGCACCTACACTTGAACTCACTGTGGCTCAAATGCTTGCTCAGCTTAAACTCAACTTCTTTTCCATGGATTCGCCACATTATTCACCCTCCAGATTGTTTAGATCGATTCCCAGATAATTTGTTACCTTTAAAAGATCGCTTGTGAGTATTGGGGAGTGAACTCCGTGAACTAGCCGATAAATTTTCATTCTTGAAGCACCCGTTCTTAGTGCTAGTTTTGGAATGCTGAGTCTTCGCCTCTCAAGTTTAGATCGGATAATTTCACTTAAACATACTTGAATTTCTTTTCTTGCCTGCATATGTCCTCCGTTACGATGCATTAGAAAGCATTTGGTTGAGCTGTGGTTGACTAGTAAACTGGCCTAAAGTTTTAAGACCTCCGTTGTCTCGAATCCAATCTTTGTCACACTCAGTTAATTCAATACTTTTTGGAATTTCTGAAATCTTTTGAGCCCCAGAAGATATTGCCGCCTTAATTGCAACAGAATTGGGTCCCTTGCTTTTCCTAACCACTCGGTCTGCGTATTTGCCTTCGCTAACCTTTCGAGCGTTTTGAGCGCAAATTAACCAGCTCAAAGTGAAAGTCGGGTTTTCACGTGCAAAATCACTTTCATAAATTTTTAGGATTAATTTTTTCCAATCATCGAGATCGGGAATAAACCCAAGCGAGATTTCAAATTCTCTCAGCAGGGATGAATCGAAAAATAGCGGAGCCGGTTTTGTTTTTTTGAAATATTTATTCCATTCGCAAGTCAACGCTTTTAGAAATTTTGATTTGTCGGTTTCCGGTCGAACGCGATCGGTCCGGTCTTGTTCGTTATGTTCGTTATGTTCGTTATGTAAGGTACGATTTCGATCGGATTCGTTCGTGATCCGATCGGATTCGTTCGTGACCCGATCGGATTCGTTCGTGACCTGTACAAGTCCTTTGTTTTCAAATAGTTCCAAGTAGCGCTTTACTTTTTCAACAGAGACACCTGAATGGAACGACATGTAATCAAAATTTGCCTCAAAACTAGACTTCATTTTTCTTGCACACGTCGAAAGGATAAAAACCCACAACCATTTCGCCTCAGCGTCTAGCCCAAAAAGTGTTTCACTGTAGCCAATATCTGACTCCAATCTAAACCATGGCATCGACCTTAAATCTTTCCTTGGGTTAAATTTATCCCAGCTTAAAATCTCAATAATCATTTCCCTAACCCTTTCTCATGAATCCATTTTTTAGAGATTGAGCATCCTTCCCAACCTCGTTCTATTAACCAGTTTTTAATTTTTTGATTTTTAAACTCGTGAGTGATTCGATAGAGTCCAGCTGACTCAACATAGACGTGATGTTTTTGACAGACAGGCATGAGGTTCCATGGCTCGTTAATTTCACCATTGGCCCCACGAGTAGCAATGTGATGCCAGCACCTTTGGGGCTGTTCAAATTCACAAAATAAACAGGGCTCGTCTGTCTGAAACGTCTTGCGTCCCACTCCACACTCCGTGTAGTTTTGAGCATCCTGCTTTAATTAAGTGGCTTACTGCCTAAAGAATGAAGAAAGACTTTCGTGTAACCATTTGTGTAACCACCTATGGAAAAACACGCTTAAAAAGGACAAGAGGCGAATTGTAAGTAATCTTTCGATTTTACCTTTATTCGCCAATTGACTGCATTCTGATTTGTTTGATTAAAAGTGTAAGATGTGAGAGAAATTAGTTCTCTTGTTCTACTAGTTATATGGGGTAAAGGCTGCGTCGATTCAGAGGGGAAATACTGTACTGTTACAGCCGTTACTTACGGATATAAAGAATAATAGAATTTTAAAGGGCCTTTAATACACAACCAGCTTCAGTTCTATCCCCTTTTTGAAGAAATGAAGCTTTTATAAAAGCTTTGTAATTAGGACTTTTAGGTGTTTCTTTAAAAAAGTCCAACTTAAGATTGTTCATTTGAAAGTTTATCTTTTGTCCCTTCATCCCTAGCGCTGTCAATGCCTCTTCGTAACAAGCACTTTTAGGTAAAAGAAGTTCAACGTTTTGATCTTTTTTCATAAGGTTCTTAAGGTTCTTAAGATCTTTCGCTTTTTCTTTCTCTGCTACAGAAAGCCGTTGAACTTTTCCGATGAGAAGATAATGATCTTTATACTTGGTTTTACTCGAACGAATGATTGAAGTGACGTTCTGAAGTTCTATAAAGAGTTCATCTTTTGAAAAGTCATGTTTTTTAGAGCTCGTGAATCCATTAGAGGAAATAATAAATAGAGTAATAATCAAAAGGTTTTTCATAAGAAGTTTTTATTTTTGAGTTAAAGATTCTTCGAGAAAGGCCAAGAGATCTTTCTTTTCTTCTTCTGTTAGGTTGAGTTTTGTTTTTGCTAGAGGATGGGATTGTTTCCATGTCTCTTCATGGATTTGAGGATCATCGTGAGTGAAGATTCGGTCTTTATAGGAGTCTTGATACTTTTGATTGAGTTTCGTGATATCAAATGAATTCAATGAATAAGACGTGTCGTTGTAGTGGTCGATCACTTCTTTTAGAGTTTGATAGGCTCCATTGTGCATATAGGGAGCGGTTAATTTCACATTTCTTAGCATTGGAACTTTAAAGCGATAACAATGCTCCCCACTGGTCCCAAAGCATTGCCCTTTATCGATGGCACTTGCCGATGTTGAAACTTGAGGGACGGCCACATTTGCAGCTCCAAGACCTCCAAAGGTTGACGTGAAATGACAGCGAATACAAAGACCTTTATTAAAGAAAATCTTAGCGCCTTTTTTTTCCGAAACACTTATCGCTTCAGTGTCACCTCGAAGATATTGATCCCAAGGAGTATTTGTGACAGAAAACTCTTTTTTCTCAAAAGCAAATATGGCCTTAGCAATATGACCAATGTTGATCTTCTCTATTGGTGTTTGAGGAAAGGCCTTTTTAAAAAGTTCTTTATAACGAGTGATGTTCAAAATTCGCTCTGTGAGTTTTTCTGCAATAAGTTCATTGCTTGGAAGAGAGGCGATTTCATTTTCTCCAGGCATGCCAAGCATTTCCTCTGGTGAGAGAATGGGAAACAGGGCCTGAACTTCACCGACATGAGTAAAGAGTGAGCTTATGTGGGAAAGTTGTGGGTTTTGGCCACTAATCTCTTTCCATGGACTTTGAAAGCCACCACGATGATCTTTCATGACTCTTCGATCCCAAAACATTGACTTTAGAGATTCATGGCCAATATTAAAAAGACCAGGAGTATTTCTTTTAAGTATCAGTCCTTGAGCTTGATTTATTGGCGAATGATTAAAATTGGCGCCCTCTCCTATTCCTAGCGGAAGTCCATCGGCGGTCCCCATTGAAGGAGAGTGGCAACTCGCACATGAGATATTTTTGTTTCCTGATAAGGCCTTCTCTGAGAATAAGCTCTTACCAAGCCGGTAAAGCTCAGGTTTGACAGCTTTAGGAGCTTTAAGAGGCTTAATTCTAAATTGATTGATAAATGCTGCAAGCTCTTGATCAAGTTGACCTGAAGCCAAAGCTGGGGCTGTAGAGACTATAAAAAGAAAGAAGACTAGTTTTGCAACGCGCACTTATGAGCACCATTTCTTTGTTTGATGTGTTGAAATATATGTTTAGCACATCAAACTTTACTTTGTATACAAGATTACTGACAAGATGATGGAGGAGTTAATTTCGCGCTTGAAAAGCCCGAGTCGTGAGAGAAATAGTAGATATTGTTAGGCGATTTAATCATTCGATTGGTCCAAAAATCTTTATCGGTCTCAATCGTCTTGAGAATTTTTCCGGATAAGTTTAAATAACGGAAAACGAGAATTCTTTTATGATTGTCGTAAATCATTTGAATGAAACAGCTTTTGTCTTTGAGAGTGTGGTTGATATTGAGGTGATCTTGATGAATTTCAGAAAGATCGAGATGAGTAACCACTGGCTTTTTTGAAGAAAGATCGACCTTTGTTAAAATTGGGTTTGTTGGAGAGCTGTAATATATGGCCTCTTCATTATGGTCAAAATGAGGATGAGGTCCATAAAATCTATTTTCAGGGACACCCATCATGTTTCCATAGAGAGGTTTCTTTTTGTCTTTAAAGACGAGTAAAGAAGCTGAACCATAAATTGATACTGAATTTGTTGTAATAAAATGGTCTCTATAGCTAAAAAACTGAGTAAT
>JBMYPC010000158.1:0-6460 GCA_049599895.1 Bacteriovoracaceae bacterium | reverse complement strand
GATGAAAGAACTCTTTCGTTAAGTAATCAAAGCTTCCTTTTTTATTCATGGTATTGATATAGAGTTTATAGAAGATTTCTGCATGTTCGTCAGTAATCATGTCTCCTTGTAAACTTTGAATCTTTAAACCTTGCTCAGATACACCACGACGTTCTCTTCGAATCTGCTTGGCCTTTCTTGAGTCGAGACTAAGAAGAAAGTCTTCAAAGTCTTTAAGGCCATGATTATGCCAAAAAAATTGAGAATATTCCCTTAGGGGATAGTTCCCTTTTTTTAGAATGTTTCTGTCATTGTCGTCTAAAAAAAGAAAACTATAAGAAGGACATTTGGTTTTCTTTGCAAGCTCGCTCAAAGAGTCAATAAGAAGCTTTTCGACATCACTTGATGAGCACATTATTTTTGGTCCAACTGCGGGAGTGTAGGGGGTGTAGCTTACAAGCTTTGGGTAGTATTGAATTTGATTCATTTGGAAAAAATTTGCAATCTCCCAGTCAAAAATGTACTCGCCGTAGGAATGATTCTTTAAATAACTTGCAAGTGCTCCTACAAGGTCCTCTTCGTGCCAGACCGTAATATAAAAAGGCCATTGGCCTCTGGTGTCGCCAATACTTTGACTTTTTTCAAGAGCGTGATGAAATTCATATTTTTGAAATGGAAAGTTTGAGGGATTAAGAGAGTTCCACTTTTCTTTTGGAATGCTTTCGATACTGGGGAATATTTTGATTTGATATTCCGCCATCTCTTTAACTCTTTGGCTGAGAGGGGCGAGAGTTAATAAAAATAAGAACACCTATTCCACTAAGGGCCACAATTGATTTAATCCATAATGGGACCTGGACATAAATGAGAGTGTAGCTAAAAAGAATAAGAATCATGATTGTCGAGATGACTTTTGCTCTGGTTCTTATGACTCCGTGTCTTTGCCAATCTCCAACAATTGGTCCAAGTCTAGGATGCTTTAATAGCCAGCTGTGAAGCTTGGGACTTGATTTTGAAAAACAAAAAGCAGCTAATAAAATAAAAGGAGTTGTGGGCAGAATAGGCAGAGGAATCCCTGCGATTCCAAGAGCTATGGAAATCCATCCACAAATTAAAAAGATCAATCTTTTTGAAGAGGTCATAATGTCTGCGTTCAGCCTTTCTTTTTGGCAATGATAACAGATCTTCTAGGGGCAGGATATCCTTCGATCGTTTTTGTCGAATCATTGGGATCAAGAAAGTCTTTAAGAGTCTCTTGTGGCCTTGGGCAATAATCTGTATTGCGCTGCTCTTCAAGAGATGTGGCCTCGGAGTGAATTAGTTGGATGTTTTCAAACTTGCATTTTTCAAGCCAAGAAATGAGGCATTTATTAGTGGGAAGAAAATAAACATTTCTCATCTTTGCGTATCTTTCAGGAGGGCAAAGAGCGTGGAGTTCATCTCCAGGGATGATCAAGGTCTCAAGAACAAGTTCACCGCCTGGTTTCAATGATTCTCTAATGGACATGAGTTGGTCGAGGGGACTGCGGTGATGGTAGAGAATCCCCATTGAAAAAATTGTATCAAAAGTATTTTTAAAGTAGTTGAGGTGTTCAATACCAAAGAGCTCAAAATGAAGGTTTTTTAGTTTTAAAAAGTTTTGCACAAGCTGGAACTGAGAGAGGTTTCGAAGAACTGGATCGATCCCAAGAACCATTTTGGGATTGTGGGCTGCCATCTTAAACATAAAGTAGCCGTTATTACAGCCAATATCGAGAACTGTTTTATTTTCTAGTTGCACATGCTGTTCAACTCTTTGCCATTTCCAATCAGAACGCCATTCACTGTCGACATGCTCTCCAAAAAAATCAAAAGGTCCTTTTCTCCAAGGGATTAAATCTTTGAGATATTTTTTGAGTTTCTCAAAGTCTTCATCATCGATTTCTGAGCGTTCCCCAATTTGAATGCTGTGACCTCTTAAGTTCATACTCTCAACTTGAAAGGGGAGGTCTCCATCATCAAGAATATTAAGAAGATCTTTATTGTGTTTAAGATTAAGCTCTTTTAGCTTTTTAGTCTTAACTTCTTCTAAGGCTTCGAGGTTAATTTTGCAGAGTTTATTGGATTGGGTAAGAGTTTCGAGGTATTTGAGCATGAGGTTTGATTCCTAAAAAGCTAGCAAAGTTATACCATCTAAAAAGCATTTCGACGTTTTGAAGCCCTGCTTGGGACATAAACTCGAGTTGCTGAGCAGGTGTTAAAGGAACAAGAACATTTTCAAGGGCCTCTCTTTTTTGAGAGATTTCAAGTTCGTTATAACCATTGCCTCTTTTAAAATCATAATAAAGCTCGATAAAGAGCTCTTCAAAGAAAGGATTATCAGTTTTAATTTTTTCGCTGAGAAGAAAAAGCCCACCTGGCTTTAATGCTCGAAAGATCTTGGTAAGAAGATCCACTCGTTTTCCTACTGAAATGAATTGAAGAGTGTAGTTCATGATCACCATGTCAGCAGTTTGAAAATCGATTTCATTAAGGTCCTGGCAATGCAGTTCATAATTATTTGAAGAGTAGGCCTTTAGTTTTTGAGTTGCTTTTTCAATCATTGGTTTTGACTGATCAACACCGATAATTTTGACTTGTTTAGGGCTTGCTTCACTTAGGCAAAGTGCCTGAAGGAGAATTTCAATTGTTGTAGCCGTTGAACATCCAAGGTCATAGATGATGAGTTCATCTTGATCTTTGTATTTGAATCTTTGGACAAGATCGATAATGATTCGATGGATTTGGTCGTAAAAAGGAATTGATCTTTGGACCATGTCATCAAAAACGTTGGCAACGGCCTGATTAAACTCAAATTTAGGAATATGAGTTAGTTGGTTTTGATAAATTTGGTCTTTATTAAAATCCGTCACAATTGCCCTGCGCCTTATAGAAGACTTTAAATGCCTACGTCTCTTGAGCGAAGCTACCGACCGTGGCAGATGTCGTCAACTTAATGCGTAGAAATTGCTTGATGGAGGGTCTTTTTTCAATTGCCTTCCAGCATCAGAAGTATGCCCTAATACTTTCAGCCTGTTAACAGGCCCAAACAATCTAAGTTATTGCTATTATTAAGTGCCGTGCCTATTCAAAGGCAGCTCCATTGGATATAATCGGCGCCATTATCATTTTAAAATTTAGATGCGCTCGAGTTTGAGTTCGAGCATTTTTTAAGGGGATCCAATGAGCAAAACGAAATCTCAATTAGATGTAAATGGAAAAAGCTATAGCTTTTACTCAATCGAAAAAGCAAAAGCAGAAGGTATTGCCAACGCTGATAAGTTACCAAAAAGTTTAAAAGTTCTTCTTGAGAACTTACTTCGTTATGAAGGCGGAACAGCTGTTCAATGGCAACATGTTGAGGCCCTCAATAAATGGGTTGAAAATAAAAAATCTGATACAGAGATTGCTTATCATCCTGCTCGAGTTGTTATGCAGGACTTTACAGGGGTCCCTGCGGTTGTTGACCTTGCGGCGATGAGAGAAGGGATTGAGGTTCTTGGTGGAGACCCAGAAAAAATTAATCCACTATCGCCAGTTGACCTTGTGATCGATCACTCTGTTCAGGTTGAGCACTTTGGTAATAAAGATGCTTTTCAAAAAAACGTTGATATTGAATATGAAAGAAATAATGAACGTTACACTTTTTTAAAGTGGGGACAGCAGGCCTTTCAAAACTTTCGTGTTGTTCCTCCGGGGACAGGGATTATTCACCAAGTAAACCTTGAGACTCTTGCGAAAGTCGTTTGGACTAATGAAGTTGATGGTGAGACTGTTGCGTATCCTGATACTTGTGTTGGGACTGACTCGCACACAACGATGATCAACGGACTTTCTGTTTTAGGCTGGGGAGTTGGTGGTATCGAAGCCGAAGCTGCGATGCTTGGTCAACCTGTTACAATGCTTATTCCGGAAGTTGTCGGTTTTAAACTCAAAGGGAAATTAAAAGAAGGACTAACGGCGACTGACCTTGTTTTAAAAGTTGTTGAAGAACTTCGTAAGATTGGTGTTGTTGGAAAATTTGTTGAATTTTTTGGACCTGGTCTAAAAGAGCTGACTCTTGCGGATCGTGCAACACTTGCCAATATGGCCCCTGAATATGGCGCAACTTGTGGGTTCTTCCCAATTGATGAAAAAACTATTGAGTATCTTAAGTTCACAGGACGAGATGATGAAACAGTAAATCTTGTTGAAGCCTATGCTAAAGAACAAGGACTTTGGTTTAATGACGGTGATGAAGACCCTGTTTTCTCAACTGTTGTTGAGCTTGATCTTGAAAGCGTTGTGGCTTCTATTTCTGGACCAAAAAGACCTCAAGACCGAATTGATCTCGACAAAGCTAAGCCTGCTTTTGAAACAGTTGCGCAAGAAACTTTTAAATACCCAGCAGACTTTGCTTCAAAAGAATACGATGTTGAAGGTGAAGACTACAAAATGAAAAATGGAAATGTTGTTGTTGCTGCGATTACTTCATGTACCAACACTTCAAACCCTTCAGTTCTGATCGGTGCAGGTCTTCTTGCTAAAAAAGCTCATGAAAAAGGTTTAACTGTTAAGCCATGGGTAAAGACTTCACTTGCTCCAGGATCAAAAGTCGTAACTGATTATCTTGTAGATTCTGGTCTTCAAGAATATCTCGATCACCTTGGTTTCAACCTTGTTGGTTATGGTTGTACGACATGTATTGGAAATACTGGACCTCTACCAGGACCAATCTCTAAATCAATTAATGAAAATGACCTTCTGGCCACATCTGTTCTTTCAGGAAACAGAAACTTTGAAGGACGTATTTCTCCTGATGTTAAGGCGAACTATTTGGCTTCTCCTCCTCTTGTTGTTGCTTATGCGATTGCAGGGAATATGCTTGTGGATATTACAACTGAATCTCTTGGTAAGGATAAAGACGGAAATGAAGTGATGCTTTCTGATATCTGGCCAAGCTCAGATGAGATTAATGAAGTCATGAGTAAACATCTCTCAAGCAAAATGTTTAAGGAAAGATATGCTAACGTTTTTGACGGAGACGAAAAGTGGAAGTCAATCCAAGCTCCAAGCGGACAAAAGTATTCATGGGACAAAAAATCGAGCTATATCCAAAACCCAACTTTCTTTGAAAGCATTAAAGAAGGAGTTGTTGATCAGTTTGAAGTTGATGGGGCAAGTATCTTAGCTCTTCTAGGGGATTCGGTAACAACGGACCATATTTCACCGGCTGGTTCAATTGCAGAAGATTCACCTGCAGGTCGATACCTAAAAGATATGGGCGTTTCTTGGAAGGACTTTAACTCTTACGGTTCTCGCCGTGGAAATCATGAAGTCATGATGAGAGGAACTTTTGCCAACATTAGAATTAAGAATGAGATGCTTGACGGTGTCGAAGGTGGATACACAAAGCACATTCCTTCAGGAGAACAGCTTTCTATTTACGATGCAGCAATGAAATACAAAGAAGAGAAGACTCCTCTTGTTGTCATTGGCGGTAAAGAATATGGAACAGGATCTTCAAGAGACTGGGCTGCCAAAGGGACAAACCTTCAAGGAGTAAAGGCCGTGATTGCAGAAAGTTTTGAAAGAATTCACCGTTCAAATCTTATTGGTATGGGTGTTATTCCTCTTCAATTTGAAGAAGGAAAAGGACGTAAGTCTTTAAGTCTTACAGGTAGTGAGAAGATCTCAATTAAGCCTCTAGGAGAACTTAAGCCGAAGATGAAGTTTGATTTCATTGTCGAAAAGGCTGATGGGACAAAAGATTCTCTTACTGTCCTAAGTCGAATTGATACAGAGGATGAGTTGAGTTATTTCAGGAATGGCGGAATTCTTCAATATGTTCTAAGAAATTTGGCTCAGGCGTAGTTTTTATTCCGCCCGATGCGCCAAAACTTGCCTTTGGGCAACTTTTGATCGCAGGGCGGGGCGGAATTCTTCAATACGTTCTAAGAAATTTGGCTCAGTAATTACAGTTAGTTAAAGGGCTTTGTCATATAAGTTCACAGTTTCACAAAAGATGTGAAAAATATTACAGCCCCTCTATCTTTTGGTTTCGCTGTGCGCTATAGTGGTTTCACAGAACTTGTGAACAAGATGTCTCACAAATCTTCACTTTGAGCTACCAGCCGAACTAGCGAATGTTAGTTTTCATTTTTAAAAAGGGTTTGGATGGGTCCTTTTCCGTTAAAAGTCAAATTTGTAACTGGCCTTTCTTTGGGGAGAAAGGTCAGGCCTCAACTTCTAATCAATTTTAATATTAAGAATTTGTGCTAACTGATTTGCTTGAAAAGGCTTGTCGAGAAAGTTCTCTGCGCCAACCTTTTGGCATTGTCTTTTTATTTTCGTGTCACCAAAGCCACTCATGAAAACTGTTTTAGCGTGAATTCCAACTTCATTCTGTAGCTTTAAGGAAAGATCAATTCCATTGATGTCGGGCATTTTGATATCGAGAAGTAGGTAATCGATTTGATTTTCT
>JBMYPC010000157.1:0-6593 GCA_049599895.1 Bacteriovoracaceae bacterium | reverse complement strand
ATACTTCAACCTCAGCATTAACTTTAAACGCGGGAACCATCAAAGACCCCGCTGGAAATAATGCCAACTTAACTCTTCCGGCAGTTGCCAGTGCGCAATCTCTTTCCGGAAATAAAGCTTTGGTTGTTGATACAACTCCACCAATAGTCACAAATGTTACTAGCTCTACAGCGAATGCCACCTACGGAGTCAATCAAGCGCTCTCTCTTCAAGTGACTTTTAATGATAGTATGACAGTGACAGGGACGCCGCAATTAGAACTTGAAACCGGAGCAACTGATCGAAAGGCAAACTACACGAGTGGCTCGGGATCAAGCACCCTCACCTTTACCTATACAGTTCAGCCGGGAGATACTTCAAGTGATCTTGCCTACACCTCAACCTCAGCTTTAACTTTAAATTCTGGGACAATCAAAGGTCCTACTGGAAATAATGCCAACTTAACTCTTCCGGCAGTTGCCAGTGCGCAATCTCTTTCCGGAAGTAAGTCCCTCGTTGTTGATGCAATCCCACCAACAGTTTTAAGAGTTTCAAGTCCTACGGCTGATGGAACTTTTAATACAGGAGAATCCATCACCATTGAAATCACCTTTAATGAAAGTCTTATTGTCACAGGGACGCCGCAATTAAACTTAGAAACAGGAACCATTGATCAGACAGTGAATTACGTAAGTGGTTCGGGCTCAGACACCCTAAGCTTTACCTACACAACTCAAGGCGGAGATACTTCAAGTGATCTTGCCTACACCTCAACCTCAGCTTTAACTTTAAACTCCGGAACCATCAAAGACCCTGATGGAAACGATGCCAGTTTAACTCTTCCTATTATTGGCAGTGCTCAGTCTCTTTCAGGAAGTAAGGCCCTGGTGATTGATACAGTGGGGATACTCGATCAAACCGATGATGATGCTGCCGAATTTAACAGTGGGAATCATACGGGGACTCACTTTAAGAATAATGTTTTAACTATTGATCATCAAAATGAAAGTGGTGAGCTGGATGCGAGTTGGACTCCTCAGTACAACAATATTGTGGCTTATTGGAAGATGAATGGGGACTTTCAAGATTCGATTGGGACGAATCATGGGACAGCCCAAGGAGGTGTTACAACAACAACTGATTCACATTTAGGGAGTGAAGCAGGAGCATTTGATGGTATACAGGATTATATCGCAACCCCTTTAACCATTGGTACAACTGTCTCTATATCTCAATGGGTATCAACAACCGATTTATCAAGTTCCCCTATGTTATGGAGAACAGGCCCTATCGGAATTGGACCTGATTTATTTATTCAGCGCGGCACAATTAGTTTGAATACATGGGATAGTAATTCAAATCCATATTGTTCTGTCCCCAGTTTTTTAACAAATGGAAGGTTTCATCATCTCGTCACTGTCATCGATGGAACAGCCAACACTTCTAGTCTGTACATCAATGGGGAACTTTGTGGCAATGCCTCATATCGAGATCCAACATCAACTAGCTTTACCATTTCTGGAGGAACGGGAGATCCTGTAAGGTACGAATGGAATGGAAAAATGGATGATGTAGTCGCTTGGAATTCCTCTTTGTCTGCATCAGAAGTTCAAACAATCTACAACCGCCAAGTCAAAAAATACAACACAGCTGAACTTCACGAGTCCTGGACTCCCAAATGGTCTAACCTTGTGGGTTATTGGAAAATGGATGAAGGTTCTTGGAATGGAACTGCTGATGAAGTAAAAGATTCCTCTGGTAATGGAAACCATGGCGTGAGAGTTGGTGATGCCACTACGACAAGTGATGCGAAGGTTGGGAGTGGTGCGGGGACATTTGATGGAAGTGGAGATTATATACTTGTTGATCACTCTTCTGATCTTGATAACCTCTCCCAAATTACTGTTGCAACTTGGGTTAAGTTTGGTGCAGAGGCCTCATGGGATGCGATTATATGCAAGAGAAGTACAAGTAGAACTTTTTGCCTTGCAAGAGATGATACAGGAGGAGGTTATCAGTTTCACATAACTAATTCTTCAAATTCTGGAGCGACTGCAAAGAGTACAAGTTCCATTGTTACTAATGAATGGAAATTCGTTGTAGGAACTTATGACGGAAGTGAAATCAAGATCTACGTCAATGGAGTACTTGAAACCACAACACCACAAACAGGACAAATAAAAACCAATACTGGCCATCTAGCATTTGCTCTTGAAGGAGATAATCTTACATACCCTCTTAATGGATCAATTGATGAAGTCTCTATTTGGAATACGGAACTTAGCTCTGACGATATTGCACTCATTTACTCTCGCCAATCAGCTAAATACTCAAGTGAAATGAAGTCTCGAATCATAGACTCTCAAGATACAAGTTCTTCTTGGGATAGTTTAGAATGGCTTACAACTCTTCCATTTGGAAAAGAACTTCCTTCAAGTAGTGAGAGTTCAGCAGATGGTCAATACTCAGATATTGAAGATAATTTAATGGATGGACTTGTGGGGCTTTGGCATTTTAATGAGCAAAGTGCAAACACTGCTCCAGACCTAGGAAGTGGAAATACAGATTTTGTTGATTACTCTGGGAATTCTCTTCATGGAGACGAGAATGGAAATATTTCTTTCGGAGAGAATGGAAAATTTGCCAGAGGAGTAATATTTGACGGAGTAGATGACTATATTGAAATGCCTAACTCAATTGAGCCGGGAGCAGGAAACTTTTCCCTTTCTATGTGGTTCAAAACAAACTCTAGCGGTGTTTTACAAGATCTTTATTCTGATATTGGAGACCCTATATTAAACTATATGTATTTATCAATAGAAGCCAATAATCAACTTGGAGCTTTCGTTCGCGATGAAGATGGTGATTTTGTGAAGATATTAAATCGTGGGCCAGAAGTTAATGATGGTTTATGGCATCATGTAGTAATGATTCGTGATGATACTAAGCTCTCTTTATATCTTGATGGGGTATTCATTTTTGAAGTCAGCAATGCAAACCTTGGAGTTGTTAATTTAGCTAGTGGATCATCGAAACCTAAAGTCGGTTCTGTTTTTTCTGCTAATTCACGCTTTTTTAACGGCTCAATGGATGAACTCTCTATTTGGAGCCGTGCTCTTTCCTCAAGCGAAGTTACCCAACTCTACCGCCGCGGAGCCAATAGAATTAAATACCAAGTTAGAACATGTTCATCTTCAGATTGTTCTGATCAAGATGCACTTACAGGTGACGGATGGATTGGGCCAGGTGGAAATCATTTAACTTATTTTAGTGAACTTTATAACAACTCCTCCACCACCCATAGCTGTACTATCCCTATGCCGTGTATGGAAAGCGAGTTAACTCTTGATGGAATTGTGAATTCAATTGCGCCATCGCTAGATTTTGCCGATTTTGCCGGTGCTCCTGACGATAACAGATATTTCCAATATAGAGTTATTCTCGAAAGTGACGACGAAGGAAATGCTTGTTCTGGCTCTCCTTGTCTGCCAGAAATCAAGTCTATAACTGTCGGCCCTGAACATACCTACTTCAAATAGAAAAAGGCTTCAAATTACAATTGACGCAATCTGAAGCCTTTTGTCACTTCTTTGTTAAGCTTTTGGGCATCTCCATTCTAGGGTCTTGAATTTCATATGTGAAAAAATGTAGGTCAAATTTCAAATATGGTCTCCATCATTCCTGGGCAAAAGGTGATGCTTGATAGTGATCCAGCAGAACTTTATGAGGTTGAAACAAGGAGGAAGGTGCTATCAACCTATTGTTTTTACAGAACTTGGTATAGCAATGCGAGATATCTATCGAATTTTGTGGATGTCTATTTCGTCGGTATAGAACTTCATTCGATGAAAAAGTTCTTCAAGATTTTCAAGCTTGTCCTCCATTAATGAAATGACTTCATCAATGCTTTTTAATTTTCCAAAAAACTGTTCATCATATTCTAGGTGAGGAATCTGAAAACTGTTTAATTCTGACTCTATTAGGTCCTGACCAATCGCAAGCTCTTGCCCTACAGACATCATGGCCTCAATACTTGGCCTTTCTTGAGTGCTCAACGCTTCCGGGGTGAAGCTCTCTTCATTTGCCTTTTCTAAGCCTTGATCCTTTAATGGATTATCTAAAGGGTTCATACCCTTTGGAAAACTCACGAGGTTATCGATTTCAATATCTTTCACGTACCACTGTTCCCTTTCGAAATGTTTGTCTATTTTAGTCATCATACCCCAAGGCCCGGTAAGATTTTGATTTAATGAGGAGTTGTTGTAAGATTTTTAGTGGAAAGCATTACAAATGAATGCTTAAAAATTAGTCACTTAGATTTGTCTATTTGAGAGACGAACATTCTAAATGGTTGAAACTATGAATAAGCCTCTAACAAATTGTCGAAATTGTAAATACTTTCAGATTACTTATGATCAAACCGCCCCCTATGGCTGCAAAAAATTTAATATGAGATCAAAAAGAATTCCTTCACAGGTAGTGAAAGAACAAAGTGGTGAAGACTGTTTTAGCTATGAAGAAAGACCTAAGAAAAAAGAAGACTCAAAATACTAGTCCTCTGAATTCATTTCATAAAGACTCTTTCCTAAATGATCGATCATTCCACCACCTAAACAAACTGAATCCTTATAAAAGACAACACTTTGCCTCGGGGTAATGGCCCTTTGAGGAGTATCAAAAACAACTTTAAAAGAGTCTTTTCCAATTGGAATCACAAGACAATCTTGATCTTGCTGCCGGTAGCGAATTTTCGCTTTAGCCCTCATTTCAGGGCCTAAAGAAAACTCTGAATCAACCCAGGACACTTGATAAGATTCAAGCTCCTTTCTCTTTAAATGAGGATGATCATGGTCTCTTTCAACATAGACAATATTGTTTTTAGGGTCCTTATCCACCACATACCAAGGCTCACCAGGACCTCCAAGACCAAGACCTTTTCTCTGCCCTAATGTATAAAACATGGCCCCTATATGCTCACCAACAACCTCATGATTGAGAGAGCGAAACTCCCCTGGTGAAGCATCAATAAATTGCCCAAGAAAATCGCGAAAATTCCGTTCACCAATAAAACACAAACCAGTGGAGTCTTTTTTATTCTTATTTGAAAGGTCCCATTGTTGGGCCAAAGCTCGAACTTCGGGTTTAAGAAGATGACCAATAGGAAAAAGTACTTTCTCAAGAATATGACTTTTCACAGTATAGAGAAAGTAACTTTGGTCTTTGTTAGGATCTCTACCTTTGAGAAGCTGAGCTTTACCTTCTTTATCAAAACCAACTTGGCAATAATGTCCGGTAGCGATGAAATCGGCCCCAAGCTCCATCGCCTTTTGGAAAAAGACTTTAAACTTGATCTCTCGGTTACAAAGAACGTCAGGATTAGGAGTCCAACCGGCTTGATATTCTTCTAAGAACTCTTTAAAAACATTGTCCCGGTATTCTTCAATAAACTCAATGCTGTGATAAGGAATATCGAATTGCTCACAAACATTTTGAACATCAGCATACTCTAGTGAAGCCAGACATTGCCCTTTTTCATCTTGCTCGTCCCAGTTCTTCATAAAAAGCCCAATCACCTCATGACCTTGCTTTTTAAGCATGACCGCAGTGACGGCACTGTCAACACCGCCACTCATACCGACAATGATTCGTTTTTTAGTATTTTGTAGCCTAGGATCCTTAAACATGATCTCTTTTATCGTTAAAAAAAGGATGTTTCAACTTTCAAATACGCTCGTATTATATAGCTAAAATGGATCTACTTTATGGAGATTCTAGTCTTTACAAACTTGAAGGCAGAAAAAAAGTAGAACTAACTACGATTCTAGAATGTTCTAAAAAAGATGTCTTTGATATTAAGACCATTATAGCCGACACACGATATTGAGCAGTTACATCATTTTTGTAGATCTTTTGAACACTCTATAATCTTAGCGTAACTAGCCGGAATAAATACATTTATATGGTAAATTGACCTATGAATATACATCGCGTCCACCTCATGTTTTTCTGGAACAGCTTTTATTATGGAATATTATTATTTTTTCTACTAATTGAAGTTACATCCTCATCATCGAGCACGACGTCTGCAGTGACTAACACCTCATTATTTTTATTATCTCAAAAAGTTGGGGCTTTACTAGTTATTCTCATTTCAAAAACAAAACAAAAAAAGTTCCTTCTCTGGTTCACCATTTTCGTCCCAACCTTGATTTCCATGTTGATGTTTGTACCCAACTCTATCGTAATATCACTAATATACTCCTTTTTACTCGGTATGACTTTCACCTCTATGAGAGTCTTCATTACGAATATCTTCATTAAGTCACAAAAAGCCAATAGTGCTACTTTTTCAGTTGTAACGAACGTAGGTCTTGGAGTAGGTGTTGTTTTTATTGGTGCGGCTTTAGGCCTTTTAAAGATCTCATTGATTACTCAGTTTCTTCAATTTATAGGCATGCTAACAACCGTAATATTCTCTTGCCTCGCAATCGAAAACCGGTACAACAAAAGTAAACATGCTGAACTCAGCTCGACTCTCAACATTTTCTTAAGAGAAAGTTGGAGTGCGGGCGTTTGGCCGGACACCAACATGTTAAGCTAAATACCTGAATATT
>JBMYPC010000156.1:0-6723 GCA_049599895.1 Bacteriovoracaceae bacterium | reverse complement strand
ATCACCTACGGTGATTTCGGATAAAACCTTCGCGCTTACGCTTCAAGGTTTTATCTCCTTTTGCCTTATTGCCTTCGGCAATTTTGGCCCTTCTTTGAAAATTTCAGATCACCTACGGTGATTTCGGATAAAACCTTCGCGCTTACGCTTCAAGGTTTTATCCTCTATGCTGCTCACAAAAGCTTTCCCCCGGAAAGCTTTTTTGCGCATCATTGCTCAGGGAAGAGTTCCGACTCAGAAAAATAAACCCCAAAGCCAAGCTTTTGCTTCTCTTTGGCCTTCGTCGGCTGAAGAACTTTAATAACCGCACGTCGATTGAGATCAATATTTTCAGGAATATCTCTGCCCTTGGCGTCTTGATTTGGGGCAACTGGCCTTGAGGCTCCATAACCAATGGCGACAAGACTATCTCTTGGGAAACCATACTTTTGAAACTGTTCAATAATATGAGCAGCTCTCGCTGAACTCAGTTCCCAATTGTTTCGATATGTTCCAGCCGGTGGCGGTTTATTACTTGTGTGCCCTTCCACCATGATTCGATAATCTGGATTTCTTTGGTAAATAAGATCAATCATAATATCGAGAGTTTCTTTCGCTTCACCTTTAAGGCTCGCCTCTGCGGCGCCAAACATATGATTCGACTTAAAGATGATTTGAATCCCATCATCAACGATTCCAATCTTTGGAGTCTCACTGATATCAGGATGCCCTTGAAGTTGCATGACAAGTTGTTCAAGTTTTGACTCGGCTTGATTGAGGGCCTTTCCGCTAAAGTGCTTGGCAATCTCTTTCGTTTTTCTTTTAAACCCAACAGGATCATAATTGGCAAAGGCCATCATCAAAATAAAGAATGAAGCAATCAGAGTCATTAGATCAGCGTAGGACATAAGCCACGCTTCACCATCATCCTCAGGTGGCTCTCCACCTTCATTGTCTTCGTATTCTTTAAGCTTCTTGCGAAGCTTAAGAATTTCTTCATCTTTTAGCGAATGTTCAGGTTTTAGTTTCCCTAATCCCATAAATTATCCGTTAACAACCTCTTTCCAATCAAGACGTTTTGATGGAGGTAAAAATGAGTTTAACTTTTCTGCAACAACAATCGGGTTGGTCTTTTCAATAATAAGCCCAACACCAGCAACAATAATCTGATTCTTAAGATGAGTTTCTTTTGTTTGCGCAAAAAGATTCTCTGCAACAGGTAAAACCCCAAGGTTGGCCACAACAACTCCATAAAGAGTTGTAATAAGACAAACCGCCATGGCAGGACCAACCATCTTCATAGCATCAGCACCACCAAGGTTACTGAGAAGAACAATCATCCCAATGGTCGTCCCCATCATCCCAAAAGCAGGAGGAAACTTACCAATGGATTTAAACTTTTGAGTTTCTTCCATATAATAAAAGTGCATATTCTTAGCTCGATCTTTTAAGACATCAATGAGCTCATCACCTCTTAAGACTTCTTCACTAGCAAGAATCAAAGCTTCTTTTAAGAAATGATCCTCTTGTTGAGCAGCAAGGTCTCCCAACTTCTCACCTTTTCGAAATGATTCAGAGATCGTCATGATATTGGCGATGATTTTTTCATATTCAATCTTTCTTCCCTTAATGACTCTGTTAAGAAAAACCTTTAAGAGAATTCCCAAACGATCAATTTGAAATGAAATCGCTGTTGCTGCTAAGGTTCCGCCTAAAACAATAAAAGCACTTGGATAATCCAAAAACATTTTAATGTTATTTGTGGCAAGTAATAGACCTATAACCAGGACTACCATAGCTAAAATGAATCCAATAATCGATGAAAAGTTCATGGCCCTATCCTCAAAGCATTTAGAAAAACTTTTTATTCTAAATATTTATCGGAAAACTGGTTTGAAACTTAAAAACTGTTCACATGAGGAAGAATTAGCTGGAGTAAAAAAATCAAGTAAAAACAGATTATAATAGTTTAACGAGGTTTGGTATGAAAAATTCAATTAAGTACACTTTCATTTTCATTGCTCTTGCTTTCTTTTTAGCAGGAAAAACCTTTGCCCAAGATGACCAAATCGAAAAGGTTGAAAGGTTTCTTCAAGTAAAAAGAATTAACATCCCTAAGCCACTTGAAGAAATTGATTTTGAAATCCAACAAAATGCTGTCGATGTTGTCATTAACTCAAATAAGTACATCTTCCTCACTTCCAAAAGAAAAAAAATCGTTAATAAAAACTATAAAAATCACAACTCTCTTGAGATCAAACTCAACCCTATTCCAGGAAGTGACCGGGCCTATAATGCCGAGTTTCGCCTTTCAAACTGGTATAGTGAAAAGTTTGATCGTACTGTAAAAACAAAAGTTCGAAAGTTTAACCTTTTAACAGACTTTCGAATGGGGATCTATGAACTGCTCTATGGGCGAGATTTTATTAAAAAGAATCGAGAAAAACTGATTCAATATTCAGCGAATCGAATTAAGAGAATTGCCGAGATTGCAGAACAAAAAAGAAAAGAAAAGAAAGCCAATGGGCAAAGTATCGCAGCAGAGGAAGATTCTCCTCAAGACCGACGAAGAAAAGAGTTAGAATCTCCTGAAAATAAGCAAACCAAGCAAAAAAATGAAAAACAGGATGAAAACTCTGACGATCCTGAAAATGCGAAGAAAGACAAAGAAAAAGACCCTGAAGAAGAAGATAAAAAATCGGAAATCCCCGCCAACAAAAAGTCAGACCCTTCTCAGAGTGATGACGAACAAAGCAAAAAGAAAAAAGACTCTGATAAAAAAGACTCTAAAGAAACTAAAGAACAAGCTTCAAACAAAACTCCAAAGAAGAAAAAAAGAGGAATCTTTGGAGCTGAAGATTCAGATGATCCTCAAGAGGAACAAAAAGAGTTGGGTGATACCGATGCTCCAGATGTTTTCTTAAAAAGAGAACTCTATGACAATGTCCCTGAAGTTTATATTGAAAAAGTCTCAAAACTTACAGGAGTTCTCAAGTATAATACTTTTGCCACCAAATCCACGGCAATACTTGAAGACACTGAGCTTGATCTCTCTTTCTTTATCTTTGGAGTTGATTTTTCAATTAAAGAATTCAAACTCAATCCTTGGGAATACTCGGTCTCAATGATGGCCGGTTCCTCTGTTGAAACCGATGATTATGAAATTCCTGCCTGGCTGAGCATCGATCTTGGTGTTTATAAGTACATTCTTAGTGACTTTCTAAAACTTGGAATCCAAGTAGAATATTCCCCCTACTACCTTGTGAACCTTCCAATTGTCGGTGAAGGAACTCAACTTTATGAACTCAATGTGAAATGGTGGAGTGCATTTGCTGGCGTTCGTTTGAGGGCATTGAGAAGAGAATTTCTCTTTTATGGCATTTTATCAAATTCTTTTGGAGTCAGCTCAAGTATTGATGGTTACGAAGCCTCCGCTTCAAGGATGACTTTAGGAGCTAAAATTCAGGTACTTAAAAAATACTCTCTCGCTTTTGAAACCGTAGGCTTTAACCTAACAGGTACTGATAATGGTACAGAAGCAAGCTCTACAGGAGAAATTTACTCCCTAAACCTTTTATATCAATTCAATTAGAATAAGACTGTGAAAAAGTCTTTTAATGACAACATTCAACAAAGCCTTCTTGAAAAACTCGAATCAGTTGAGTCAACTATTCGACAAAGAGAAATCAAAAAAGAAGTGACTCAGAAAAACTCAAAAACTCATACGGTTTCGAAGTTTTCGATGAGGCCACTTGCCAACTTAAGAAGTCAATTTTCAGAAAGTAATATCTATTGGTTTGAAGATACTCCTGAAGAGGCCCTCAAAACTGCATATTCGCCATATTATGAGCTTTTTGGACTTCTCGCGAGTACTTTCTTAGAAAATGCTAAAATTGGCTCTCGTGAGAAGAATACAAGAATTGAGCTTAGCTCAAAAGCGGTTAAAAACGAGCGATTTAAGTTTGAACTTAAGGCCAACTCTCTTAAGTTTCTCAATGTAGGCCAACTTAATACTATTGTTCAAAGAACTCGAAGACAGTTTGAAAAAGAACTTGAAGGGTTTGGCCCTCATATCGAATGTCTTTATAAAGCTAATTCCAAACGAAAAGTCACTCAACTGACACTCTGTTTTGAAGTCCGAATTCGCCCTTATAAATTTAGCGCAAAAAAACTCACCCCTTCTCTCTCACATTAATTTTTTTTTTGATTCTCAATTATCTAAGAAATTTGTGATAAATGACACCTGCTTTACCTAGAAATAAAGCTGTGACCTAATCTTTGATTAGGCTACCATATCTTGATCGTGAACTCCGGTGGCATCATCACCACCGTGAACTTCTGCAACGATCTTCTTAACCCAGCTTTCGATATCTTCTTTAAGACTTTTATAAAGCTCTGGATTCGTTCTGACATTTTCACGAACACTTGCAAGGAAATTGTTCCACATTTCAGTTCTGGCCTTTCTTAGACGTTGAACAGCGAGATCGTCTTCAAAGATTTGCTCAACTTCAAGCTCAATCATTTCTCGGGCCTTGGTTCCCTCTTCAGCATACTTATCAAGATAATTCGTTCTTTCAGTATCTTCCATCGAAGAGAAAAGCTCTGCAAGTTGCTTCAGAGAGAATTGATCCACGGCCATTCTAAAAGACTCTGTTGACATTGTCGGTAGGAGATCTGAAGGAAGATAACTTCTCGCAACTTCCACTAAGCTGTCATAGGGCTCAACTTTTGCGAGAGCCGAAAACAATGGCCTTTCATTAGAGCCACCTGAAAGCTTAATAAGATCCATAACTCTATCAAGAAACGGTGCTCTGTAAACTTCATTTTGATACTGACTTAGAGTTTCTTTGAGTTCTTCAATTCGACCTTCAAAATCCTCTTTTCTAAACTCTGCACTTTTTTCAATAAGTTCATTCACAACATCGTTTGAAAGGTTTGAGAAGATCTGATTGATCACGCTTGAATTTAAAAGGTTTAAAAGAAGCGCTCCAAATTCAACGTTTTCATCACAGAACTTTGCCGCCTCTGCTGGAGATAATTCAAGAATAAGGTCTACAACCTGTTCGTCATCAATAACATCAGGAACAAGAATCCCTTCAACAATTTGTCTTGAAATATACGCCACCGCAGCTTTTAAATCTTTATCATTAATTCCAGTCGCAGCAATCTCTTTCCAACGAGTTCGATCTGAAAGCTTAAGAGTTTCAAAAACGACCATAAGCTCATCATTTGAAAGAAGTTTAACAATCGCTCTTAGAGCATTTTGCGAATCCTCACTTCCATCTTTAAGCCACTTTTTGATTAAAATAATGGCCTCTTTTGGAGAATTTTCAAGATACTTTCTAAATCGATCAACCCCATTGAGTCCACCGACTTTATCAGAATATTTGCCGTCACCATCATCTCCGCCTTCACCTTCTCCATCTCCTTTTTCACCTTCGCCTCCAGCACCTGCCTCATCCGCTCCGGCTCCGGCTCCGGCTCCACCACCAGCTCCTTCACCAGCTCCAGCTTCACCTTTAAGATTGAGAGTTTGAATTTTTTTAAGCTTCTCGTATTTACTAAGGAGGATCCACCCGAAAACCCCAAGAAGGAATGTCGCAAGAACAAGTCCGATGGTTGTTGAAAACTTAGAAACCCAACCAAGAATCTCTTCAATTTTCTCTTTCTCTTCTTTTTTAACTTCTTCCTGCTTCTTTTTAGCGGTTAGTGGAACATATTCAACTTTTAAACTTGGAATAACATCACCAAGATTGAAATAAATTGATTTCACGATTTTTTCGATGGCCTCTCGACTTTCTGGAAGAAGAGCTTCATCAAGAAAAATCACAATATCAACACCTAAAAGATATTTAAAGAGATTGTACTTATCGTTGAGTTCAACAAGCGTTTTTTGAATAAGATCGACTTCAGAAGTTTTTGGAGAAGCTCCAGGCTTTCCACCTTTTCTAGCAGCACCAAAATCAATTTTCACAAGAGACTCTTTTTCTTCTTCAACACCATAAATTGGAGCTTCAAGACCTAACTTTGAAAAGACGATATAATCTTCAGAAGGTTCATCAGTGATGTCACTGGAAAACTTCACACCTTTTTTCTTTTTCTTATCGTCTTCATCACCTTTTCCGCCTTTATCTTTATTTCCTCCTGGAGGCGGTGCAGACTTGGTACTGAGGTCAATTTTCTTTGAATCATCAAGTTCAATTCGTACTTGAACAACATATTCATTCGTTTTCAGAATGGGAAATAAACTATCTTTAACTTTCTGCTCGACTCTCTCTTGTAAATCAATCTTTTGCCACTCAATTGGCTTATGGCCTTGTTGGAGGCTTAACTGTGATGATTGAGCAAGACTATTGCCCACCAATAACAGCAGAAGAAAGAGAAAGAACTTGTGATAAAAATTTAACTTACCCATTACCCAATTTCCTTATTGGTGATTCTTTTAGTTTGATCCAGGTTTCCGTACCCCAAGGGCCTTTTCTAAATAGTTTTTCATGACAAAAGCATCTTGATTCTCAGGATTGACCCGAAAGGCCTGTTTATAAAAATCAAGAGAACGTCGGTTGTCTTTTTTTAAGTAATAAGCCGATCCCAAAAACTCGGGAACAATAGAGAGAAATGGCTGGTCTTCCTGCACCTTTTTAAGAAGTGAGATCGCATCATCAACATTTTGAGCCCTGAGAAGCCTTTGAGCTTCAAAAAGCTTTGCCACATGTTTATCAATCTCTCGATACTTAAGAAAGT
>JBMYPC010000155.1:0-6808 GCA_049599895.1 Bacteriovoracaceae bacterium | reverse complement strand
CAGTGGGCAATTTTGAAGCGTAGCGGAAATACTGATCTCGTTCAGAGATCAGGTAAAACTCAAGCTTAATTCGAAGCAGATTTTCCCTAGAATTTTTCTTGCGCGTCAAAAATGCCCAGTGGGCAATTTTGAAGCGTAGCGGAAATACTGATCTCGTTCAGAGATCAGGTACAGAAACCAAAGGTTTCTGGCCCCGCAGGGGACTAGGAAGCGTCAGCGCCCGGTTTTCCCTTAATAAAGCAGATTTTCCCTAGAATATCTTCATACATCCTGACAATTCTCATGAAACAATATCTTCCACATTAGAAACAATCCCTTTTCAACTTGCTTAAATAATCCTGTTCTTAAAATAAGAGGAGTTCAAATGAAATCAGCGGTAATGATTTTTCTAATGTTATTTTCTGGAATTGTTTCGGCGACTCAGCCAATCACGACTGAAGTTCCCATTGAGGCAATCTATGTTCCTTATGGATTCGATTCTAACGACAACGCTCAAATTGTTGTTTCAGGATGGTTGCCTAATCTTTGTTATAAAAATGTCATGACCAATGTGACGATTGATAACAATAAAGTGAATGTGAAACTAACTTCTCATTATTACCCAGCAATGAATTCTTATTGTACACAAGTGATCATTCCATTTGTTGAAGTGATCGACTTAGGTTTAATGCAAAAAGGAAATTATCAGTTAGTTGTAAATGAAAATAGTTATTTTCAAAAAAGATCAAAACTCAATATCGCTCAAGCTCAGGCCACAGTTGTTGATGACTATATCTATGCCAATGTTGAATACGTTGATAGAGAAGTTGGAAACGGGCAGGTGACTCTTCGGGGAGAAAATCCTTCAGATTGTTTTACTCTTAAAGAAGTAAAGTTTATGAATAACGGTCTTAATACAATTTCAATTCTTCCCATAGTGGAAAGAGCGAGCGGGTTCTGTGCTCAAGTTCTGACTCCTTTCTCATACGATATCCAAGTCCCAACTGATTTGAATGCTAACAAAATTCTTCTTCACGTAAGGGCAATGGATGGAAGATCGGTGAACAAAGTTTACAGTTTTGATCAGAATTAAAACGTTTCTTTGACTCATTCTCATCAAATAGTATGAGCTAGCTCACCTCCTTGAGGGCAATTTAATGAGAAAATGAATTTAAGTTGTTCCTCAAGAAAGGTGAAAAATGAAAAAAAGTCTCCGTGTTATTGAATTTTCCAGCCCCTTTTTAGTTTCTGTTGAAAAAGATGCAGACCTTACGCAAGTCATGAGCATCATGACCGAATCAGACATCCGTCACATTCCCGTAACTGATAATGATGAGCTTGTGGGAATTATTAGCGAAAGAGATCTTCGAGTTTTTGAAAACCGTGAGTTTGCGACAAAATTTCAAGCATCAGACATTATGGTTGAACATCCTTATTGCGTAAATCAGAGCACAGACTTAAGAGATGTTGTCGAGAAGATGGTCTTTGAAAAATATGGGTCCTGTCTCATTCAAAATGATTCAGGTGAGCTTGTTGGAATCTTCACAATAATTGATGCCCTTCGCACTTTGAATATTATCTTAGCAGCACCGGAAAAAGGGCCCAGCGTTCAAGTCCTCGCGGGCCAGGAGTAAAAATGAAAATAAAAGTTGAAGATTTAATGAGTCAAAATGTGATTAAAGTAACTCCTCACGAAGCTGTGGGCGAGGTTGCGAATCGATTGCATTCAAAAGGTGTAAAGACTGCACCTGTGGTTGATAGTGAAGATCACGTGATAGGAATTGTTTCTCTTTCAGATCTTTTATCAGCAGCATCCGAAAGAACTCCCGTCTCCAATGTGATGACTAAGAGAGTTTATAAAATTCAACAATATGAAGGTGCCGAGGTCGCGGCTCGAATGATGAGAAAGCATAAAATTCATCACCTTATCGTGACGAGTGAAAGACGAATCATTGGAATTATTAGTTCATTTGATCTTCTAAGACTTCTTGATTCTCACAAGTTTGTGGCCTCTAATCTGGGGACGCCACGAAAAGAAAAAAACTCAAGTAAAAATATGATCTTAACAATTTAAGTGAAAAAACACCGTCTAATTTTTATGCACTAGGGGGAGTACTAGGGGGAGTACCCTATAAATAAATCACCATAGTGCCACTGCGACACTAAGCTAGCGTATTCTCATAACATACACCCTTAAAAGGAAAAATTATGAGACTACGCCCGGTTACAAGAGCAGTAACGGTCCTTTGTGCCTTACTCTATTTTTCTTCTGCCCAAGATAAGAAGGTTAAAAAAGAGATCAAAGCTTTCTCGAGTTCTTCCAAGCTCAATGGATGCTGAGGATGGTGGAAAGATGTTTGTTCATAAGAAGAAGCGTCCTGATAATGTGAAGAACGTTAAGACAGATAACGAAAAAGGTGACGATATTAAATATCCTCATCCACTGCCAGTACTTCTTAAATAAAAAATATTTGCAACGTGTTATAAAAGCCTCGAGTAACCCTCGGGGCTTTTTTGATTTTGCGGTTGGTAAATTTTCGAAACACTCTTATAATTTTCTTATGAAAAAATTTTTGAATGTTGTTCTTGTCTTATTAGTGTCATGTCCACTTTTTGCTAATGACGAAACAATTAGGGAGTTTTCTCATCTGGGTGAAGCTTCCGTTGTTTTAAATGGCGGAAACTCAGAAATCTCGACTTATAACTTCAAAACTTCTAATTCTTATCGCGTTTCACGCTACACCGGCACAATTGGCGGTCACTACACTTATGGTACGGCCTTTGATGTGGTTTCCGTCCGAAACTACGATGTGAACGCAAAGATTGATACCAAGCTTGTTGACGAACTTGGATTTTTTCTTGGTGAGACATACGAAGGTGATAAGTTTGGAGGAATTAAGTATCGATTTAATACTGACCTGGGTCTTTCGTATCCTTTTCTCAACCGAGACCATATGAAGTTCACTTCAGAGATAGGTTATCGAAACAAAGTTGAAAAAAATGAAGACAGCTCAATTGATATGCTTCACGAACATATGGCAAGAATTGAAGGGAAGTTTGTCTATATATCTAAAGACAAATTTATCTTTAACTTTGACTTAGAATATCTTCCAAACTTCACAGACTCTAATAATTTTCAAATTAACGGTTCGCCATCTTTTACATTCACTCTATCATCCATTTTTTCATTGAAAATTGGTTATCGAGGACGATATGACAATAAGCCTAGTACTGTAGGAAATAAGAAGTATGATTATCTCTACACAACAGCTTTAATCTCAAAGTTTTAAATGAAATTTGCACTCGAAAATATAAAGTTTAAGGATGAAATAAGTAGGATTCGATTTCTGATCTTAGGTCTTGCCTCGTTTTCGATTTTTGCTCTTATTATTGAGCTCATTGTCGACTTCAGCTTCTTTAAACTTGTCATTGAAATTCCTTTACTGGCCACACTTTTGGTTCTTCTGATCAGAACTTTTAATCAGTTTTATTATTCCCTTTGGACCCTTGCGAGTTTTCTTCTTATTTATCTTCTTTATTCATTCTTTCATTCGCTTATAACTCTCGATGCAGTTTTGGTAGGATATTTTTACGGGGCTTCAATTATTCTTCTTGGCACTGTCATGTACTTGATGATGTCGCCAATTTTTTATCCTCTTGTAAGTTGGTGGGAATATGACTTTCGTTATCGAAAAGACCTTCCTATTACTCTTAAGTTTAATGATTCAGATTACGAGGCCCGAATTATTGACCTTCGAAGAAACTCTGCTGGAATAATTACTTTTGAAAAGGTGCCGGTCTCTTCAGAAGTTGTGGTGAGTTTTACTTCCGGTGACAGGACAATTGAACTTAAAGGAATTGTTTATAGTTATCGAAAGACTTATGTGGGAAGACCTGGCTTGGTGGGAATTCAGTTTCATATTAAAAGTGAGATGGTGATTTATCATGAGCTTAAAAAAATCTGGAACGACAGACAAAAAGAAATAAAGGCTCTTCGTTTTGAAAACTCTCAATAATTCAAGTGATCTTTGGTTTATGGATGTCTGTTATGAGGAGGCCCTAAAAGCAGCCTCAATCAAAGAGGTCCCAGTTGGTGCTTGCATTGTCGATGAACATGGAAATCTTGTTTCAAAGGCCCATAATTTAAAAGAGGCCAACTTCGATCCTACAGGACATGCGGAAATGATTGTCATTAAAAATGCTGCCACTGAACTTAAGCGCTGGAGATTGAGTGATTGTACTTTGTATGTCAGTCTTGAACCCTGTCCCATGTGTATTTCTGCCATGATTCAGGCCAGAGTAAAAAGGCTTGTCTTTGGTGCCTATGACCGAAAAGGCGGGGCCATAAGCCTTGGGCTTAATATTCATCAGAACCCTCAATTAAACCATTCTCTAAAGGTTGTCGGCGGCCTTCTTCATCATAAAAACTCGAGGCTTTTATCTAATTTTTTCAGGCAGTTACGGTCGGGATACCAGAATAAAGGTTGAGGTTTGGGCCTTGATTTGGTAGTTCTTGTGGTTCGTAAAAATACGTGGGTCGCACGAGCGGAGTTTGGTAATTCCGCTAGCGCGCAAAAGCTTGCCGGAAACGGCAACCTTTCCCGCGTAGCGGGGAGACGTGGCCGAGTGGTCGAAGGCGCACGCTTGGAAAGCGTGTATACGGCAACGTATCGAGGGTTCGAATCCCTCCGTCTCCGCCATTTTTTCAACAGTTTAGACTTTCTTCTTTTTTTCAATAGTTTTTAAATGGTCAACTTTGGTCAATTCTTAATTTAGGGAAGCTGCCACTAAGGACCGTTGAAGGTAGAGTTACTAAGAAAAACTGTTAAAGGCTTGTGATTCTGATACCTTGCAGTTAATACAAAAGATTTGAGTATAATATATTTATGAATGAGAGTGAAGAGAGATTACTAAGACTTTGTAAAGCTTTGAACATCCTAGGTGTTATAGATAATGACGTTTACGAGAACTTAATAATAGAGTTTATGACAAACTCTAAGAAATGAATCGTATCATTGCTTATTTTTTGCCCATTTGATCAGTATTTTTTGCATTTCATCAACCGGGTTAAGACTGTTTAGGTAAAACTTTTTCTCGTCTTTTGAAAAGCAGGAACAGGCCATAATCATGGCACTTTTCTCCCAGTAGGACATTGAATCGAATCTTTCCTTTTGCTCCCTAATCCAAGCAATGTTGTTATTTTTATATGCAAGTAAGATTATTTCTCTTTTTAACTCTGCAGGATATGAATTGAAGTTTTGAGAGAGTATATCAAAGTGGTTCAGTTCAGGCCTTTTAGGAAACATACTTAATATAGCAAGTCCATAATAGCTGTTACTCTTGATTACAGGATGATCGAGGATTTTAACAAATTCTTCCCCTAGGCTAGTAACATTGTCTGAGTATAGAGTTCCAACGGTGATAAAATAGTTGCAAATATCTGAGATACAAGGAATCAAATCGTTAAAGTTTTGTATTAGAAATTGAACGGCTGAAGGAACTCTGGAGGCTGTAAACCTCCGGATAAGCCACTTTATCCTGCTATAATTAACATTTTTATCTAGTAGATAAGCTTGAAAGGCTGTATTGACTTTAGATAGGGGAAACTTAATTAAATTCTCTTTTGAAAGCTTTCTTCTCCTTGCGATGTGCATTCGGTAGGCGCAATTTGTTGGTAATGATTTTAGTTCCAGTAAGAGTTCTTCTTCTTCTTTTGTTTTTGGTTGACCATCTTGATTTTCAGTAGCGATCTTCTCGAACTCTTCAAGCGTTAAAGAGTGAGTTTTGCTTTGATTTAAGGTTAGTTTCTGTTGTTTGTCGACAGTTGTTGCAATCTGTTGAAGCTTCAATCTCACATCCATATCATCAGTGCAAAATACAATAAAATCATCAACAAATCTTTTATGTTCCATTCCCTTGGACTTTAAAGCTTCATCAAATTCAATGAGAGAAGCTTCAGCCAGCATGTGAGTTGCATGTGGTCCAATAGGTATTCCTCTAGATATGTTTGCAGTAGATTTGTTACATAGATTTAAAATGAACTTTATTCCCTGATTGGGAAAATTGCATCGAATAAGAATATTTTCTAAAGTGTGGTGATATATCTGGTTGTAAAAGTCCGAAAAGTCCCCAACAATTACTTTTTTAAAATGAGTGGCTCTTTGCAAAGATTCTGACCAGTAGCTATTCCAAGGATCATTGAATGCATAAAGTGAGCCTTTAGCACTGGGTTTAAATCTATTGCTGAAAACAACATTGTCCTCTATGGGAAACCTTTGTTCTTCAATTTGTTTTCCGAATTGATGTATAAGAGCAGCTAAAATAATGTTGTCAATTGGTGCGAGTTGCGTTGCTTTTCTAAAAAAAGTGTCACCTTTAGAAACCATAAATTGTCTCATCGTTGATATCTTATGACTTCCTAAGTTTAGAGTTTCTAAAAAGGGGATTAAATCGCTGCTCATCTCCTCTAGTGCAATAAATTCTTCCGGGTGGGGGAATAGATCTGTGTCCGAGTAAGAGTTTATGTGTTTGATGGCCCATTTGATTGAGTTTTTATTTAACAACATAAAAATGCCTTTTATTAATTAGAATGTAGAGATCAGAGGGTTTGACTGTTAAATAAGTTTATAAACTAAACCTATTTAGATTAAGCACTTACTGGCAATTCATTCCATTCTCGGTTCTCAAGCAATCGACCAGTTGTTTTTTTATTAATCCCTCCCCATTGCTTAAAAAAGAAGGGAACTTTCATTTTTTTACACCTGTCTTTAATTTTGAGAACCCATTCAGTCTCCATTTTTCTTGCTTTTGGTCCCGATTCTCCTCCGAC
>JBMYPC010000154.1:0-6853 GCA_049599895.1 Bacteriovoracaceae bacterium | reverse complement strand
TTTCGTTTCAACCTCAAGTCGTGAAATTGCTTGCTCTTTTTTTTGAAGGGCTGCTTCTTTCGCTTTGATTTCGTTTTCTCTTTTCACTATTCTGTCATGATCTTTTTGAGTCTTTCTAACAAAATCTTTGGCTTTTGCAACTGCAGCTTCACTTGCTTTAATATTTTTATTAATCATATTAAAGCGATAAAGAGCTTCTCGTTTTTGTTTATAGAATTTGGCCTTGTCTTTATCGAGGTTCATTTGAGACTTCATAATTCGATTTTCAAGAGTCTTGATCAGCTTATGTTTCTCTTCTACTTTTACAGCAAACTCGTTTAAGTTTTCATCTTCTTCAAGAATATTTTGGGAAATCTCTAAGAGATATTGATAGTTGATATAAAGTTTTGTTTGCAAGCTCCTTACTTGATCAACTTTGAGTTGATCAAAGTCTTGAAGATCACCGGTAATGGCCTTAATTTCTTTTTCTGAAAGCTTAAAAAAGTTCTGTTCAGGGTTTCCTTTACCAGAGGCGAGTATGGCATTGATTCCATTTATCTCTGCTTTAAGATTATTCTCTTTGATGATCTTTTCGGCTCTGTGCCGAGGAGGGAGAGAAGAATTATTTAATTGATTATTTGTCTCAGCCATTGATTACCTCGCAAAAGTTTCTCTTAAAATTATAGCTCCCTACTCGGGATTGCTTCATTTAAGGGAAACTCTTTCCTAGAGGTATCTTAGCAGGGCTTAAGGTCGCTTTATTTCCAGGACCTTATATTCAGTGTCAGTTTCCACTAGAGTTCGTATTTCTTCATCTGAGAGTTTTTCAAGAAGTTTTAGTGAAACGATTTTAGTTTTGAGATTGATCTCTACGTCGGTTTCAGTGTTTTCGACTTTTGACTTAAAGACAGATTTAATATTGTGAACACAGACCTGACACACCATTGCAGGTATTTTCACTTGAACAAAATGCTTAGGGGCTTTCTTGTGTGTCGCACAGGAAATAAGTGCAAAGACAAGAACGATCTTTAAAATAAGCTGTTTCATTTATTAAACTCCAGTTAATGATATAACTTATCGCTAATATGAAGCTTCGACAATAGTCGCTTAGGCTGGTGTTAATGTTTCTCGTAAACACTTAATAAACTGATGAGATCAAGAGTGGAATGGCTTCGAAAATGTAGCTGAACTTTTTAGAGCTTTTGGCCAATAGATCTAATATGAGGTTAATCTTTTTTGTGTTACATTTTGATTTTAAAGCAAAGCGAGAAACCCTAATGGAATTATTTTAAAAAGAGCTCTTGAAAAATCACGATTTTAGGTGTTGCAAGACTGTTTAAAGATACTGGTCTTGTTTTCGGAACTGCTCAGATTATCCAAGAATAAGTGACATTTGATCTTAATCATAAGATTCGGGTCGCCTAAATTCTCGTTTTAAGTCAGAATAAAGCCATGAGCAGTAATGACTTCTATCGAATCAAAGAAGCGATTCAATACATCGAAAAGTACTTTGATAAACAACCAGATCTTAAAACTTTAGCAAATCAGGCAAACCTTAGTCCTGGGCACTTTCAAAAAATTTTTAAAGGGTATGCTGGTATTACTCCTAAAGACTTTTTGCAGTACATGACAGTTATCACTAGAAAAGGTCTTCTTCGAAATCACGAAAGTCTTCTCGTGACGAGTCATGAGCTTGGACTATCCAGAACATCAAGACTCCATGATCATTTCATCAAACTTACGAGCATGACTCCCGGTGAGTATAAAACATTAGGAAAAAATATTGAAATCTTTTGGGATATTGTTGAAACCGTTCTTGGTAAGATATTTGTCTCCGCAACACAAAGAGGATTATTAAAAGTGAGGCTCATTGATAAAAATATCCAATATGAAAAAGTCATTCAAGAGGAATATCCAAAAGCAAAGGTTGTAAGAAAAAAAGGTTATTTCGATCACCTTCAAGAGGCCTTTCAAAGAGATGGTAAGAAAATAAAAATCTCTGCATTTGTAAAGGGGACGGACTTTCAATTGAAGGTTTGGGAAGCTCTTCTTGAAATCCCAGAGGGGGCGGTTTCAACTTATAAAGAAATCGCAAGTTTTATTGGGCATCCCAAAGCTGTCCGTGCCGTCGGGACAGCAATCGGTGCCAATCCAATTGCTTATTTAATACCTTGCCATCGAGTTATTCGGGGCACAGGGATCATTGGGGATTATCGTTGGGGGAGTGAGGCCAAAAAAGCAATACTCCTTAGAGAGCTAAAAATTCATGGAGATCAAGAGTGAAAAAGACAGTGCTCCTAATATTGAGCCTATTATTATCAGCAGCATCTCAAGCAAAGACAGTTGCTTTACTTGGGCAATGGCATCTCACGGCAAAAACTTTAACTCATAATATTTCTGAAGGAAAAAAATTGCCTCAATTTTCAAATCAAAAAGCAATTTATCTTGTTCTCGATGAATGGATTCGTGGTGGAAAAATATCACTTTTAATTGCTGAAGGTTGTGAAGGTGAAATTGATAAAGGGTTTAGGCAAAGCTTCAATGGTTGGGACTATGCCAAACTTGATAAGAGAAAGAATAATTCAGAATATGAGGATATTCTTTCTTTAGTTCCCTTAAAGATCGAAGTGAAACATAAAAAAAAGATAAGGACTGTTTGTGGGGATGATTTAAGTTTAATTAAGGCGCATCAAAGAGTCTTTAGTGATCTTACTGGTTTTGTTGGTTTTTATGAGCGACTTAAACCAAGTCATAAGAAAAACAAGGCTTTCAATGCCTATAAAGTTGCCCTTGAAGAACTTGAGAAGAAAAAAATCAAAGAACCAATAACTTATTTAAAAAAGAGAATAAGGACTTTGTTTGATAAGGAAAAAGAACTGATCGAAAAGAGGAATAAGTCTTTTGTTGAACTTGTCAAACGTTCCAATGACGAAGTGATGGCCATTGTTATTGGAAACCGTCACTTGAAGGGATTGGAAAAAGATTTAAAAAAAATTGGTATAAAAGTCCTAAGACCTTCTTTAATTGAAGAGACTTTGCCAAAAACGAACTTTGAGAAACTCATACTGAATGAAGTATAAGAATAGTTGTATAAATTTAATGGCTTGCCTTTGATGGACAAAACTTTTTCAAATCTTTGATTCTTAAACTTCGTGTTAAAATGACGAATCGAGGGATAAATGCGTATTGGTATAGCTGGAGCTTCAGGCTTTATAGGTAAAAAGCTCATTTCTTTTTTAGGTAAAGAAGCTGGACTAATAAAGGCGATGAGTCGAACTAATAAAACTCAGAAAGAAGGTGTCGAATGGGTTCAAACAGACCTTTTTTCATTTGAAAGCTCAAGAAAGGCTCTTTCTGATGTGGACGTTGCGATTTACCTTGTCCACTCAATGCTTCCTTCATCTCGATTATTTCAAGGAAATTTTCAAGACACTGACCTTTTACTCGCCGATAACTTTGCAAATGCATGCAAGGTGAATGGAGTAAAACAAATTATTTATCTTGGTGGAGTTCTTCCAGAAAAGGTGACAAGCAAACATTTAGAAAGTCGAAGAGAAGTTGAAGACGTATTTAAGGCGACTAAAATTCCTCTTACTATTCTAAGAGCTGGTATGGTGGTCGGAAATGGTGGTTCTTCTTTTGAAATCTTAAAGAATCTCGTGATGAATCTTCCAGGAATGATTCTTCCTAAATGGACTCAAAATCGAACTCAAGCAATTTTTATTGATGATCTTTTAAATGTCATTAAGACAGCAATAGGCGATGAGCGTTTCTATGATAAGACTTTTAACGTGGTCAATGGAGAAGATATCACTTATGAAGAACTGATTCGAGAGACTGCGGTTTATTTTAATAAAAAACAAAAGATGTTCTTTGTTCCCATTAACTATCTCTCTCTTTCAAAATTTTGGGTTAAGACATTTGGAGAGTCTGAACTCTCACTGGTATCGCCATTAATTGATAGCTTGCAATGTCACTTCCCTCGACTAAACCCTTCTGAAGAAATTGAGAATTTGATTCGTTATAAAACCTTTCGGGACATGCTTAAAAATGTGGATAAGACAAAAACAAGAAAAAAGAAAAGTTATTTTCAAGAAGAGAACTCAGTAAGATCGATTCAACGACTAAAAAATCAGAACCTCGATCAAGAAGGAATCTCAAATGAATATCTTGAATGGTTGCCTCAAAAGATGAATGGCCTGATCGTCGCTGTGAAAAAGAATAATCATGTTTATTTTAAGCTAAGAGGCTTTGGTCCTCCACTTCTTATTCTTGAAAGAATTAAAGATGAAAAAAACCTTAAAAGAATAAAGTTTCATATTGTGGGTGGGCTTCTTAGTAAGACAAAAAATACAGGATGGTTAGAATTTCGGATCGTTGCGGAGGGAAAATACACACTTTCGTCAATCAATGAATTTGTTCCTTCACTTCCTTGGTATGTTTATAGGCTTACTCAAGCGCCTCTTCATGCTTTTATCATGAATGAATTTAGTAAATATCTCAATGAAAAGAGGGAGACTTCTTAACCTAAGTTACTAAACTTTGAAAGAAGGTATGAAACTGTGGTGGCCTCTTGTTTTTGGCAAAGCTTTTCGAGATCATTTTTTGTTCCCGAAGGAACTCTTTTAAGTGCAGGACTTATACCTTTTATCCCTGGGATGATTGTTAAGACAATTCTTGCAAGTCTGATGACTCCAGCTCTAAGAAAGACATTTGAAAAAATAGAATTGCGTTTTTAGAGATGCTCTTGAATCTTACCGAGAAATACCGAGGCATATTTCTCACATTTACTTTTGCCAACACCGTTGACCATAAGAAATTCGTCTTCGTTCTGAGGCAAGAGGTGGCACATATCATGAAGGGTTTTATCTGAAAAAACGATATAAGGTGGGATTTGATGCTCTTCTGCAAGATGAGAGCGAATCTGTCTCAGTTCCTCAAAAAGATTATCTCTCCCGTGATCAGCACTTAGTTGTTTTTTGCTTCTCTTTGTGTCCCTTACAGACTCTTTGGACTTACGAAGCATGAAGGTGACTTCTCCTTTAAGTATTTCTCGACTTTTTTCTAAGAGATAAAGGTTCCGATAATCCCAATTTCGAATTCCAATATAGTTTTGATTGAGGAGTTGTCGGATGATTGAGTTCCAATGGCTTTTTGATTTGTCTGAGCCGATAGCATAAACCGAAAGTTGATCGTGTGAGCGTTCAATCACTTTTGCATTTTTACTGCCTCTAATGACATCAATGAGATAAGAGGAGCCAAAGATCTCTCCTGTTTTATAAATAACAGAGAGTATTTTCTGGGCATCTACTGTTCCATCCCAAGTTTCGGCAGGTTCTAAACAGGCATCACAATTTCCACAGTCTTCAGGAAGCTCCTCTTCAAAGTAGCCTAAAAGAAATTTCCTTCGACAATAACTTGTTTCACAAAGTGAAAGCATTGAATCAAGTTTGAACTTTGCGACTTTTTTATAAGCTTCAGTAGCATCTGTGGTTTCAAGCATTTGAGAAAGCTTAATGACATCTTGAAGCCCATAGACCATCCAGGCACTTGAGGGGAGACCGTCTCTTCCCGCACGTCCTGTTTCTTGATAATAGCCCTCGATACTTTTAGGAAGATCTAAGTGCGCAACAAAGCGAACATCTGGTCGATCAATTCCCATTCCAAAAGCAATAGTGGCAACAATAATGATTCGATTTTTAGTGTTAAAAATTTTTTGAACTTTCTCACGTTTGTCTGAACTCATTCCTGCATGGTAAGCATAGGCCTTATAGCCAAGCCGATTGAGCTCTTGAGCAGTTTTTTCAACTTTCTTTCTTGAGAGACAATAAACTATTCCTGTGTCATCAGGATGATTTTTTTCGATAAAGTCATTGAGTTGCTTGATTTCATTTTCTCGCTCACAAATGGAGTATTGAATATTAGGTCTATCAAAAGAGGAAAGAAAAACTTCAGGGTCATCCATTCGAAGTTGTTTTTTGATGTCTTTACGAGTTCTGCTATCAGCCGTTGCTGTAAGTGCTAACAGAGGAACTTTGGGAAAGAGATCTTTAAGCTCACCAAGTCTTGTATAATCTTTTCGAAATTCGTGGCCCCATTGAGAAACACAGTGGGCCTCATCGATGGCAATCAATGCAATATCGACTTGATCAAAGAAATGAGAAAGATAACCAGACAGTAATCCCTCTGGAGAAACATAAACGAGTTTGACTTCTTCGTTTAGAATAAGTGCTTCAGCCTCTTTTCTTTCGTCAAAGCTTTGAGAAGAATTTAAATAACAAGCTTTTACTCCATTAACTTCAAGATTGGTGACTTGATCATGCATAAGAGAAATTAATGGCGAGACCACAAGACAAATACCGTCACTATAAAGTGCAGGGATTTGATAGCAAATCGACTTTCCACCACCTGTGGGCATAATGGCCAAGGTGTCATTGCCTTCAAGGATAGAAGTAATGATTTCAAGTTGGTTTAAACGGAATTGCTCGTGGCCAAATTGATCTTTAAGAATAGACTTAAGTTCTTTTTCTAGCATGAATGGCTATTTTAATGGAGCGACTCAGGTCCTTCAAATTTTTCTGTGACACATTTCATGTTTGAATTGAGACACATATTTTCAAGTATCCGAAATAACAGAACATCTTTGTTTTGACATGCGTTAGAAATCACGAACTTTTTCTTGTTAAATGTTCAATTTCTGGTTCGATGCCTCACTTTCAAATATTTTTTGGAGTCGGAGATCAAAATGCATCATGTTTTACTGTGCCTTTCATTGTTTTTTTGTTGTTCATTCTGCTTATGCAGGCTTCTCAAATGAGTCTGAACTCACAATTATTCGTAATGGTGGAAACACTGAACAAGAGACTTGGAATAC
>JBMYPC010000153.1:0-6867 GCA_049599895.1 Bacteriovoracaceae bacterium | reverse complement strand
GACCGGAAGTGATGGCAAGTGGAGCGATCTCTTTATTGAACACGACATTCATATAAGACCCTTTCGCCCCATGAATTGTGGCTTTGAGGTTCCGTGGAGTGATCACTTTAAATCAAAAATCGACAGGTCTCACCTTAAAAACATTGCAGCTCGATTTGAACAGAAGGTTATTCGAGGTGAACTGATGCTCACCCCTTATGGTCTTGAGGGCACTCCGGTCTATAGTCTCTCTCGTGAAATGAGGGATCAGATATTGGAAAAAGGTGAAGCCACCATTTTCCTCGATCTCAAACCAGACTTAAGTGAAGAAGATATTAAAAATCGTTTAGAACAAAAAAGAACGAAAGACAGTGTTTCGAATATTCTTCGAAAAAAATTAAAGCTTGATACGACGGCCATAACACTCTTAAAAGAGTGCACCTCTCAAGAAGAATTTTCAAATCATCTTGCAAAAAAAATGAAAAATCTCCCTCTGAGACTTCATTCTCCGAGACCTCTCGAAGAATCAATTTCAACAAGTGGTGGGGTTGCGATGGATGAAATCAATGAGTCTTTTGCTCTTAAAAAATTGCCGCATCATTACGCAATAGGAGAAATGTTAGACTGGGATACAATTACAGGGGGATACCTGTTGCAGATGTGCTTCTCCCAAGCTTATCGGGTCTATAAGTCGATTTCTCACGAAAATTCTATGACAAGAAACACTTAGAATTATACTATTGCCCTATGTATAAATTAAGGCCCTATCAACAAGAAGCTGTTGATAATTCCATTAACTATTTTCGAAAGAAACGAGACCCTGCTGTGATTGTTCTCCCCACAGGAGCTGGGAAGAGTCTTGTGATTGCAGAGCTTGCACGAATTGCCAAGGGCCGAGTCCTGGTTCTTGCTCATGTTAAAGAACTTGTTGAGCAGAATCACAATAAGTATGAAAGCTATGGAGAAAAAGCCGGCATTTATTCTGCAGGCTTAAATAAAAAAGATCGAACAGAAAAGGTCATCTTTGGAAGTATTCAATCGGTTGCAAGGGCCAGCAAAGATTTTTTTGAGGACTTTTCTTTGTTGGTCATTGATGAATGTCATAGAGTCGATTCAGCTGAGGAAACTCAATATGGAGACGTGATCAAGAAACTGAGGAAAAATAACCCTGAAATTTGTATCCTCGGTCTTACGGCAACTCCCTATCGACTTGGAGTCGGCTGGATTTATGAGTACAGTTCTCAAGGAGTTATTCGAACTAAGGAAAAACGTTTTTTTAAACAATGTGTTTTTGAACTTTCTTTAGAATATATGATCAAAAACAAGTATCTTACTCAACCTGTTAAAGTTGATATCCCTGTAACCTGTTACGATTTCTCAGAGCTCACTGATTCAAAAAAAATGTATTCAACTTCTCAGGTCGAAGAGCTTTTAAAGAAACAAAAAAGACTGACCCCTCTTATTATAAAAAATATCGTCGATATCACAGAGAGCTATGAGCGAAAAGGTGTGATGATCTTCAGCAGTACTGTTAAACATGCTGAAGAGATTTTAACTTATCTTCCGGAAGGGGAAGCGGATATTGTTTTGGGTGATACTGAAAATGATGAACGTGATGCGATCATCGAGAGCTTTAAGGAGAAAAAAATTAAGTATCTCGTTAATGTTTCGGTCTTAACCACTGGCTTTGATGCTCCTCATGTTGATGTCATTGCTATATTAAGGCCCACAGAGTCCGTGAGCCTTTATCAACAAATCATTGGTCGAGGCCTAAGGCTTAATGAAAATAAAAAAGATTGCTTCATCCTCGATTACACCGGTATGGGCCATGATATCTATAGCCCAGAGATTTCTGAAAGAAAACCTACGAAAGATTCAGAAGCCGTTCTTGTTGACTGCCCCAAATGTGGGTTTGAAAATAACTTTTGGGGGAAGTTAAACCTTGATGGTGAAGTTGTTGAGCATTATGGAAGAAAGTGTCGGGGAGCAACTCAAGACCCCGAGACTCTTGAAATCATTCCTTGTGGTTATCGGTTTCGTTTTAAAATTTGTCCTGGCTGTGGTTCGGAAAATGATCTTACGGCAAGAGAGTGCATTGAATGTGGTAATGTCTTAGTGGATCCGGAGTCAAAGTTAAAACAAGCAAGGCTTTCAAAAAATGCTCATATACTCACACCTGATTCAGTTCAACTTGAAGAAAAGACTGACAAAAAAGGGAACCAATACCTCGACATTAAATACTATGATTATGATGCTAAGTATTTTCAAGAAGTCCATTACTTAAACAATACGACAAGTTTAAAGAAGTTTAATATTAACTTCCTTCGTTCTCATATGAAACGACCTGAGCTAAGTGATCATATAACGACTATAGGTGATGTGATTAAATACCAAAAACTTCTTCGCATGCCAAAGTTTATCATCGCAAGAAAACAAGACAAATTTTGGAAAATCACTGAGAAAATATTTGTAGAGGAATTGTCATGAGCTCAAAAGAGTTCTGGATTAATCATTTTTCGAAAACTTTCAAAGAAGTTCTAGATACTTTTTTGAATCTTCGTCCTGAATCATGCCAAGAGGTCTTAAGTCTCTATGGAATAAAAGGTCAAACAGGAACTATTTTTGAAAGTGCTGAGAACAGAGTTTTTGGTTTTGAGGATCTTATTGTAAAGTTTTACAGACCTGGGCGTTGGTCAAAAGAAGCTCTTGATGAAGAGCTACAAAATAATCAAGAGATTAAAAACTGCTGGGGGCAAGGGAAAAGTATCTGGCAAGAAGGGACTTGGTATAATAAGCCTCTTTCTCATAATATCAAGATCTTACAAGAGTCTTGTCTAGGTAGTGCTGAAGTTCAGGTGCAAAACCCGGAGAAAGCTGATATCTAATACTTATGGATATTACGATAAATCACACGATTGTTTACTGTGAGGACAAAGAGAGTTCCGCCAAATGGTATAGCGAAATATTTGGTTTTGAGTTTATAAAAGTTTGGGGCATTTTTGCAGTTGTTAGAGTTAACCCAAGTTTCACTTTGGACTTTAAAGACGCTTTAGGGGATATTTTCCCGCAACATTATGCTTTCAAGGTCAATGATAAGCAATTCGATGAAATACTTGAACGGCTAAAGTCTCACGAAGTTAAATACTGTAGTGATCCGTTTATGTTTAATGACAATAATTTTGATTTTAACTTCAATACCAAGTTTGGTGGACGAGGAGTCTATTTCCTTGATCCCAATGGTCATAAGCTAGAAATTCTAACATCTGATTATGATCTTGATGGTGAATTTTATTAATCTCAGATAAGCTTCAAATATCCTTCTCCATTCTGTAGAATCTTCTCATGAGCACATCATTAGAATCAACACTTCAAGAGATTTTGAAGCCCTTTGGATCATTGCAAAGAGTCGAAGTTATCCAAAAGCTTTGGAGTGGATATGGAAGTCTTTGTCGAGTTTCTCTCTCTGAATCAGATAAGACGCTCATCACTAAGTTGATTCAATTTCCAGAAGGTGAGGAAAGCTTCTCACATCTTAGAAAGATTAAGTCTTACGAGGTCGAAATGGCCTGGTACCATTTCTATAATAATAAGATTTTCAATTCTTATATTCCAGAATGTTTAGCTCGAGGAAGTTATAAGGATTCTCATTATCTCGTTTTAGAAGATTTGCAGGAGAAAGGGTTTAAAGTCAAAACCGAAGTATCTTTAAAAGATGTTGAACTTTGCCTTAAATGGTTGGCCTACTTTCATGGATATTATCTTGGCACAGCTTCTCGTAAGCTTTGGGAAGTCGGAACCTATTGGCATCTTGAAACAAGGCCTAAAGAGTTATCAGTTCTTACTGACATTGAACTTAAAGAGTCTGCCGCCATCATTAATGAAAGATTAAACTCCTCCCAGTTTAAAACAATTGTTCATGGAGATGCCAAACTTGCGAATTTTCTCTTTAAAAAAGAGGCTGTGGCTGCGGTTGATTTTCAATATGTTGGTGGAGGAGTTGGAATTAAAGACGTCGCTTATTTTTTAAGCAGTCTATATACCGAAAATGAGCTTCAAGAGAATGAAAAGAAGTGTCTTGATTATTATTTTTCAGAACTTAAGAAGGCGATAATATTTTACGAGAAAAAAATTGATTTTAACCTTCTTGAAAATGAATACCGAGAACTTTATCCCTATGCTTGGTGTGATTTTTATCGATTTCTGAAAGGATGGTCACCAGGGCATTGGAAGATTCATTCCTATTCAGAAAATATGAAAAAGCGAGTGCTTGATGAAATTAACTGATAGAGATTTACTTGAACTCTGTGAACTCGCTAAGACCGCAGCTCTTAAGGCCGGGGAGCATATCACGAGGTTTCAAGGACAGAGCGTTGAGGTTAAAGAGAAAAGTGGCGGTGAAAATATCGCTTCATGCGTTGTTACTGAAGTTGATCATAAAGCCCAAGAAATTATCCTTGATATTTTAAGACCAACATTAGATCGATTTGATTTAGGACTTCTTGCAGAAGAAAGTGTCGATGATTCAACCCGCTTAGAAAAAGATTTCTTTTGGTGTATTGATCCTTTAGATGGGACTCTTGCCTTTAGTCGTAATGAAGATGGTTACAGTACTTCCATTGCTCTCGTTTCAAAAGGGGGGACTGCTATTATTGGTGTCGTCTTTAATCCAAGAACTCAAAACCTTTATCATGCTATACGATCCATGGGGGCCTATAAAAATAATAAAGCTTTAAAGGTAAGAGAATATTCAAAAAAACTGACTCTTCTTTATGATCAAAGTTATCTTAAGTATCCTGAATATTCCCAGCAGATAGAGAAGCTTAAGGTCGACTTAAAAGCTCTTGGTTTTGAATCACTCAATGATCATCCCCTAGGGGGAGCGGTTATGAATGGGATTAGTACAATTGAGATGGCGCCTGCGCTTTATTATAAGTTTCCCAAGAAAAATGATGGTGGTGGAAGCATTTGGGATTTTGCTGCAAGTTCTGTTATTCAGTCAGAGGCGAACGGATTTAATAGTAATTATTTCAAAGAACCTCTCAAACTCAATAGCGCAGAAACGACTTTTATGAACCAAGAGGGGATCATCTATTCTAGTGGAGAAGATCTTTTGAGTTTGATTCCAGTTGTTGGAGAATATTGAGATGAAATTTGAATATCGTCAAAAAGGTTGTCCTCAAGTTTGCGAAACAATTCTTCGCTCCATTCCTGATTGGTTTGGAATAGAAGAATCAACTGTAGCCTATTGTGAAATTAAAGATCCTGTTTGTGATCTCATTATGGTTCAAGCGAAAGATTGGGCCAAAAGGACGCATTGGTCTGTTGAACGAAGTATGGATAATTAGATGATGAAAATCAAAGTGGATGGACTTAAGTTACCTTAAGCGATTGTGAACTCTCTTTCAGAAGTTTCATTAACTTTTGAAACTTCATCACTCGCACACTCTGCTCCTTTATGATCGGGAGCTCCAAATTTATTGCCATTGCTGATAAAGAGTGCCTCTTCGTCCCATTCTTCAAGAACTCCAATCCATTTTTTATCATTAATAAGAGTTACTTCTACCCATTTACCAATTAAGTCATTTTGCATTTTAATTTCCTTATTTATTTAGAGAGAATAGTTGTTCAGCAGCATAATTTAAAGATTTTTTATCACTTTTTAGCCTTGCGTCAAGATGGTTCTGAGTTTCAAAACCTGTTCTATGTCATTTACTACAGAGCATTATTGGGCAAAATTTAATAAATTTTAAAAAGGATCGCGAATTATGACTTCTAAAGAAAGGTTTAGCTCAAAGATGGAGTTTCCACCTGAGACAGAGCAGCCAAATATCTACCCACTAAGTTGGCATTCTGAAACGCAGAAGATGGAAGAAATCTGGGAGGCCAGTCAACGTGAGTATTGGGATCCAGCGAAGCTTCCGTGGGAAACATTTGATCCTGAATCTTATTCTTGGGAAGAGCGAGAGTGTATTGCTTATTGGTGGACACTACTTTCTGTATTTGATGCTTCGGCGCCACCTGTTTTTGCTGAGGCCTTAATTAAAACTTATGAAGATCATGAAGAAGATCCTGTCAGGCGCTGCTTTTTTTCAGTAACAAGAGATGAGCAGAATCATGAGCAGCTCTGTGGTATGGCGATCACTCGTCTCCTTGATCATCCTGATCCTCTCACTTATGAACCTAAAACTGAAATTGGAAAGCGGGCACAAAAAAATGCCAAGTGGCTATACTTTAATGGTGGGAGATACTGGCAAGGCTATAAACAAGCTGTACCAAGATATTCATTAGCAGTTCTTTTTAGTTCCTTTTTGATGGGAGAAATTGCCGCGGCAACGATTTTTCATCAGATGGCAGCAGGTTGTTCTGAACCAGTTTTTCAAGAAGGCTTTAAAAATATAGGTCGTGATGAAGGACGACATATGGCGATTTGTATGAGCCTTATGGAAAGGGATTACCCTAAACTTGATTTAAGCGAAAGAGATGTGATTACAAAACAGATCCGCGCTGGATACCTTTTTCTTTCTGCGGTTCTCTTTGAGCCACCTATGGACTTTTGGGATCTTCCTGAGGACTTTATTCCTAATCAAAGAGAGATTGAAGATATTTGTCGCTCTGCTGGTTTTCATATCCCAAGCTATGACGAAAAAAAGAATAACTGGAGAAATGCCATTTTAAATTTAAAAGGTGTTCTCGATAAATACGATATTCCCTTTCCGGCAATTCCAGAAGTCGATATTACAGGAAAAGAAATTAGTGATGTCGATATGGAAGATATTATTCCCGTCTTTTAATGATTGTTATGAAAAAAGTTCGTCTCTTACCATCGAAAATAGAAGTTGAAATTGAAGAGGGCCAAACTGTTTTGGGGGCCCTCGAAAAAGCGGGTTA
>JBMYPC010000152.1:0-6902 GCA_049599895.1 Bacteriovoracaceae bacterium | reverse complement strand
TTATCATTTTTGGACTTTTTGAAGGACAGGGCCGAATTCTCATGGGCTATCACCCTATATTTAGAATTCTCTTTGACGGACTTCTCTTATTAGGCGTCCTTAAAGTGTTTCTCAATAAGAAAAAGATATTTGATCGAAAAGTTCTTCCAAGCTATTTTTATATTCTCATGGCCTTACACTTCTTTTGGTGGTGCTTTCAGCTTTTTAACCCTCTTGCAGCGGGTGTATTACCAAGTTTTGCCACGAGCAAATACTACATCTTTCCATTTTTCCTTTTTTTGGCGTTTACATTGGATCCAATGAAAATTGAATCTGAAAAAGTTAATAGATTCATTATCGTCTTAATGTTTGTCATGCTTTTGCAGGCAATCCTTTGTATCGTTCAGATGCTCAATGGCCAACCCTTTATGAATTCAATTAGTACGAATTACTCAAATCTTTTTGAAAAGTTTAAAGAATTTAGTGGTTTTCGTTTTAGACCATGGGGGACGAGCCATACTCCTGGTGGAATGAGTCTCTTCTTCTATCTCACATTGCCTCTCATTCTTCTTATTGATTTTGGAAAAATAAAAAAAGCAAAGACGAAACTTTTTCTTAAAATCATTTTTCCACTTTTTATTATTGTTAGTTGGACAAGTCTATTTATTTCACAAGTTCGTTCCGCCTGGATAAAGCATATTCTTATTTCTCTTGCAACGGGACTGATTTATTTTATTGCAACGAAATACAAGGTCAGGAAACTTGCTTCTTATGTTTTTACAGTAACATTTGTCCTGGTTTCAGGTTGTTTATTAGTGGTCAATTCATCGGATATTGGGGATAAGATCGATTTATTATCGAGTATTGAAAGAATTGAAGAACTGCGTGATCAAGGTGTTTTAACTCAAAGAGCTGGACCTGGAGAAATCATTAAATTTCTTATTGAAAGAACCAGATTTCCTTTAGGCTTTGGGCCGGGAATGACAACAGGGTATTTGCCTCATTACGAAAGAAGAAGACAAGAATTAATTGAGATTCCCAAATATCATTTTTGGTCAATGGATAATTTCTTTGCCTTTATTATTTTAGAGATGGGAGTAGGGGCTATTTTTTATTTTGGAAGTCTTTTTTCTATTGTTGCGATTGTGAGTGCCAGAACGATGCGACTTTATAAAGAGAAAAACTTCTTTTACCTGCAAAAGATTGGAGCTGTTTTTGTTGGTATTGTTATCATACTGCTAGGAAATTGGGGAGCTGTAGGGATTCCATTTAACCCTGAGAGTTTTTACTTTTGGATCTATTGCGCGATTGGTATTCAGGTCTATCAAGCTTCTCGTGAACAAAACGAACCTAAAGTGTAGAAAGAATATTTTCTAAAAACTTGCTGAACTGTTCTCGGCCAAAGGTGCTGAGGTGATTATCGTCCATAAATGACTCTGAATAGAGCTCCATTTCATTAAAATAGTCATTTGAGTAGATAAAGGGAAGAGACTGTTCCTGATAGAGAGACTTTTGTTTATTGATAAAAGTTTGAAGTTCCTGGTTGTTTGAAATGGGAGCTGGGAGAGGTGTTTCAAGAAAAACGTAAGAATTTACAGCTTCTTTCATAAAGCTATTGAGATTAAGAAGAGTTTTAATTTCATCATCTCGTACATTGTTAAAATCGAAATGATTTTTTGAGATCTGAAGTGCATTATAATCTTCTTCCTTCATTCCCTTAATTGTTTTTCTTTTATAGCTTCCATTGTAGCTCCTTGAGTCTACTAATGGGCGATTCACAGGATAAGTAAGTAATATTTCGTTATTGGAGCTAATGACAAAACGATAAAGGTCTTGAAAGGTTACTTTCTTAAAGCTTTGAAACATATGAGCTAATATTTTCTTTTTGAGGGAGAAAGGAGCGTCGAAGAAAAGCCTTGTATCGATGAAGTCTCGTTTCTTTAAAAACATAAGTGAATAATGATCGATAATAAGTTTTTTTCTCGGTAAGAGATTTTTGTCTTTGAATAATCTTAAAATTTCATAGATCAGAGAATAATCAAGGTATGAGTAAGAAACTGTCTGAACAGAACAATTGCACTTCTTTTCAATAAGTTCGGCATCATAGCTAAAGCGAACATGTGATGAGCCAATAATGAGAATATCTGAGCGTTCAGACTTTAAAACAGTATTTAATCCTGATTCTCTATAAGAAAAATGATGAGAAAGGACAAGCTTGAAAAAGACGAAGACTCCAAAGAGAAAAAGGCTGTAGAGGATAATTTTTTTAGCTTTCATATCTAAAATTGAAAATAAATAAAATTATTTTCTCCAAATTCTCCTAGAGTTAATATGACAAGTATTATTATGGCATATTGCCAGTTTTTATTAAATGGGAGCCTGATAAGTTTTGCTTCCTTTAGGTCAAGAATTAAGAGTAAGAAAATTAATCCGATTGAAACTATGAACTTGGAAGCTGCAAGACTTGTTCTTGTAAATGGAGTTAAAGCATTGGCAAAAGCGCTAAGTTGAAAATCATATCCGGAAAAAATTCGAGCGATAATATCCACTGCTTGTGTAAGTGAATCTGATCGAAAGAAAATCCAGGCAAGAGTGACAGCATTAAATAATAAGAACACTTTTATGAGTCGTGGTATCGGGACTTTTAATTTTGCAACAAAGGAATGCCCAAAATAAAGAAGAAAGTGTATGAGACCCCAAATAATAAAAGTCCAGTTGGCGCCGTGCCACAGAGCACTCACTAAAAAGACGATAAAAATATTGAGAAGAGTTCGGAACTTTCCTTTTTTGTTCCCCCCTAGTGGAATATAGAGATAGTCTCGAAACCAGGTCGTTAATGAGATATGCCATCGTGACCAGAAGTCTTTGATGTCCTTGGCAAAATAAGGATGAGAAAAGTTCTTCATAAGATCGACATTAAACAACCTAGAGATGCCTCTTGCAATATCGGTATAGCCTGAAAAATCACAATAGATTTGTATTGAGAAAAAGTAACTCGCAATCAAAAGGGCCCAATTATTATAAGAATTTGGATTAGAAAAAACATTGTCAACATAGATGGCAAGACGGTCGGCAATGACAACCTTTTTAAAGAAACCAATGACAATCAGATGAAGCCCATCTTCAAGGGATTTGATGCTTGGTTTTTGGGCAGTGAGAAGTTGCGGTATGAGACGATCTGAACGCTCAATTGGGCCCGCAACAAGTTGGGGAAAATAAGCAACATAGGCGGCAAACAGTCCAAAGTTCTGGCACGCCTTTCTTTGTTTTTTATAGACATCAATTGTATAGCTCATTGACTGAAAGGTATAAAAAGAAATTCCAACAGGAAGAAGAAGTTTCAAAAGATAAGGTTTTGAGTTTAAACCAAACAAAGAGAGAAATTGAAAAAAGCTTGTACTAAAGAAATTGAAATATTTAAAAATGCAGAGAATTCCTAAATTGATCATGAGGCTTAAAATGAGGAGCCTTTTTCTATGGGCATCCTCTTTTGATTTCTCAATGTTTAATGTAACTTTATAATCAACAATTGTGGAAATAAGGATCAGTCCAAGGTATTTCCATTCCCATGCAGCATAAAAGAGATAGCTTCCAATAAGAAAAAGATTAATTTTGTGTTTTTCATGTGAAAACTTAAAGAGACTGCAAAAGACAGCGATGAATAAAAGAAACTCTAGTGAATTAAAAAGCATAGATTCCTATGTCTGATAAAAATACTTAAACTTTGTCTACTTGATTAATCTTAAATAGTGATTAACATTATAGTATGCTTAAGAATTTTTGGGTATTTTTACTTGTTTTTCAGTTTAGTTTCTCAGTTCATGCAGAGGAGAATAAGCCAGAATTTGACTTAAAAGAGCTGGCTTTGCCTTCAGAGGTCGACAACATTGGAAAGTCGGCTGGAGCTGTCTACTACTCACCATCTGTGAAAGGAAAGGTTCTCATTCCCGTTAATATCTGGGGAGAAGTGAGAAATTCTGGACTTCATTTTATTCCAGTGGACACAACTCTTATTCAAGGTCTCTCTCTCGCTGGTGGTCCGACAAATAAGGCCAATTTAGAAAGAGTCAAGCTATCAAGAAGAACTAAGATTGGTGGTGAAACAAGAAAGTTTGACCTTCGTGAAGGTGGAGATGATGAGGTCGCTCGTTTGGCATTAAGACCTGGGGACACCATTTTTGTTGAGAAATCAAATTTTTTAGAAGACCGTAATTACTACACTAGCCTTTTTGGTGTTATTGCAACAGTTCTGTCTTCAATTTTACTTTATCGAGAAGTTAAGAAGTAATAATCTGGTTTAAAACCTGATCAAGCTGCTTTCCTGCTTTTTCCCAGCTGTATTCGTCAAATCTTTTAAGTCTTTCCTGGTAAAAGTTTTCTCTTTGCTCGTGAGATATGAGATAGGGAGAAGTGATCTGAAAGTGATCCTGGTCTTCGTACAGAGAGACTCCTTCAAGGTCTTCTAAGATCTCTGATGCTCCAACACTTTGCTTTGTTGTTGAGACAAGCATTCCAGAAGCAGCGGCCTCGAGGATGACAAGCCCAAAGGGTTCGTATTGAGTCGGGAATAAGAAATGATCGCAGAGGTTATAAAACTTTGGAAGATCCCTTGAAAAACGAATTCGAAACTCTTTCACATTCTTTGGCGCTACAATATTCGAGCCCTTTTCAGGACTTCCAATGACAATAATCTGGACTCTTCCTAGTTTTTTAAGCTCACGATAGACTACGCCAAGTCCTTTTCTTTCATAGGCCCCAACAAACAGAAACAATGGTTGGGAAGGGTCACAATCTTTTAGTTCGGGATACTTCTCTTTGAGTTCATTAAAAAGTTGCTCGCGATTGCTTTTTTGATAACCAAATCGCTCAAGATTAACTGAACTATAGATGAGATGAAGTTTTTGATTCGGAATTTGATAGTTTTTTCTAAGATCATCAAGAACAAAGTCTGCGAGAACAAGATAGTGACGTTTGTGATTAAAAACAAATTTCTCAATAAAACAAAAATAAGCAAAAAGAGTTTTTTTATAAATCAATTCAAGTGGCTTCAGTTTTCGATAGCTGAAAAAAATATCTTTAAACTGGGAATGAACAAATTGAATATCCACGATATCGCTAATAATAGAGGCTGTTCCAGTGCTTAGGACAATTGAATTTTTTCTGAATTTAAAGAAAATAATAAGAAAAGAATAAATATGAAAAAAGGCTTCCTTTAAAAGAAAGGGCTTTAAGTTTGAGACTGGCGGTTTATGAAAGAAGACAGGAATTGTTGTGTTGGGAAGTAACTTCTCAGGTGTGTCGTGAGTAAAGCAAATAAAGTGAATTTCAGAAATACTATTTAAGTTGGAGTTATCAAGCTTTTCGCAAAGGGCATTACTATGGCCAATTTCTTTAAAGACGTCATGAACGACAACTACTAACTTCAATGAATCTCCGCTTGATAAGTTCTGGTGATAATATTTTAATCTCGATTTTGATTTCAAGAAAGCAGTGTTCTTTTTTTCAGTAGGTTCCTAGCCCTAAAGTGCAAAATGAATGATTGATAGAAAAACTCGGAGAAAGAGAGGTAAATACTGAATATTTCGACAAAAATTTTGAATAGAAATTAAAATAGTCTTGAGGCAATAAAGGTAAGAATTTGAAAAAAAAGATCGTCATTGTATCGTCTCTCGATAATAAAGAGCAGCGGGGTGGAGCTTATTTAAGAGTTCACGCCATTGAGACTCTTTACCAAAACTTAGGCTTTAATACTGAGATCATCTATCAAGAGAATATTCAATATCAAACGACTTTTAGCTCATATCTTTCTCTATTAAAGTTTGGAAAATTACCTTTTCTTCTTTTTAAAAAAGCTTCGGTCCAATTGCCTCCTCACGACTATCTTCATCTTGATAATTTAAGGCATTTCAATTGGGAGTTTAATTCGGACGCTCCTGTCCTTTTTAATGCTCACAACCTTGAATTTGAGAATTACTACAATCGCTCCTCTGGATTCTTTGCAAAGAACTTTCAAAATTGGGAGATCTCTCAATATCGAAAAGCAAAATGTGTTTGGGTGTGCAGTGAAAGAGAGAAAGAGATTCTAGTAAGTTTATCTCCCGATCTTAAAGAAAAAATATTAGTGATCCCCAATTTAGTGAATAAAAGTGATTATTATAGCTCTCCTAAAAAATATATTAGTTTTATTGGAACACTTGATTATTATCCAAACCAATTTGCAGTGAAATTCATTTTAGAGAACCTTACAGAAATCTCTTCTGATTACGAGCTTTTAATTGCGGGAAGAAATCCTTTACCCGAACAGATTGAGCAATGTGAAAAAATGGGAGTCACACTAAAAACAAATCTCTCACAAGCTGAAATTCAAAAGATATTCTCTGAAACTAAAATTCTCCTCGTTCCCCTTGAACATGGCTCAGGGACAAGGCTTAAAATTGTTGAGGCGATCTTTTCAAACGCTCAAGTCCTTTCAACTTCATTAGGGGCAGAGGGAATTGAATCAAAAGAGATTATGATCTCAGATCTAAAAGATTTTTCAAAGAACCTAAACAAGATTTTGAAAAGAGAGTTTGGCCAAGACGGTGCAGATCAAAACTTTAGTGAACAGTTTGACATTCAATCATGGAATAAAGTTTACGGTAATACATTAAAAGGGATGATCGAAGCATGAAAATAACGGTCCTGATCCCTACTTGGAAAAGAGCAAGTCTCTTAAAGCTTGCTCTCGAAAGCATCGAAAAACAAAGCCGAAAAGCTGATGAAGTTGTTGTAGTTTATCAGTCTGTAGATAAAGAAGCGATTGAAGTGATTCAGTCTTTTAAGACACGTCTCCCTCTTCAAGATGTTTTGGTGAAAGAGCCTGGAGTGATTTATGCTGAAAATGCAGGACTCTCTGTTATCAGGGAAGGAATAGTTGCTTTTTT
>JBMYPC010000151.1:0-6994 GCA_049599895.1 Bacteriovoracaceae bacterium | reverse complement strand
TACAGAAAAAGAAAAGAGTACAAAAAACCTTCTATTAAAAAGAAGGAAAAGTCTGAAGCTTCTTTAAAAAGAAGAAGAAAAGAAGCTGTTAAGAGACATAGAGGCTCTAAGATTTAATTTCTTTTTCTCGACTATTCATTAACGTTATTTAGTGTTCTTGTGAACAAGGTGGTTCTATGAGTTCTTTAAAAGATGCTCTTAAGAAAGCAGGCTTTCGCTCGACTAAAAATGAAAATGAGCGAGAGAGACTAGGTCCTAAAAAAAATATTTCTAAAAATGTTCAAAATCAACGAGCTCGTACGTTTTGCGAGGTCTGCGAGCGTACACTTCCTGATGTGGAAAGATACAAGCACAGAAACCCAATGACTGAAGCGCAATGGATCTGTGTTGGTTGTGCTGATCGCTTGATGATTGAGGATCGCTTCAGAGTTACAGCTCAAAGTGACTTTTCAAAAAAGCGAATGTTCAGACGTTATTATGGTGAAACCATAAAACTTGATACCAATAAAGACCGAAAGTTTGATAGCAACCATCGAAACAAAGATGGAAACCGAAGTAAAGGTCCAGGTCAAAAAGGAAAATCAAATTACCGAAACCAACGAGGCCCTAAAAGAAATCAGGGCGGTGGTAATGATGACAATTTTGGGAATCGTTAGAGACCAAACAGGCCTTTTTTCTTTTTCTTCTTTTTTGAAGCTTTAGAGTTTTTTCGAAGTTCTTCTAATTGATCTTGATTGAGCTGGAGAAGCTGGGTTACACGAACCTCTTCAGCCGCTTCCTCTTCTTCATCCTCTGAGTTATCGTCAGCATTTTGAAGTGCCACAAGGTCTTCGGCATCGACCTCGAAGCCTTGAACTGTTTCGGATTGGTTGACTCTAGGTTTCACTTGGCTTTGAGTTTGATTTTCAAGTTTATCAAGGTCAACGGTTTTTGTTTGTCCTGCTAGGGCCTCTTCACCGATTACACCTTGCTCTTTAAACTTTTCTGCAATCTCACGCTCCTTATCAGTCATAAGTTTAGCTACAGGAGTTCCATTTTTGATACGAACCTTTCTTTCCTTTAAAAGGCTGTTCAAAATCCGGTCGTACTTGGCGATTTGTGCAGTAAGCTGTTTATCTGTGAGTTCACGGATTTTTACCATAGAGATATTCTAGCTTTGTTAGGTTTTATACTCAAGGAATTATGAGGTTTCACTTGTAAAGAACAGGGCCAAGAGTATAAATTAGACAGGTATTTAGATTTAAAAAGAAGGACAAAATGTTAGATCTTAAATTTATTCGTGAAAATCAAGCTGAACTAAAAAAGGCAATTGAACAAAAGAATGAATCCCTAAACTTAGATGAGCTTCTCAAGTGTGACGAAAAGCTCCTCGAGCTCAAGAAAAAAGAACAAGACTTAAAAACTCAAAAAAACCAAGTCTCTAAGCAAATCCCAAGTGCTGATCCCGATAAAAGAGGTGAGTTAATTGCCGAGGGAAAGGCCATTGGAGCAAAGATAGATGAAATTAAGCCCAAGCTTCAGGCATTAAGTGAAGAGCTAGAGGGTCACATGCTTCAGGTTCCCAATATCCCAAGCTCAGAGTCTCCGCTGGGAAAAGATGAGAGTGACAATGTTGAGATTAAAAAATGGGGAGAGCTTCCAAGTTTTAGTTTTGCTCCGAAAGATCATGTTGAGATCCTTCAGAAGAATAATTGGGCCGACTTTGAAAAAGTGGGAGAGGTTTGTGGTTCCCGTTCCTATAGCCTTCGTAATGAAATGGTCCTTCTTGAAATGGCGATTCACCGCTTTGCCATGGAAAAGTTGATTGCAAAAGGCTTCAATCTTGTTTCCGCTCCTTCTCTGGTAAGAGAGAAGGCCTTGCTTGGGACAGGGCATTTTCCAAAGGGACGTGATCAAGTTTATTTTCTCCCTGAAGACAATCTCTATTTGAGTGGAACTTCAGAGGTGCAAATGAATAGTTTTCATTCTGGAGATATTCTTGACGAAGATAAGCTTCCAATTCTTTATGCAGGTTACTCGAGCTGTTTTCGTAGGGAAGCGGGGAGTTATGGGCGTGATGTTCGAGGCCTGATTCGAGTTCATCAATTTATGAAAGTTGAGCAGTATGTCATATGTAAAAATGATTACGAAGAAAGCCATAAGATGCACCAAATGTTATTGGCCACCAGCGAAGAAATTATGCAAGACCTCAACCTTCCGTATCGAATTGTTGAGTGCTGTACTGGAGATATGGGGACTGGAAAGTACCGCATGTTTGATATTGAAGCGTGGGTTCCGAGTGAAGAAAAATATCGCGAGACTCATAGCGCTTCAAACTTGGGAGAGTGGCAAGCGAGAAGAACGAATACTCGATATAGAACAAAAGAGGGTGATGTAAAGCACGTTCACACTCTCAACAATACTGCTGTAGCGACTCCCAGGCTTTTAGTTCCTTTCATCGAAGTTCATCAGACTGAAGAGGGGAAGATCAAAATACCTGAAAAGCTTAGAGCTTTTATGGGCGGTAAAGAATTGATCTAAACAGTCCCTTCTCTTTACAAATTGACACACACAAAACTTGAAAGTTAAAATTTAGAATAGTGGAGACAGATATTAACACACACATGGAATTATCTGCTTTTGAGCAGTCCACGCGAACTTACTCAGCAAAAGAAGCGGTTAGGATGGCCAGAGATAAGGTTCGAAGGAACGAGCGTCTTGTTCAGGAAATACTTGAACGAGGGAACGTTGTTCAGGTGGACGACGAAAGGCAATTAGACCTTTTTGACTTCGACCTTGATAAGAGGACGGAGTGTTCCGTTCAAGGGCAGACGGAAGAAATTCTCGAAGAGAAAGGTTATCGAATCAAGACAGGTTCTCGTTTTACAAACTTTTTAAGAGAGTTAATTGATTAATTTGTTTGTTACCAGGGAGTGGAAATATGGGCGGAAATAAAAAAAGAAGAAAGCCTTATAAAAAAGACACCTTTGAAAACCCATCAGCTGAAGACTATCAAAGAGGAAAGACAGGACTTATTGTCTTTATTGTGATTAGTGTTTTAGCTGCAGTAGGGCTCGTCTATCTCTATTCTTAGAAAAGCTATTTCTTTTTTGTTTTTGGGCTGAGATGCCCTCCAAACTTTTCAATATCTTTTTGGGAGTAACACTCAAAAACTTCATTACCGTATTTTTTCACAAGATAATCTTTGCTTTTTGCCAAGATAAGCTCACCAAGAGCTTCCTCACAGCGTTTAGGGCTCCATTTTAAGGCTTTGTCCTTACAGTGCTTATCAAAAAGAGAAGCAGCTTTAGGAAGACCACGATAAGTTTCTCTTGCCCACTTTTCACAATTAAGTTCAGTGGGAGGTTCTTCTTGGCAACCTAAGAGGAATACTGACAAAATAAGGAGATTTAAAAATTTATCCATACACAAACATTATCATATCCGATGTGTTCAAAAGAAGAGGAGAGTTTATGGAAGTCAAAAAATTAGTCGTTTTAGCAGGATTGCTTTTAAGTTTTTCTCTTTTTGCCGCTCCTAAAGGCACGGTGGTTGTTTTTAAAACGAATATGGGGACATTTGAGGCAGAGCTTTTTGATGATAAAGCTCCAAAGACTGTTAAGAACTTTCTTCGCTATGTAGATAAAGGCTTTTTTAATGGGACGATTTATCACAGAGTGATCAAGAACTTTATGATTCAAGGTGGGGGATTCGATGAGAACCTAGGTCGTAAAAAAGGTGAAGCGCCCATTAAGAACGAAGCCGACAACCGTTTAAAAAATGACAAGGGAACTCTGGCGATGGCCCGTACCCAAGATCCTCACAGTGCGAGTTCGCAATTTTTTATAAACGTAAAAGATAATGATTTTTTAAACTTTAAGGGAAAGCTTCCTGGAGCTTGGGGTTACGCCGTGTTTGGAAAAGTCATTAAGGGAATGGATGTTGTCATGAAAATCTCCCAGACTCCTACTGGAGTAAAGAAAGGGATGAGAGACGTTCCAAATAACTCGGTTATTATGGAGAAGGTTGCCCGAAAAGGGAAAGCTATTAAAAATAAAACAAATAGGTAGTAAACAAAAGTCGTTTTGTCTGGATTGTTGTTCTGTAATTCAGACAAAATTTTACCTTGCAGCAAACTGCTGCTAAAATAATGTTAGAGTCGTACTCGAAATGCCAACAGGAAGTTGCAATTGACGTCGAAAAAGAAGCGACAAAACATCAAAGATTCTCCCTATCAACGCTTCAGCGAAGTGAATGGGGATCATCCTCTTAAAAAACAAGTTCCCGATTCATTTGTGGAGTATAAGGCAAGAACCAGAAAAGGCGGGAAAGTCGCCCTTTTTAATTTCGACCTTGCTCGTGAGATAGGACTCATTTCTGAAGATCATCCCGATGAGCTCAATAAACATCTTGAAAAAAGAATTCTTGAAACCTTTGGGATCATCATAATCAACGAATTTGATGAAATGAATAATCGAGAATTTCCAGAAAATGAAATTCGAGACCATAAGTATATGGCCACACGCTATCTTCAACTTCAGCATGACGATAAGCTTGGAAAATCTTCTGGAGATGGTAGGAGTCTTTGGAATGGGACTCTTAGGCACAAGGGAAAGACCTACGATATTTCGAGCTGTGGCACAGGGGCAACAAAACTTTCTCCGGCAACAACAAAGTATAATAAGTTTTTTGAGTCCGGAGATCCAACGATTTCTTACGGATGTGGTTACTCTGAAAGAGATGAGGGATTAGAGACTCTTTTTATGAGTGAAATTTTTCATCATAACAATATTCCAACCGAGAGATGTCTTGCCATTATTGAGTTTGAAAAAGGTTATTCAGTTAATGTGAGAGTTCACGATAATCTTTTGAGACCTTCACATCTTTTTCTTTATCTTAAGCAAAATGACCATGAGAACTTAAAAAAGCTTCTTGATTATTACCTAAAAAGACAGCTTAAGAACAAAGTCTTTAAAAATCATAAAGTAGGGGATAAAGCACTCTACGAAGAGTTTCTTTACTGGTTTTGCAATAAGTTCTCTACATTGGTAGCTGACCTTGAAGATCATTATATTTTTTGTTGGTTAGATTGGGATGGAGACAACATCTTAATGGATGGAAGTCTTCTGGATTATGGATCAATTAGACAATTTGGACTCTATCACCATGAGTACCGCTACGATGATATGGATCGATATTCCACAAGTATCTCCGAGCAAAAAAATAAAGGACGGTACCTCGTTCAAACCATGGCACAATTAGTAGATTTTGTCGTTACTGGATCAAAGCCTGCTCTTAAAGATTATTCTGAACATAAAGTGCTTAAGGCTTTTGAAAAGAATTACGAACAAAGAAAAAACCAAAACCTCTTATTTCAAATTGGTTTTGAAAAAGTAGATATTGATTCTTTTCTTTCAAAGAATAGAACTCTCGTCGAGAGTTTTAGAAAAACTTTTTCTTATTTTGAATGTGCTAAATCAGTAGAAGGACCTTATGAGGTTCCCGATGGAGTGAATTGGAATGCTATTTTTTGCATGCGAGATATCTTAAGGGAACTCCCACAGCTCTATCTTAGCCGTGAAGAGATGATCTCTCACGTGGAGTTTATTGAGATTCTCAGATCAAGTTATGCTACGGACAAAGATGTAGAGCTTACAAGCTATCGAAAAAATAAGATAAAGCAGTTTCAAGCTGATTACATGAAGCTCATGAAAAATTACACCAAATTTAAAGGTGAAAATCTCTCAGCAGTCTTAATGGAAGTCTCATTACGTTCAGCGGTTATCAATAAATATGACCGAATTACAGGAGATTCGATTACTAAAATTGTTGAGACTCTCTCTCAAGGCCATGCCAAGAAAAAGCTAAATCCCCTCACGGTTTATAGCTTTCTCAAAGAGCTTGTTGTCTATCAAAACCTCAACCCCGATCGACTCGGAGATTCTCCAAAAAAAGGGCCTTCCTTTTTACTCAAAAGCGCTTTGAATATAGTCAAAGATTACAGAGAAAGTGTATAATTCAAGTTTGAAGGAGAGAACTTTTGAAACTTGTTTTGTACTCTGGCGGTCATTTCGACGAAAATGAGCAGCTAAACCAATGTCTCGTGGATCTCACTGGCAAGAAGTCTCCTCAAATGACCTTCATCCCAAGTTCCAGTTATCAATGTGAAGTGGAGTATCGAGAGATCACTACAGAATTTCGTCGTTACGGTTTAAAAAAGGTTCTTCTTTTTCCTGTAGATGTTTCATTTGATCCGATCTTCTTACAAGAGGCGTTCTCCTCTGATATCATTTTTCTAGGGGGAGGAAATACATTTTACTTTCTCGATTCTTTAAGAAAGAAAGGACTTCTCAGTCTTCTTAAAACTTTTGTTCAAACCGGAGGGGTTCTCGCTGGATTAAGTGCAGGGGCAATTATTTGCACTCCTACGATTTATACGGCTTCTATTCCTGAGTTTGATCGAGATGAAAATGATATAAAACTTAAAAATTGGAAATCCCTCGGGCTTTCTCGATTTGAGTTTTTCCCCCATTATCGAAGATCAAAGCGTTATGATGATGCCTTAAAAGAAGCGACTCTATGCGGGAAAAGAAGTATCCACGCTCTTTCTGATGGGGGTGGAATCGTGATGGAAGACAAGGACTTTTATCGAGTTGGCCCTGGAAGCTTTTTTCATAATGGTGAAAAAATTATTTTTTGAATGGCAAAAGCTTCTTGAGTTCTTCGATTTGTCTATTATTGAGGTCTTTTTCTTCTTCAAAATAGTTCTCAATAATCTTTTGATGATTTTGGTTAAAGAAATTAAAGCTACTATAAATCTTTTCAGGAACAAATCCTCGGGGAATTTTGTGCTGTCCTTGTGCTCCAGCTTCAACAACTTTTAGTTGATTGGCGATGGCAAAATCAATATTCAGATAATAGCAGAGTTCAAAATGAAGGAATTTAAAGTCCTTAAAACTTCCCCAGTATCTTCCATAAAGTTTGTGTTTGTCAAAGAAGTTTAAAGTTCCTGCGA
>JBMYPC010000150.1:0-7024 GCA_049599895.1 Bacteriovoracaceae bacterium | reverse complement strand
CTCTGGGGAACTGAGATCAAAAGATCCTCTCTCATTTTATGACAAAAAAAGTTACAAGGACCGATTGGAAGATACCTATAAAAAAACTGGGCAAACAGATAGCTCAATAGCAGGTGTTGGAAAAATCTTTGGTCGAAAAGTTTCCATTGGAATTATGAACTTTCAGTTTATGGGTGGCTCAATGGGAGTCGTGACAGGAGAGAAAGTTTCACAAGTTCTTGAATATGCCCTTGAAAATAAAGTTCCTGCAATTGTTGTCAGTTGTTCTGGCGGAGCCCGAATGCAAGAAGGAATTCTTTCTCTAATGCAAATGGCGAAAACTTCAGGAGTCATTTCAAAGCTAAAAAATGAAGGCATTCCTTATATTTCAATTCTTACAGACCCAACAACCGGCGGGGTCGCTGCAAGTTTTGCAATGCTGGGGGATTTAAACATTGCTGAGCCTAAGGCCTTAATTGGTTTTGCGGGACCTAGAGTTATCGAGCAATCAATCCGACAGACTTTACCTGAAGGGTTTCAGCGCTCTGAGTTTCTTGAAGATCACGGCTTTGTTGACCTCATCGTTCACCGTAAAGAAATGAAGGAAAAGCTTAAGTATTTTCTTGAGATGTTTTCAAACTAAAAATTCCATGAATATCGAGAATTTTATTATCGAGAGGCTTGGACATGAAAAGTTCAAGAAAACTGGGAACACTGTTAATCTGCAGTTTCATGAACTTATTGGCAAAGTCTATCTTAAATTTCCAAAACTTAAAGTTGTCATCGTTGCTGGAACTAATGGTAAAGGACAGGTGACGAAAAGTTTATCGAGAAGTCTCGTGAGTTCAGGGTTCAGTGTTCTGCGCTGGACATCTCCCCATTTAAGAAGTCTTTCAGAGAGGTTTGTTTATAATGAGAATGAGTTTGATCTGGATAAACTTGAAAATAAACTTAAATCTGAGATTCAAAACTCATTTTATAAAGAGGATAATTATAGTTATTATGAGTTTCTCTTTTATCAATTCCTCAAAATCTCTTTAGACCTTGAAAAACTTGATTACCTCATTCTTGAAGTGGGTCTTGGGGGTCGATTAGATTCAGTGAATTTATTGAATGGTGATTATAGTGTGTTGACTTCAATATCACGAGATCACAAGGAAGTATTAGGGGAGAGGTTTGATGGGATTCTTTATGAAAAGCTAGGAGTCACAAGAACTGGTTCACCTCATGTGTCAGGGCTAATTAGTGATTATCTTCTTGAGAAAGAAAAAGACTATTGTGTGAAAAATAGAATTACTCACTATCAATTTCCTGAACTTAAGAAGATGAAAAGCTATTTTGAGAGAAATGAATATCTCGTAAAAAAGTTAATTGATCTTATTAATGAAGATACTGCAAATCATCAAAAAGCAAGATACGATCCTGCAGGTGATTCTCCATTTACAGAGATTGGAGGATTTTCATTTAACACCGCTCATAACCTTGATGGATACCGAGAGGTCATGAAAACGGTTGATCGTTTTGAAAGGGTTTATATCGGATTTTCAAACCGAGATGAAAAAGAACTCAGGTCAATCTTGTCACTAATTAAAAGCTTTTTAAAAGCAAAAGTGACTCTTGTTTCTTTTGAGCACCACCGTGCCCTGGATGAAAAAAAATGCGCCGTGCTAGCAAAAGATTATCAATTTGATTTCGTGAAATACTCGAGCTTTTCCGATAGAATAGAAGAGATAATAAAGACAAAATGTTTAATTACCGGATCAAATTACTTTGTTGGAAAAGTTCTTCAAGAGCACACTTCTTAATTCTCTTACAAAACTTATCGTTTTAATTTCGATCTTTTGTTTTCAAAGTGTAATGGCGAGAGAGTCATTTCAATTCCAGTTTGGAACCGAAATTCATGTTATTTCAGATAAGGCCTACAGATTATCAAGTCAGAATAAGTTTAAGGCGATCGGAAACGTAATTATTAAGCACTTACAAAACAGTGTCTATGGTGAGAAAGCTGAAATGAGCTTTGACAGTGGTGATGTTGAGGTTGAAGGGAACGTTCGTTATATCGGACCAGAGATGACAATCTATGGCTCAAAGCTTTTTTATAACTTTAAAAATCAAACTCTCGTCATTGAAAATGCAAGAGTGATATCCAAGCGCTATACAGTTATTGGTAAAAAGCTTTCTAAAGTGTCTGAAGGAGTTTTTGTAGGAGAAGAAGCTGAATATTCAACTTGTCGTGATTGCCCTGAGTCTTGGAGTATCTATGGAGAGAAGATTCATATCACTGAAGATGAATATATTCGTATTCGTCATGGTTATTTGAAAGTTAAAGGTGTTGTGGCCTTTTATCTTCCCTATATTGTATTTCCCATCAAAAAAGAGAGAGAAACAGGTCTTCTCTTTCCTCAAATCGAATTTAATTACGCAGATGGTATTCGTTATCAACAGCCTTTTTATTTTGTGACAGGGGACCAAAACGATATTACTTTTACTCCCTCGACTTGGGGAAAAAGAGGTCTTGGTGGAGAACTTGAGTTAAGACATTTCTTTAGTGAGAATAATTGGATGGTGGCCGATTCAATTTTTGCTAATGATAGAGTCTATGAGCCATTCAAAGAGGAGCTGAACTTGGCCTCGGAGAAGACTTTTAGACAGTTTTCGACTTATGAGCATCACTTCTCAAAGGGTCTTTGGTTCAATCACCACGTTTCAATCAAAGATAATAGTGATCTGGACTTAACAAGGGACTTTGACTTTTATACTGGAAGAAAAATTAGTGGACCAGAAGTGAAATCAGAGGGGTTTTTTGATTTTAGGCATCCCAATCTTTCTTTATCTGTTTATTCAGGTGTTGCTCAGAATAATCTTTATGAACTCCCGAAAGAGTTTGATAATCGTTATGTGCAAATCCTTCCTGAAGTGAGTATGTCTTATGCTCCTTACAGGCTCTGGTGGTCAAAAGACTTTTTTATTCGAAGTGGATATTTTGGCCTTGATTCAACATGGACCAACTTTAAGCAAAATCATCTTCATGAAGGTCAGTATATTCGAAATGCTAAAAGATATGATGTTAAGCCTAACCTTACTTTAAACTTTAGAAAAATAGGCCCTGTGGCCTTTAAGACTGATGTAAAGTTTGATTATCAAGCTTATCAATTTCCTTACCTTGAAGAACAAAAGACTTTCTCTAAAGGTGGACTTCTTTATGAGTCCGAGGCCAATTTTGAAATCGATAAAGTCTTCGGTGTGAGTTACAAGGAAGTTCTCGATAAGAGTGAAGTTAATGAAGAGGACAATAAAAAAGAGAAGAACAAAGAAAAGGTGAGTTTTTCTAAGGCCAATCTTATCTCTGGCATTGAAGAGTTTGTTCCGAATAAAGCGGCAACAAAGGTTGAAATCACATCAAATAGTTATCGGCACAGGCAAATCTTTAGATTGAAGCATTATTATTTGAGCAATACTAAAACGCAAGGTAATGATCTTTTTCTTGAACAGATTCAAGACACGAGTGGGGCAGGGAGATTTGATCGTCTTGATTCTATCCGAAGAAGAGAATTTGAAATTAACCAAGGCCCAACAATTTCACTTCCACTGGCCAATACTGTTGAACTTAAATGGGAAAATTCAGTTGTTCAAAAAAAGGCAAAAAGAATTGGACGTGAAGCCTATTCAGGAAGACTTATTGATAACTTTGATTATACGCGAGTCGGATATTTTAATATCTCCCAAGGTTACAACCTTTACGAGGAGTCAGAAGAATTAAGAGAGCGGTTGACGCGTCTTTATATTAACTCGGGTGTTTCTGTTTCAAAGTTTAAGTTCAATGCTTCTGAATATTATTTTCACTCCACTCAAGATCATATCTTTCATGCAGATGTAAAATACGTTGAACCCTATTTTGAGCTGAGTCTTGGCTACAATTACGACACACAAATTCAGCCGATTCGAAAGACCGTTGAAGTAGGGGGAATTATCCGCATTATGGACCTTTACTCTCTGGGAACAAAATACGAGTATGATATTGAAAAAGAGAGGGTCCCTCAAAGTAGTTATCAGCTGATTTATTCACCTCGTAATGACTGTTGGAAGCTAGATGTGAAATACACCCAGAATATTATTGAAAAGCGGCTGGCCTTTAATATTCTGATTCGTTTCAATGATAAGGGTTTCAACTCACTTTCTGATATTTATTAAAACCTAAAGTCGTGGATGGTATTAATTTGAATTCAGGTCTCTATTTAGATTTTCATGATAGCTTTTCATGGAATGTCATCGATCTTTTCTCAAAGAATCATTTCAAGCTTTCTCGCCACTCATATAAAGACATCCAAAACGTCGTTGATTCAAAGAGTGCACCGGAGCTTATTGTGTTAGGTCCTGGACCTGGGCATCCCAATGATTACTTTGAAGTGATTGATCATTTAAGACCTCTCTTTGAACAAGGAAGAACGTTTTTTGTAGGGGTATGCCTTGGCCATCAGATTCTTGGAATTCTCTCTGGAGGCAAGGTCGTGTCTTCAAAGGAGCCCATGCATGGATGTTCCGTAGAAGTTTCAAAGACGGATTTTTTCAATTTTGCAGGATCTTCATTCCCGCAGAGAAAATTTAATAACGAGGCTTTATTAGTTCAGAGGTATAATAGTTTAGTCTTACACTCAGATGAAGACCCAAAGAAAAGCTATCTCTATGACAAAAATGGCGAAATTCTCGCTATAAAAGGGCAGAATTTTCTGAGCTATCAATTCCATCCAGAATCTGTTGGAAGTTCTTTCCCAAGTGCATGGTTTTTACCCATCGAAAACTCTCTGTATTATAATACTAAGGATGGACCGCGAAATTAGCGTCGGAGGCGTATACGATTTAGATAGTGCAAAAACCCTTATCAACTGTGATGTTGAGAGGATGTGCTTCGACCTAAGACCTAAAAGCTTTAACTTTATTCAAGGGCATGTCCTTTTAAATATTCTTGAATTTATTCCTTTAGGCTCAATGACTATTTCTTTATTGTTTGAAAATGAAGCGAGCTTTATTGTTGAGAAAATTTTAAAAGACGCTAAACAAGTAATGGCGGGAAGAGGGAAGCTTGAGATTAACTTCGCAAGCTGTAATACTTCTGATTATTATGAGCAATTCAATTTCGATTATAAGCTTGTTCTTCGCGAACTTGAGGTCCCAAAAACGGTGTTAACGTCAAAGAATTTTAGAGGCATTGTTATTCCTTATTCTCTATACCTTGAATCCACAAAAAATGAAGATTCTTATATAAAGCTTCTCAAGCTTATTGCTTCTGTAAAGAATCCTGATCCTTCACGGAAAATAGAGCTTGAATGTGGCTTTAATAATGGAGAATTCTTAGACTCCAGTTCAAATGTTCTTATTGATGCACACTACCTAACAATCGGGCCAGACCTTGAGTCTCATTATCGACAAATCGACCCTGAAAAGGTTAAGCTTCAAATAGAAAAAATTATTTCTTAACGATCAGGAAAAATCATGAATGTTTTGTTAGTTAATGATGATGGCGTTTACGCTGAAGGGATTAAATGTCTCAAGAATGAAGTTCAAAAGAGGTTTGACTTGAACCTTATGGTTATGGCGCCATTAGAGGAGAGGTCGACTACAGGACATACTTTGACTCTTGATCATCCTTTACGTGTGGAAAAAATTTCAGACAATACATATGGTTGCAGTGGTTATCCTGCGGACTGTACTCTGATGGGACTTGAAGTGTTTAAAAGAGAATTTGGTCAAAAGCCAGACCTTGTTTTATCAGGAATAAATCGAGGAGCGAACCTCGGCCAAGATATTTATTATTCAGGGACAGTTGCAGCTGCAAGAGAAGCGGCCTTTCATGGGATACAGTCAATTGCTGTTTCTACGGTACTTAACTTAAGTGCACCTCCAAGTGAAATCTTTTACCAAGCCGCAGCTGAAGTGACATGTGATCTTATAGAACAAAAGATACATGAAAAACTTTTAGATTTTACAATGCTTAATGTGAATGTTCCCAATATTTTAAGTGAAGAGCTTAAGGGGAAAGTTCTGACAAAACTTGGAAGAAGAGATTATTCTGAAAGACTTGAAAGAAGAGAAGACTTTAGAGGAAGAGACTATTATTGGTTAACAGGTGTTTTTAATGGAAATGAAGAAATTGTGGGAAGCGATTGTTATGCTTGTGACAATAATCAAGTTTCAGTGACACCACTTGATTTACTAAATCGTTACCCTTCTTTTGATAAGGACTGCTCAGAGATTTTTAAGAGCTTAAAGTAGATTTCCGCTGTATTGATAGCATCTTCGAGTGCTGTATGCTTAACTTCTCCAAGACCTGTAAACTCCATAAGAAATGAGCCAGAGGAACACTTTTCAGGAATCAGTTTCATATTGATCATTGAATAGACAACTGAGGAGAGGTCAAGTTGTTGGTGGTGAAAGTATTTTCTGATAAAGCTCCAACCTAAGTCTCGATTAAGAAAAGGAAGATCGATGGCATTCATGGATTTTCCAAAAAGAATAATTGATTTCTCTCCAAAGTAGTCTTTAATTTCTTGAGAATTTAAATAACTCTCAAATTCATTTTTAAAGTCTGAAATTTCAAGACCCTCTTCATGGGCCTTTGTAATGAGTGATTCATTATGGTCAATGACCCACTGATCTAATGATGGTCTAAGCTCTTCAAAAGAAGGACATTTAATAAAATGATGAAAGCCCAGATCGTTTGAAATGACCCCCGTCTCTGTGTCAAAGGGGACTGCTGCAAATTCAATGATTCTGTCGTGTTCTGCTAAGCCAGTGGCTTCAAGGTCAATTGATAGATATCTCATATTAGAAAGTATATCGTTTTATTAGTTTAAATATCAAGTGATTGAGCGATTTCAATAAAGACTATAAGTAACCAACTTCACAGCTCTTAAAATTTTTTAAATAGTCTTTTACCTTGGTCTGACAAGATAAGTCATTTTGATTGACTGTACAGCGCTTACAATGACCTTTTCCCAAGCAACTCGAGGCGATGGGGATTTTATGATTGATGAGGAAGTCCATAAGA
>JBMYPC010000149.1:0-7222 GCA_049599895.1 Bacteriovoracaceae bacterium | reverse complement strand
CGTAGTGGAATTGAATACCATTTTTTTCCATTTCATTTTGTAGAAACGTTTGAACATCTTCATCAAAACCGCTTAACACTTTTGATTTTCTAAGAACAACATGAACCTCAGATCCAAGGCCATTAAAAATTGAAGCAAACTCGAGAGCTATATAACCCGCACCTAGAATGAAAAGTTTTTTGGGAAAGTTTTCAAGGTGAAAGATTTGATCAGAGCTTATAATGTGTTCACTTCCTGGAATACTTAAAGGGTTATAAGGCTTCCCGCCTGTTGCTATTAAAATCGACTTTGCCTTATAAGTACTCTCCCCAACTTTCACTTCATTTTTTGAAACGATTTGCCCGTGACCCTTAATGACATCAACGCCAGTATTTGAAAGGAGTCTTCCATAGATTCCTTCAAGCCTTTCAATCTCTCGGTCTCGATTTTGTTTTAATGTATTCCAATCAAATTGAATGTTTTCGGTCTGAAGCCCAAAAGACTCCATCAGTTTTGAAGTTTTTTTGTACTTACCGGCATAGCTCATGAGCTTCTTTGGAACACAGCCTCGAATCACACATGTCCCTCCCATGCGATCACTCTCACAAAGGGCCACATTGGCGCCTCTACTGGCCGCCCATCTTGCAGCCCGAACTCCACCAGAACCACCACCAATGACAAACAAATCGTATTCCATCTTAACCTCTTACTTGTTTAGATAATCTAGACTAGGAGATCCTGTTTTAGTTGGCAATTTTCCTGGAAAACATTAAAAAGACAAAACTTGAGACTAATGAGAAGCTATTGAATTTTTGGCTAAATTCTATTTTCTGTGAGCAAGGCCTAAAGCTCGCTACAATAATCTCTACTGTTATCACCTCGCCGTACGTCCGTTCCTTTTCAGAAGTTCATATTTGGCCCAAGAATTGAAGTATTGAATGGTAGAGTCAGTTTTTAAGTCCATGCCGTAAAGAAAAACTGACCTATTTACAATATGTTATGAACTTTGGAGTTTAAGAATGTCAAAATTATTCGGTCACATGATCATAATTTTTGCACTACTGACCACAGGCTGCACATCACAAAAAAAGGCACCTAGCTCAAAGCGGATTCCAGCTTCCTATGCGATTGATAATAATACTTACGAGAACCAAAGTATTAAGCTTGAAAAGTTTGATAATCCCTTTTGTATGATTGGTCATGGCAAGCCTGAACTCAGCTTTAAAAAGAAACTTAAAATCTTAAAAAGATATCAAAGAAAAATTTCACGAAAAACCAAAGACTTTTTTAAGAATAAGAAAAAAGAATCAAAATCAAAACTCTTTGGCTCACCAAAATGGGTAGCGATCCGTTATCTTCGAGCAAGAAACTATAGCTGGGCCGAAGTAGACTTTGCCTTCTTTGCCATGACTTTATTCGGTGAAGCGAGAAACCTCGATGACGAAGATATTGAGATGGTCGCAAGAGTGATTAACAATAGAAGAAAGACGCAAAACTACCGTGAAACAGTCACTCGTCTTGCTCAGTTTTCAGCTTGGTATTATAAGAATCAATGGGACAACGTGACTCTTCTATGCCCTAGTAAATCTCATCAAAAAAACTGGAAACGAGTTGTTCAGATTGCCAAAAAACATTTTTATGAAAAAGATGAGCTTCTTGGAAGTAAGCATTACTTTGCTCCTCATAACATGAGGCCAAAATATAAAGTTCCCGTTTGGGCCAAAGGAAAGTATGCTGCGAGATTTGGTGGGCATATCTTTGTTTTTAATGACAAGACTCAAACCAATATCAATAAAGATCAGCTCTTTTTTATTCCGAAAGGGGCCAATCGTTTAAGGATTCGTAAGGGTGAAGTTCAGTTCTAAGTTTACCTTAGCTCTTAAACTCAATCACATGCTTAAGCATTTCTTTTAAAGGATCGGCAGCTCCCCAAAGAAGTTGATCGCCAACTGTGAAAAGATTAAGAAAGTCATCACCCATTTTCATCTTTCTTACTCGGCCAACCACGACTTCGTCTTTCCCTGAAACATAGGCAGGACTTAAGTACTTTTTCGTGTCTTCAGGATTGTTCGAAATTAAGCGAGTCCAAGAACTCGTTTGAGATATGATGTCTTCTAAAGTTGAAAGTTCAGCAGATTTTTTAAGCTTAATAGTCACCGCCTGACTATGAGATCTTAAAGCGCCAATTCTTACACAAGTACCATCAACAGGAATCTGTGTAGTTATTTTGTTAAGAATTTTATTTGCTTCAACCATGGCCTTCCACTCTTCTCTTGTTTGTCCGTTATCAACAGCTGAATCGATCCAAGGAATTAACGATCCTGCAAGAGGGGCCCCAAAAAGTTCTTTTGGGAAGTTTGAATCATGGAGTCTTTCAGAAAGAGACTTTTCCCAGCCAAGAAGATCTTGGGGAAGACCTTCATGATCATGAGAAAGATACTTCATTTGATTAACGAGTTCTTTCATATGTCTCGCCCCACCCCCTGAAGCCGCTTGATAACTCATCGTTGAGACCCATTCCACAAGATCGTTTTGGATAAGACCACCAATTGCTAAAAGTAAAAGTGAGACAGTGCAGTTTCCGCCAATATAATCTTTCACACCTTTTTCAAGAGATTGCTTTAAATAAGATTCATTAACAGGACTAAGGCAAATGACAGAGCTTTCTTTCATTCGAAGAGCTGAAGCAGCGTCAATCCAAAACCCTTCAAAGCCATTCTCTCTTAATGAAGGATGAACTTTTTTTGTATAGTCACCGCCCTGACAACTGACGATGACATCCATTTCTCTTAAGGCCTCTTCAGAGTAAGCATCTCTTAGGGTTTTCTCTTCAGAATTCGATGGGGCCTCTCCACTGGGATTCGATGTTGAAAAATAATAAGAGTTAATCTTTTCTAAAGTTCCATCATCTTTAAGCCTTGATTGAAGAACAGACCCTACCATTCCCCTATAACCAACAAATCCAATATTAAGCTTTTTCATATACTTCTCGCTCATTCATTTTAATAATTCGATTATTGTCACAAACCTCTTCAATATACCACCCCCTTTTAGCACGAGGCCAGAGCTTGGAACTCTCAATTGGGGAGCAGTGAAAAATTAACAAATGTCTTGATAAGCGAGACCAGAGAAAGTATTTTGGTAGGTACAGAAGAGGTGCACTCTATAGATAAGTAGTCGAGCTTGACCTTAATGCTTTGACGCTATGAATGGATAAAGTGCCGAAGGAAACCAATATCATGGTCAATACTGGTTCCTGGGGGTCACGGTGGAAGCCTGATCACTGTCACGAATTCGTGGAGTGCTTCTGGCGATCACAAACCCTTTCAAGGTCTTTCGCCCCACACTCCATCGAATTCCAAGTACACTATACCAATCGATACTCACTCAAAAAGGGAGACGGAGTCGTGAAAGCATATAAAGTGGCAAAATTTGGCGGAAGCTCCATGAAAGATAAACTTGCCATGGAAAATAGCGCCTGTGTCATTGGCCAATCGAAGGCCGACATTGTCATTGTTTCAGCAACCTATGGAACTACAAATCAACTGGTCGAAATCACCGAAGCAGTGACAAAGGGTGATTGGCAAGTTGTCGAAAAAATCATTACTGAAATTAAAGATCGCCATCTTAATCTCGCTGAAGAAGTTTCTCTCGATGACCCAAGACTAGAGAAGCTTAAAAACTTTCTGGCAAGACTAGAGACACTCTCAAAAGGCTGTACTCTTCTTAAAGAATGTTCTCTTAAGGCCTATGATGGGATTCTCTCAACCGGAGAACTTTTAAGTTCTCTTATCTTTTCAAAAGTGATGGAGTTTCATTTAAACACTGAGGTTCAGTGGTTTGACTCTCGAGATGTGATTGCCACTGATGCCGAACATTCAAAAGCAAGACCCAATCTCGAGCAGACTGCCAAAAATTGTCTTCAAACTTTTCAATCTGAAACAGCTATTTATGTAGGACAAGGCTTTATTGGCCGATCGAAAAAAGGCGCCACGACGACTCTTGGCCGTGGCGGTAGTGATTACTCAGCAGCTCTTATCGCAGAAGGAATCAAAGCAACGGAGCTTGAAATTTGGACTGACGTTCCGGGTATGGCCTCAACTGATCCGAGGCTTTGTGAAAAAGCGAAATCCATTGAGAAAATTAGTTTCAAAGAAGCTGCAGAAATGGCGACCTTTGGAGCGAAAATTCTTCATCCCGCAACTCTTGCCCCGGCCATGCGATCTGAAATTCCAGTTTTTGTAGGGTCTTCTCAAGATCTCAAAGCCGGTGGAACGACAATTGTTAAAACTGACGAAGACTCTCCCTCTGTTCGGGCAGTAACTGTTAGGCATAATCAAGCCATTCTGACTCTTTCCAACCCGCGAATGCTCAATGCTTACGGCTTTCTTAAGGCCATCTTTGAAATCTTTGATAAGTATGAAGTCAGTGTCGACGCTATCACCACAAGTGAGATTTCAGTGGCCATGACAGTTGATAAGTCCATTGAGGAACAAACAGAGTTTCTCGATGAACTCAGAAGTCTTGGTAAAGTCCACATCGAAACCGGACTCTCTTTAGTGGCCCTTATTGGCAACCGAATACCCGAGACATCTGGTACAGGATATAAAATCTTTGAAAGCCTTTTAGACATTAATGTTCGTATGATTTGCCAAGGAGCTTCTCATCACAATTTCTGTTTTCTGGTTGAATCTAAAAATGCAGAGCTTGCGGTTTTACGATTGCATAAAGCTTTTTTAGAATAAATGTTTTAGGATTAACCATGCAAAATAATAAAAGCAAACATTACGCGTTAGTCGGTGCCGGAAAAACTGGTGGCAAACTTCTTGAACTCGTCAAAGAAAATGAAAATGTCGAAGTTTTTAATTCAAAGAATCCTCCGACTCTTGAAAAACTCAAAAGCTTTGACCTCATCATTAGCTTTTTACCAGGTGAAGTTTTTAAAGATTACGTGGATCTTTTTTTAGAATCTCAAAAGCCTATGGTTTCAGGTACGACCGGTTTTGATTGGTCGGATGAACTTGATCAAAAGCTCAAAAGTCAAAAGACTCCTTGGATCGTCTCTCATAATTTTGCTCTAGGGATGAACGTTGTCAAAAAACTTATTGAGACTCTAAGCCTTGCCCCCAAAATTTTTGAAGACTACGAATACAAGATGCATGAAGTCCATCACGTCCATAAAAAAGATGCTCCAAGCGGAACCGCCCTTTCTTGGGAAAAATGGCTTAATCAAAAAGTTGAAATCACCAGCGAAAGAACTGGAGATGTGGTTGGCGATCATATCCTTACTTTAAAAACTCCATTTGAAGATGTGACTATCACTCATCAATCAAAAGATCGAAAGATTTTTGCTTCAGGTGCTCTTTGGAGTGCTCGATTTCTCCTCGAAAATAAAGACACTATACGCTCGGGACTCATCCCTTTTGAAGAAGTGGCGATGAACCGTTTAAAAGAAGAGCTCTAAGCGACTCAAGGATTTTTTATGTCAGAATACAACCTTAAAGACTATCCCCTTTTTACTGCACTCATCACTCCCTTTAACGAAGACTGTTCTGTTGATTGGGAGTCTCTAGAGAAACTATTTAAACAACAAGAACAAGCAAAAAACGGAATCCTTATTTTAGGCTCAACGGGAGAGGCCTTAAATATCGATCTTGAAACCAGAAAAGAAATTCTTAAGTTTACAACTTCTAAAGTCACCTCCGTTCCTATTATGATTGGGGTTGGTGGTTCTGAACTTAAAGCAACTCAAGACTGGATAAGCTGGTGTCAAGCAGAGCTTCCGAAAGGCTCATTTCATAGTTTTCTTCTCGTGACACCACTTTATGCAAAACCAGGACGCCACGGACAAACTCATTGGTTTCAAAACTTATTAGATCTAAGCCAAGTCCCTTGCGTTCTCTATAATGTTCCTTCAAGAACAGGGACTTCTCTTCACTTTGATACGGTTTCAGACCTTAAAGACCATAAAAACTTCTTTGGCCTTAAAGAAGCCTCTGGTTCAGTTAAAGACTTTGAAGAATACCGAAAAAGGGCCCCCCATCAATTTCTCTATAGTGGTGACGATGCTCTTACTTTTGAGTTTGCGAAACACAATGTTAATGGCCTTATTTCTGTGGCCTCAAATATATGGCCAGAAAAAACTCATCTTTACTTAGACAAATGCCTTTCTCGTTCACTTTCAGACGAAGACAAAAGCCTATGGAGTAAAGCTTGTGATAGTCTTTTTGAAGCTAGTAATCCAACCCCTGCAAAAGCTTTATTAAATGAAATTGGAGTGATTAAAACAGGTGTCTTGCTCGCTCCTCTTAATGAAAAAGATCTTGCAAGCACTGAAAATCAGCAAAAATATCATCAACTTATTTCTACTTGGAATTCATAATTTAAGGAGTCAAACATGTCTTGGGAAGTCACTTTAGATCAACTTGAACTTGGACAAATTCGTGCCGCTTATAAAGAAAACGGTGAATGGCACGCCAACCCTGAAGTAAAAAGCGCTATTCTTGAAGCTTTTCGCCACGGAAATCTTATTGAAAGTAATGGCTTTGTGGATAAGCATAATTTAATGCCACAATCATTTTCTCCAGAAAGAGGCGTTCGTCTTGTTCCTGGTGGAAGTTCTGTAAGGCGTGGATCATATTTAGCCCCAGGCGTTGTGGTGATGCCTCCGGCTTACGTGAACGTAGGAGCTTATGTTGATGAAGGAAGTATGATTGATAGCCACGCTCTCGTTGGAAGTTGTGCGCAAATGGGAAAAAATGTTCACCTTTCAGCAGCTGTGCAAATTGGTGGAGTTCTCGAGCCTATTGGCATGCGACCAGTTGTTCTTGAGGATGATGTCTTTATTGGTGCAGGATGTGTTATTGTTGAAGGGATTGTCGTAAGAAAAGGAGCCGTCCTTGCTCCGGGTGTTGTTCTTTCCAAAGCAGTTTCTGTTTATGATGCCGTTAATGAAAAGGTTCTTGAAAGAGGAGCTGACATTCCTGAATGTGCTGTTGTTGTTCCAGGAACAAGACCAGTAAACCAAAATCTTTCTTGGGCAAGATCCACCGGTCTTCAACTTCAATGTCCGATCATTATTAAATACCGTGATGAAAAAAGTGATGCTTCATTAGAACTTGAAGAAGCGCTAAGATAAGTTTTTATGAGTTTTAAGTTTGACTTAAATTATCATAGGGCCCATTTGAATGAATCGGCCAAGAACTTCGATAGTTCTTTTTTTTATTACGACCTCGATCTTTTG
>JBMYPC010000148.1:0-7236 GCA_049599895.1 Bacteriovoracaceae bacterium | reverse complement strand
TTGTCCACGAATAGTGCTGTATTTAAAGTTTTGTCTTTTCAACCTAAAAAGCTGCTCTTTTGTGTGTGAGAAAAAATCTGGAAGATCTGCTAAAAGAAAAAGAATTGAAAAAGTCGTATTCATCTCCATAGGAGAATCGACTTCAACAACAGCCCCACCTTCTGAAACATTTAAGCACTGTCCAGATTTTACTGAATTATCAAAAAGATAAATCAATTTCCCATAGACCGACGCTCTTATGTGTTCTCGAGTCCAAGGCTTCTTTTCCATTTCTGAGGAAGTCTCCTATAGTTTCTTTGAGGCAATTTCAGAAAGTTCTGAACGCTCTCCAACTTTAAGAGTTGTATGACCAACAATTGTTTCATCCTTAAGTCTCTCAACACTGTAGGCAAGACCATTATTAATTTCATCTAAATAAGGACTATCAATCTGCTGACAATCTCCGGTTAGTACAATTTTTGTCCCTTCACCTGCACGGGTCACAATCGTTTTCACTTCATGGGGTGAAAGGTTTTGAGCCTCATCGACGATGAGATACTGACCAGGAATGGAGCGCCCTCTAATATAAGTAAGAGGTTCAATATGAAGTAGTCCGTGGTTAATAAGGTCTTCATAAGACGAAGTTGCTGAGTGGGCCTGGCCAAACAAAAAGTCCATATTATCAAAAATAGGCTGCATCCAAGGTCCTAGCTTTTCATTAACATCACCAGGAAGATAACCAAGGTCTTTTCCCATAGGCTGAATTGGTCTTGAAACAAGAAGCCTTGAGAACTTTTCCTTATTGATTGTCATTTCAAGACCCGCAGCAATAGCCAACAAGGTTTTCCCAGTACCGGCCTTCCCCACAAGAGTGACGAACTTCACCTCTTCATTTAAAAGGGCATCAAGGGCAAAGTGCTGCTCAACATTTTTTGGGTAAATTCCCCATACACCTTCTCTAATCGAGATGAGTGGAACAATACCTTTTTTCTTTTTGCAAAACCTTCCAAGAGCGCGGTGATGAACATTGCCCTCTTGATGAATAATCACATACTGATTAGTACAGAGGTTTCTCTCTTCCCAATCCGGAACATCCAAGAATCGCTCTTTTTCAAATTGCTTAATCACGTCAGGATTAACCGCATAATGATAGATTCCTGAATATAGTTCATCTAGGGAAACATCTTTTTTACCGTAATCTTCTGCATCGATCTGAAGAATATCTGATTTCAATCTTAGATTGATATCTTTGGTAACAAGAAGAACTTCCTGACCTGATTCTTTAAGACTTAAAGCAGTGGAAAGAATCAAGTTATCATTGAGTGAAAGATCGAAATGTTCAGTCTTAAACTCATCCGGCTTTTTATCTGTGGAAATGATTAGTCTTCCACCATTATCAAGATCAACACCCTTTGTAACTGGGCCTTTTTTTCTTAAATCATCAACGATTCGTGAAAAGTATCGGGCATTTCTTCCGTTTTCGTTTTGATCTTTCTTAAAGCGGTCAACTTCTTCTACAACCACCAAAGGAATGTAGACGTCATTTTTACCAAATTTAAAGATAGATGTAGGATCAAATAGAATTACATTAGTATCAAGGACAAAAGTTTTTCTCAAAGTCAGCCTCCTTGGACTGAGAAAAGAGCGAATCCATCGTCTCTTTAATGGACCTCGTACTATAAGGGTATGAAATCAGCTACAGTATGAAAAGGAATATATAGTCGTACTAGTTTAAATTTCAAGTAAGGGAACTTCGAAACACCGGGCGCTGACGCTTCCCCAGTGTGCAAAAAAAGTTGCCTCAAGGCAAGTTTTTGTGCATCCAGCGGACAGTTGGTTTTCCGCTTGGTGCTTTAAAGCGTGCCACTGGCACCCTTTAACGCAAACCGGTCTGCGACGCCTGAAAACTCAATCGTTTTCAGTATAAACCCGAGAAAAACACTTGCCTAAGAGTCAAACGAAAGATCAAACAAAGAGATATAAAGAACAGCCCGTTTACCTTCATCTACTTTATAGCCTCTCGATAATTCAACACCATAAAAGCCAGCGACAATGCGAATAAGCCATAAATTAAGTTCCACCCCATAACTAAGATAACCTGAATTGAAACCGCTCATAAGGGAAATGAAAGGCAAGGTTAGCTCAACACCAAAATGACTCATTCTGAGAAAGTCATGACCTTGATTAATAGGATGGAGATCAAAAGACGTCACAAACTCTCCTATCCCAAAGTCAATTCCAAAGTGAGTCCCTGTGGCAACAACCATTTCTTGAAGTGGAATGTCTGCGCTTCCCTCAGTTTTTTTAAATTGAGTATCACCGACGTCTAAAATTGATAGCCCAACTCCAAATTCCATCGCTCCACTTGAACGAACAAAATCAGCACCAAGATCAAGACCCCAAGCTTCACCCTTAGAATAACCTAAGGCTTCTTTGATATCTGAAGCATCCTCGACACCATTAATGATTTTACTGTAAAGGCTGGTTCCAAAGATATCAAAGTCTCCTTGAATCCCTTCACGGTTAATCTTCTTTATGGAAAAACCGGCACTGGCCCTGGTTCCAGCAGTTGTCTTCTTCTTTCGCACAGCCTTTCTTCCATCCCAGATCGAAGCCTTTGCTCCTGTACCTTTAGAAAAAGCCGCACCAAAAATAAAACCTCTATCATAACGGTGGTTCACACTGAGGATGGGATGAACTCGATTTCTTAAAACCATCGAGCTTTGGCTATTTGCTAAAAGTGAAAATCCAAAGGGGCCCATCTTAAAAGACGGTGCAACTCCAGCTTGAATAAAAATAGGAAATCCCATGATTCGATTTGCAATTGCAGCAGGATCACTACTTGGGAAATCTTCAAAGCGATCAAGATCATCTAGAGCATTGGTTGTGGCAAGGGTTAGGTTAAAGGGTCTTACACTAAGACCATCATTTCTTCCCATCAGAGCGGGATTATAGAATAAAGAATAATCATCAGTGGACCTCGTGGTGAAAGCATCACCCATTAAAAGCCCTCTTGGACTTCTATTAAGATAGAACACTTCCCCTTGGGCCAAGGAAACAAAAGTGAAACTAAAAAGAATAAATGCCTTCAGCAATCTCATTCAAATAAACTTTCGAGGGTAAAGAAATAGTAATATTCCAAGTTGTCATCGTTTGCAGGAGCAGCATCATCACTGTATGTACTCTCACAAACATTTTGACTTAATAGGTTCACAATATCAGCAGCAGCGGGAACGGCAGCTGTCAGATCATCAATCGCAGTGCTCAGATTTGATTCGATAGTACTTAGATCACCAAAGCCGTCCCCTGTAAAAGAATCAACTAAGGCAGGAAGAATGTCATATAGAGCATTGAAAAGAATAACTCCCTGACACATTCTTTCAGTGTTATGATCAGTCGAAACTCCGAGACGAATACTTCCTGTATCGTCATTGTTGCAGTTATTTGAACCGCCAAAGAGTCCATAATTTACAGCTGCATCATAGTTTAAAAGGCATGTGTCTCCATCGTCTTCTCCCTTATTTCCATCTGCATCTGCACCACCATAAAAATAAAGATATTTCCCTATCTGGGTCATAAGCATAAAAAACAATTGAGCGTTGATATCACTGGCCTCTGTATCACTAAAAAACAGAGCCCTTCGATCTTTATCGGGATTCACTGAAGTTGAAATCCCTCCAGCGTAGAGAAGAATATCAATGGCCTCTTGAAGATCGAGAAATGTTTGTTCGTCAAATGAATCCATTTCATCAGCACCTGTAAAGGTCGTGAAGCCTCCAAGCATTGAGGGAGTAGCGAGCTTATTACCACCAATATCATCTGCAACGACAACTGTGGTTGAATAACCAGCACGACAAGCATAACCAGAAGAAAGAGTTTTAAGATACATAGCATTTCGGTTTTGCATGCCAATCTCTTCAAGCTCATCGATTGCACATTGGCAGTCACCATTTGTCAGACAAACTAATGCTTTTTCGACAGCTTCTTGAACTTCCTCTTCTTCGTCAGCACCACAAGAAACCAAAAGACCCTGCACAGCCAAAAGGTAAAATAAAAAAGTCATGTATTTTTTCACGATATTCTTCATCTCCTCTATTATGTCATTGCCTAGAGCGAGATGCAGTGATGGGGAAAAGTCGTCTTTAGATTATTTAAATCTTTAGGGAAAGAAACTGACAAATCCTTGTGATTGCTTCTTTAAACTCTTGTTTTTCATTAACAAGACTTATTCTCGCGCAATGAGGAACCCCAAAGTCCCCACCAGGGACCATTGCCACACCAACAGACTCCAGTATTTTCTCCGAAATCTCAGGTGCTGAATCTTCAGGATTAAACTCACCTTTTAAAAAATATTCTGATTTTCTAAAATCTAGAAGAAAATAAAATGCTGAAAGAGGTTGATACCAGGCTGGCGACAAATCATGTTCTCTCATCACATCTTCAAGAGTCTCCGAGTTTTCTCTTAAGTGTTTTTTTATGGGCTCTAAAAATTTATAGAGGTTTTCAAAATCAAAATCAATGAGAGCTTTTTGAATCAGACTATTGGCGCCGCTTGCAGTATGACCTTGAATCTTTTTAGCCGCAGCAAAAATCTCTTTTGGCATGATGGCCGTTCCAATTCGAAGACCAGTACTCGCAAAGGCTTTAGAGATTCCATCAACAATAATGGTTCTTGAAAGGGTTTCTTTTGAATGCTGATAATAATAAGTTGGAGAAGGATCAAAATAGTTCACATGAAAATAAATTTCATCAGAGATAACAAAAAGATTCTTATTCTCTTCAACAATCCCAGCAAACTCTTTCATCCAATTATCAGAATAATGAACACCTGAAGGATTATTGGGACTATTAAGAATTACGGCTTTGGTTTTATCTGTGATCGCCGCTTTAACGTCTGAAATATCTGGAGTGAAGTTATTATAAAGCTCTGACTTAACAATTTTAACTTTGGCACCCAAAAGATTCAGCATATGGGGATAAGAAACCCAATAAGGGGCCAGTAAAACCACCTCATCACCAGGGTTAATCATAGCCGAAAGGACTGTGAAAACAGAGTGCTTCCCACCATTGGAAATTAAACATTCATGGTCTGGACATTCAACTTTTCTTGTAGTTTCAAAATGATTAATAAACTTTTTTCTAAGTTCAGGAAAACCAGGAACGGGAGAATACTGATAGCTTTTTAAGAATTGTGCTTGAGTTTGAATAAGCTCAACAAGTTCACTTTGCGGTTTAAAAGGCAACTGCCCAGCAGTGAGGTTAAAAATCTCTTTCCCTGAATCTGCTAGCTGATTGGCCTTCGCATTTAATTTTAAAGTGATACTTTCTGTTAAAAGTTTTGATCTCTCACTTACCATCTCTCAATTAATCCTTTCCTATTTATTCTTTTGAATCCACTTATAAACACCACTTGGAACATAAGCTTCGATACTTCTCTCATGGGCCTGAACCTCTCGAATAAGAGAGGAAGAAATAAAATAATAATCCCCTTCAGTCATCAAAAAACATGTTTCAATTTCTGGGTAAAGATCATTATTCATTGAGGCCATTTGAAATTCAGATTCAAAATCTCCTGTTGGGCGCAGCCCTCGAACAAGAGTTCCTATTTTGTTTTTCTTTGCATAATCAACCACAAGACCATCCCAGCAATCCACTTGAATACGTGGCTCCTCTTTGAAACACTCTGTCAGCATTTCTAATCTTTGTTCAACTGAAAACAGTGGTCTTTTTGATGGAGACTTTGCAATTAGGACAACAACCTGATCAAAGAGTTTCAATGATCGATTGAGAATGTTTTCATGTCCATTCGTAAATGGATCAAATGTACCTGCATAGATTGCAGTGCGGTATTTTGACATAGTAGTTATCCTATCCCCAATAGTTTAGGATAGAATTCAGTCAGAGGTAAAGTAGAAGCTCGCAATGTAATGATCCCCATGCCAAAGAATTTTATCTGGAGCTTGATTATAAAGATTTAGATCCTCGGGGCTTAGTACATTTTTGTCGCTTTCAATCAAGATATGAAAATCTCCCCCCTCTGAAACAATGTCTTCAACCACCGCAAAACACTTTTTATAGTCATCAACTTGCTTGTAAGGAGGATCTATAAAAATCCAATTTTCCCTACTTCTATCAAACGAAAAAGAGCTCAAAAACCTATCTCCTTTTGACTTAGCAACAGAAAAGGAGTCTTTAAAAGGGATTTGTAACCGATCTGAAATTTTAAAAAGGTTTTCTTTGAGCTTCTTTAAAGATTTAGAATCAATGTCATTAAAACAAACTTGTTCTGCACCTCGAGAATAGGCCTCTATTCCCATACTTCCAGTACCACAGAAGCAATCAAGAAAAATCACATCATCAAGAACTTGATGCCTATCAAATAGCTTTCTTCGTAAAATAACGGATGTAGGCCTTAAAGTTGCGCCCTTAGCAATAGAAACGGGCAAGCCCTTGAGCCTGCCCCCTAATATTTGAATACTCATTAAGAAGTCTTAACAGATTATGCAGACTTTTTTAACGGTAATTGAAATGTCATTCCGTTTTCAGCATTGATCTGACAACCAGATGCTTCATCAAAAGCCACTTCAACTCCTGGCAGAATAATTTTGACACTGCCATCGGCGACTTCAACCTTTGAAGCTTCACCATTAAACTTAAAGCTTAAAGAAACATTCATATCCCCAGTGGCATTAAGTCCAACACCCTGAGTCTTTGATTTATCAATTGATGATTGAGCAACTTCAGCGCTTGCGAGATCGACAACATTGTCTTCAGCCTCTGGCTCAATAAGCTCTTCTTCTTTAACCACTTCAGAAACTGGCGCATCGTCTTCAGCAACAGCCTCAACAACTTCATCAGCTGAATCATCTAAACCACCTTCAAGGTTTTCAATTTCATCCATAATGTCTTTTAATTCGTCTTCATTAAATGGTTGATCATTATTGCCATCGCTCATGGCGCCCTCCAAATTCAGTATTTGTCATTTTGATGACACCTACTGATCGGACAAAGCGTCAAAAGTATTTAGTCATATAATTTCAACCACTTAAGACCAAATTTTTCCATTTTTTTTAGTGACTTATTTAATACACTATGTAAAAATTTCAGCCATTCAGACCTTGTGATTGTGCAGAGTGCAAAATATTAAATGCTAACGGTGAGCAGTGTTGAACAAAAAATCTTTTAACGCCAAAGAATGGTTACAAAATTCAAATTCTGGCAAGAATGCTGTTCCATTTTCAACTCAGGGTGGAAATG
>JBMYPC010000147.1:0-7290 GCA_049599895.1 Bacteriovoracaceae bacterium | reverse complement strand
AACATCTGAAAGTATAGGGCTTTCTAAGTAAATATTCCCTTGAACTTAGACTCTCAAAATTGAAAAAAGCCGCCCAGAAAAAGAGGCATAAAAAAACAGGACCTTGGGGCTCCTGTTTTTTAGGGGAAGGGATGGAAATATAGGGTTTTCTTTATTAACGAGCGATCCGTTGCTCTTAAAGAAACTGTTATTAGTATTTAGTCGAGAGTACCACTTGATCTGATAGAAGAGACATCAAGCCCTTTCAGTTCAACTTTCCCACTCGGATGCTTAATGACTCGAGCTCTATAAGGTTCACCTCTTTCATTGCGACCGCCGAGAATATGCATCTGTAAATTGAGGCCACCTTTTTTAACATCTGATTTCTGATAATCATGAATAAAAAACACCTCTTTAGACTCTCTACCTGGATTAAGAGCACGACTTCGAAGTTTTTCTTTTCTTTCTAGGTCTAATGAAATCGCCTCTGATGCAAAGCCTGGAATTGGTCGGTCTCCAAGCCCTCTGCGATCAACAATTCCACTCACGCGAAAGTCTATGCTTGCTACATCTAACTCTTTTTTGTCTTTAAGATAAACAACTACTCGCTTCTCACGACCAGGATCTTGATAATAAACAACTTCAACCGCTTCATTATCTTTAAATACAGCGTAACCAATTAACTCATCATTTTGATTATAAATGTCTTTAATGACTTTTTTCTTAGACTCGTCAGTAAGATAAGTGACTTCTGTTGCATCTTTCGTTTCACCATTGGTTCCAACTAAACCTTTGAACTCATCCAAATGATAAACGAATGGAACTTGAAAAGCCGAGATTCCAGTTGCGTGGATAACTCCATAAGCGACATTCGCTGAGCAAATAAAAGTCATGGCCAAAAGCCAGCGTCGAGCAGTCATTATTAATCCAAAGTTTTTTAGGTACAGTATAGATATACAGCCCCAAAACGCAGCGCACAACCAATTCTTAAAACCAGTGTAAAATTTCTACTACTAAAGTTAAGTCATAAAAATTACACAAAAAAAGCGAAGGATTTTACTAAAGTTATCCACAATCATTCCCGATAGTTATCACGTAAGTAAAAATTTTTACAAATTTTGTGAAAATGTGAAAAAACTAAAAAAGGCAACAATGTCAGAGCAAAAGCTTGATATTAATGACTACAGTGATTACCGCCAGTTCCTGGAGGATTACTTTGCGATGAAAAAAAAATCTGATCGCAATTGGACTCTTAGTGTTTGGGCGCAGCTTTTAGAGCTCAACTCTGTTGCCACTCTTTCAATGATTCTCACCCGAAAGCGCCATGCTGGTAAAAAACTTGTTGAACGTCTCATCACTTACTTTCAATTAAATCATGACCAAGCCGAGTACTTTCGAGAAATTGTCAAACTTCAAAAAGCTGCTAAAGGTGATAAGAAGCTTACTCAAATTATGATTGAAAGCTCTAAGGATGACGTCAACCCTGAAGAGCTTGATATGGTCTTTAACTGGGAATCCTATGCTGTCAGAGAACTTACAAAGCTTAAAGAGTTTAAAGAAGATCCTGATTGGATAACCAAGGCCCTTAATTTTAATCTTAATGAAGAATATCTGCCTAAGCTCATCGAACGTATGTTGAGTTCAAGTTTCCTTGAAAGAAAAGACGACGGTGAACTCTTTGCTTCACATAATAGTATTAGTCCAACTAAGCCTATTGAGAAGAAAGCTGCAAAAAAGTTTCATCGAGATCTTTTGGATCTCTCTCATCAAGCATTTAATATCCCATTAGACCGAAGAACTTTCACTCATACAACTTTGTCCATAAAGAAAGAGAATCTTAAAAAGGCCAAAGAAATGATTCGAGAATTTCAGATAAACTTCACGAAACTTTTAGAAGACACTGAAGGAGATGATATTGTTCATCTCAATATCCAGTTCTATCCCATTACAAAAAAATAATTTTACTGCTTAATCTTTTTAAGATGCGCCATAATCGTTCCTAAGGCCATTGGCTCAAGCTCTTTAGCGAGCTTAGGATAAATGATCTTAAGCATTTCCTTCGCACCGACACCCTGTTTTAACAACTCTTTAATCTTAGCTTCACGTTGAATTCGGTGCTGAAGAGTTTGTTCTAGCTTCCAGATTCCTTTAAGAGGAAGCCCATGGCTTGGAATAATAATACCAGGATTGAGCTCCATCACTTTTCTTAGACTATCGAAGTACTTTTGCATATCTCCGTGAGGAGGAGCAATCACAACTGTTCCAATGGATTGAATCAGATCACCAACGATGAACCAGCTCATATCTGGGGGAGCGAGTCCCATCTGCCCTTCAGCGTGTCCAGGAAGTTCAATCGTATTAACAAATCGCCCTTTCCATTTACAGACCTCTTCACCGTCATTGTAGGTATGAAGTTTTACCCCTTCAAAGTAATTCTCTCCAAACTCAGAATGAAAAACTTCTAACGCCTTTTTCCCGACTCCAATAGGACAGTCTAAATCCTTTGCAAGTCTTACGGCATGTTCATGATGGTCTTGATGATGATGAGTGAGAAAAATCTCATCGATAAGTTCTTCTTCTAAGATACTAATGAGCTTGTCATATTCAGCATCATCTTTAGGAGAGGGATCGACCAACACTCTTTTTCCATCACCTAATAGAAAGCAATTTGTTCGAGTTGCCGGAGGCAATGTGTTTGATAGAGGAAGAAACTGGACGAGCCCATCAATAAATTCGACTTTAGGAATTGGAGAATCACTTTCATAATTCAGATCTGCCTCCTCTTCCGAAAGAACTTGTCCTTCATTCACCAACAAGTTTCTTAACAAGGCTCTAGTTGGAGGAACCATTATTCGGTTTCCTAAAGCGTCGTCATCAAGCAAGGTTTTAATATCATTCCACTCGTAAGTTTCAATTTCTTCATTAGGAGTAATCACAGGTGGAGTCGCCCTGAGTTCGATGAGATAATAATAATTCTCAAACCGATGCTTTTGAAACTCTGGGGTCACCGCCTTTCCCACAAGGTTAAGTCTTTTTATGTAATGAGGGGATAATTCAAAACCTATCTCTTCTTTCACTTCACGAACAAGTGCCCCCCAGTGGGTAGGGCTTATAATAAGACCTTTTGGGGATGTGGCCTTCTTCTTATCCACTTCTTCTATTTTCCCACCAATGAATGATGTAAAACCAGGGAATGCCTTCATTTTAGAACTGCGAATGACAGTAAGAACTTGGCCTTTGTAATACAGTACGGCTGCAACTGAGGGATGAGGATCAGACATATTTTAGCTTTCAATAATGTTTTTAATGAAAATAGTCTAATTGAGAAATGGAATTTTAGCTAGCGCCTTCGTCTTACGCAACTATTTTAGTTTCTCATTTGCTTTCTTATAACGAACATCTCTATAGCCCTTGATATTGTCGAGCTTCATAAGCTTTTGATAACTATCGTCTTTAAGATTTTCAAGAATCTCCATTAATGATTGACGAGTCTGCTCTGCGATACTTCTCTCTTTTCGATGCCAGGCAGGAAGAACCTCTCTTAATGGCCTTAAAAAACGCATGATATTCAACATCCAATCCTTGGGATTGATATCAAATTCAATTCTTCTTCCAAAGATATCAAATTGAGGCCTATTAATATGCCTGACTTTATACTTTCTTCCGAGGCTTTTATAGAGTTTATCTTTTGTTCTTTTTTCTATTCCTGAAGTCATAATATGTGCGACAAAAACTTCATCTTTAATGAAAAACGTTTTCGCAAGAACTCTTAAAGCTATTTTCTTAAGATCAGTATCGGCTAGCTTAAGGTGAATTTTCTGAGAAGCCTCAATGAAGGCATCGCTACACTTACCATGATCATAGACATAAAGGTCGTGAAGGTATTGAGCGAGATACTCCTTTTCAACATCTTCAAACAATGAACTTAGAATTTTAAGATCACTTCGGTACAGTTCAATAAGCCCGTTCTTTGATTGCCAAGGAAGGACTGAACGTAAAACACTTCTCTCGAGCTCATAGAGATTTGTCTCTTCATCAAGTTTTTGACTTCCGTCTTTAAAATCGTCAGGGAATTGAACAATGGCCCGGCCAAGAGTGAAAGCAGAAAGGTTATTCTCCACTTCTTTTTTAGGCACTGTTTTTTTGATCGAGTTTTTAAGATCCTCTTCTTCAAACGGGATATGACCAAGTTGATAGGCCGCTCCTAAGATGGCCACTGAAGCATAAACATCCTTTCCAAAGTATTTACGACAAAATTTTTTAATGGGAAGAATTGAACTTTGAGACTCATGTTCACTTAACGCTTGAATAAGACTCTCTTGACTTATAGTAGGAGCTTCCTCGGCATTATCAAGAAGCAAAGTCAGAGGTGTCTGGTAATCATTATCAAGAACAACTAAGCCATCTTTAGAAACAAATCTTAAATGGGTCGATCCATCTAAGAGATCTGGGGACACGTAAAGATCAGCAGTATTAAGAGGAGTTGGAACACTAAACGATCGTCCCTTTTCATAGATCGCCATATGTCCGGTCACATTACCATTTCTTTGTGCAAGCCCTTTTTGATCAACAAACTTAAAATCAAGATGATCAAGGCCCTGCATCTCTAACGCTGCATTGGCGAGAACTCTTGAGATCGTTGTCACTCCTGACCCCCCTACTCCCGTAACAACACATCTCCAATCAGTTGTCCCTTTAATGTCTTTAAGAGCTTTTTTAACTTTAGGCTCAGCAAGCTTGTAATCAAGAAAATCATTTTTAAGAGATTTTTGGTATTTCGTTGGATGGTAATCAAGAACCTCTACCAACTCAAAACTAGGACAGGCCTTTATTTTGGTACAATAGGAATCTCCAACACAAATTTGAGGATCGATTTGAACTTTTGTTCCGTAAGCATCATGGGTTTGCGTTAAACCAGGACATCCCGTCATCTCCACACAAGCACGACAATCTTCACAGACAGATGTGTTGATATGATAAAAATCTTTTTTCTCGACAGTTTGGTTTTTCGAAAAGAGCTCTCTTTCCTTTGCCTTAACTCTCCCCTGAAAAGTAAGACCACATTCTTTATTAGAGATAATAACCTTTACGCCACTTTTTTTAACGTAATCATAAAGAAGAGAGCGATAGAAATAACGATCGGAGGGATTCACTTCGAGAACAGTTTCAACTCCCAGACTTTTCACCAAATGATACATGTCTTGTCTTGGTCGTTTTCTTCCATCAACACTCACTCCTGATCGTGGAGTCATCTGGTGTCCCGTCATTGCCGTATTGTCATTGTCGAGAAGAATATAGGTGATCTCATGACCACATTGAACTGAGTTTGAAATATCAGTCATTCCAGAATGAAAGAACGTTGAGTCCCCCATTAAAACCACCGAAGGATTTTTTGAAAAAAGATCAACCCCGGCACCTAGCGCCCCACCTTGGCCCATTGCTGAAAGATTATGCATTTCTTTAAACGGTGGAAGAAAACTCAAAGAATAACATCCTACATCTCCATGAGAAACAAGATCGATATTTTCATCTTTCAGTCTCGCTCTTAAATCTTTTAACAAGCTTAAAGTTTCTCTATGGGGACATCCTGGACAGAAAGTGGGAAGACGTTTTGGGAGATTCACTCCTAGAGCTTCACTTTTATCTGGGTTGAGACTTGGGCACTCACTTAAATGATAGGCCTTAAAAAGATCTTTTAAGAAGGTCTGAATCATTTCAAATGAAAGACCTCCAAAAGCTTGAAGCCCCGGTGCTCCATCGTATCCGGTTTTACCATAGATTGAGATTTCAAGACCTTCACCTTGAATGAGTGATTTAATCTCAGACTCTAAGAACCCTCGTTTCTCTTCAACAATAATAAGCGCTTTAAGAGGTTTTAAGAATTCAAGAAGACGACTTTTCACAAGGGGATAAGAACCAGCAAGTTTATAAAGATTTACAGAATCAAGCCATTCATTCTCTTCAAGAACATGTTTAACACTTTCAAAAATAACTCCGGCACTAATAATACCGATCTCCGCTTTGAAATTTCCAAAAGATCTATCAAGATTGAGTCTTTCATATTCTTTAAGAACTTTTGGGAAACGTTCATTAATCATTTTTGTATCAGCAATCAATGAATTTGGTGGCACCATAACATTTTGAGAAAGATCAAAGTTCTCAGTAGAAAGTTCTTCTTTTTCTTTTTGAATTTTGGCCCATGGATGAACTTTTACTCGACCTCCACCTTCTGCCATAAAAGTTGTCGTCAAAAGCCCTTGGTAAACAGAGGTCTTTCGAGAAAACTCTAATGCAACTTTCATCCAATCCTTTAACTCTTGAGGATTTGAAGGTTCAAGAAAAGGGATATGAAGGTGTTTAAAAAGATAACGAGAATCCGCTGCAGTGGAAGTTGAGATGGACCATGGATCATCCCCTACGACAATAACAACACCGGCTTTTCTTTCATTATTATTGGCCTCGTCTTTATCTCCAGGGTTTGCAAAGTTTCCAACACTAAGAGCATCGGCAGCAACATGAAGACCCATTGACTTCATGGCCACGAGACAATCTCGGTTTGCCTGCTTTGCACCTGATGCCATTGCCGCGGCATTGGCCTCGCTATTTGCGATAACAACTTTTGCCCCTAAATCTTCAAGACGTTTTTTTTCTTTAAATAAAACATTAAAATAATCCGCAAGAGGAGAACCAGGATAACCAGTGTAAAGGGAAAAGCCTGCTTCAAGTGCCCCTTGAACAATGAGTTCATTGCCGTTGAGAATTTCAATCGAGTTTGCGTGTGGATCCATATCTAAAAGCGTCTCATAAACCTGTGATTTTTGTCATTGCTATTCAAAAAAAGCGTAGTTAACACTTTGCAAAATTGTCAATGTCACAAGTTTTGTTTAAACCAATCTATTGAATTAATGATTTATTTGCAAGACTAACAATGCGCGCCATATAGATTTGGTTTTGCTAAACATAAGAAGGAGAAGTTATGAGTGAAATTTCTGAATCAAACCCCCTAGGAATTCTTGGTTTTGATCATCTCGAGTTCACTTGTGACAATATAAACAGCACTGAATCAAGACCTCTTTTCTATCAATTTGGTTTTGAAAAAAAAGCAGAGAACCCAGATCTCCCCGCAGCTCTTTTTTCACAAGGACAAGTTCGCTTTCTTCTCACCTCACCAGAAAAAGGTCATGCAAGAGATTATTTTAACGCTCACGGTGAAGGTGTTTCAAAGATGTCCTTTCTGGTTGAGAATGCTGAACATGCTCTTAGAGAAGCTTTAAATCGTGGGGCAGAACTTCATTCAGAACTAAAGGTCGA
>JBMYPC010000146.1:0-7448 GCA_049599895.1 Bacteriovoracaceae bacterium | reverse complement strand
CCCCAAAAAACCAAAGGCTTAAATGGAGCGATGCCCGTTCAAACTCCGAGTCAAACGAGCAAAAACAACCTGATCAAATAAACTTTCAAGCCGGTGAAGCGAGAGACACTGACACTCCAAACTCAGGAGACGCTCAAACTGAAGAGACTCAAACTTCTCAAAATGATTTTATCGAGAAACTTCCGGTTGCAATTAGAGGTTGCAAGTGGAGTTCTGATGGAAACTCAAACTTTGAAAATTATCATCCAGTTCTAGGAAGCTACACTCTTTGCCAGACAGGTATCGATACTGAGGTTTATCTTCAACTTCGTGAACCTCCAGGAAGCAATGTAAAACTTTGTCTTATTCCAACGACTAACCAACAAAATAGTGTCACCTACATTGGTGAACCTCGTTGCTTTTATGCTTCGAGCGCAACTGAGATTTATAAAATTAATCTCCTTAAAAATAGGGCCAATGCAAGTTCATTACGAGTAACTGGTGTTGCCATGATGAGAGAAGAGAAAATCTTTTATCCTTCACCATTTGGTAATGGCTACGGGGAAGTCGTTTATCATCCAGATGCTTATCTTTATTGTCTACAGGTTCTTGAGATAACAGGTGATCCGAGATATTGCTATACATTTGATCAAATGGGTCAGTATGTTCAGCATAATTTTTTCTAGATAGAGCTTTTCAGAGCCAGTTACTGTCGAGACAGTCCCGATCGTTACAGACCACTGTTTAATTTTTTAAAGCCCCCGACAACCGATTCCCAGACGTAAACCCCGTATAGATATCCCCATCAAGAGTCGGAAAACCAAAAATCGGAACAACTTTACTTAGCGACATTTTATCCTCTTGATCAATAGAAAAAGGATAGCAGAAGACAATATAATAAAAACTTGTCCCATCGACTTCAAAAGCTTTTGAGCAAACATAAAAGCTATTACTCTTTTCATCTTGCCACTCAGTTATTTGATCAGGATTTTCAATCGTAGGATGGAGATAAACATCATAGAGATGAAACTGCTCAAACTGTATATCGATAGGCTTTTGTTTCGCTAAAATCTCACTAAGAAGCTGACCCTTTAAAAGCTCAGTCTCTTCAAGATTGGGATGGTGGTTATGCTCTTCATCAGCCGTTTTAATGGCCTCATAATAAGGAGTCATATCCTCTATTTTTTCACCCAATCGATAGTATTCAAGAATTTTTTCGTTTTGAGTAACATCAATAGCTAGAACAAATGAGGGTCTATGTGAGAAAACTAAGACCATGGAAGCAAGCCATACCTCTTGAGAATTAAACTCAACTTTTTTAATATAGGTATAGATCTCTTCTTTTAAAAGGTTTTCGAATCTCCAGATTTCGGCTGGTGTCGAATAGAGCTGATCAATAATCTCAGGGTAAGTCAGACATTCTTCTAAGTCTGGTTCAAAACCAAGCTCTTCTCGTATTGAGTTTTTAATTTCTTCAAATTTATCAATAAGAGGAAAGTAGAATTCCTCAATGCATTTTTCACTGCAAAAAGCTCTAGGACTTGTTTCTTCAACAAAGTAGAGGCTCTCAATTTCCTCTACTAATTTTTTACAATTGGAACACAAGTATACTGGTGCTGAAAAAAATTTTGCCATTTTAAAATCTTAAATCGAGTCCTGCATAGATCGAATTACCCCAAAGACTATTGTATTTGGGAAGCTTAATTGCCTGGTATGATGAATCATAGTCTACACGCTTTGTGCGAAAATGTCCTCCAAGTTTTACATTAGCATATGGAGTCACCATCAAACCTAATTCGGGATTTAAGGTTGTAAAAACAAGATCACTTTCAAGATTCAAAGAAGCAGCATCTTCATCTTCAGAGCTCTCTCCACTAGACTTTACTGTTACTCGACGTGCAAAAATCGAAGCATTAATATCATTGGTGACCATAAGGCCAAGCCCAGCTTTAATGGTATGAATTTTTCCAATAGTCATTTCATCTGATTCTTTGGGCTTTCCTGTGAGATCGAGATCATAACCAATACCAATGAAAAAATTCGACATTTTCTTTACAGTTTGAATTCCAAGCAAAATATCGTTACGAGAACTCGCAAAATCACTACCACTTTGTGCCCATCGATTTCCTAAAAGGAGATCAACTCGAGTATTGTCAGCTTGATTTCCAAACTGTAGCCAATTAACTCCAACTGTTAACTCAGGATTCCCTTTTTGGTAACCAGAAGTTTCGGCTAACATCTCATCATCAGTTGAAATAACTTGATAATTGGTCTCAAAATAAACCGAAGGGTTTAGTGAGTAGCTGGCACTGAAATTAACTTTGGTAAACTTTGCATTGATATCATCAGTCTCTAAGCTCTCTGACAGATAATTTGTTTTAAGTTTAAACTTTCCCCCTAGAATTGATGGCCCTGAACTCTTAGACCTTGCTTGACCAGGTGCCGCTGTTCTTTTCACAACTCTTTTTGGGGGAGCTGATGACCTTGATACAGCACTTCCAGTGCTTTCAGGCTCAGAATAATCAACTAAAGCATAAGCCTCTGTCATAAAGAAAAAAAACAAAAATCCAATCCCAATACTCTGTTTCATCATGATTCATTTCCTTCGAGGCTCACCTCTTTATCCGAGCAAGGAACTTAAGTACCTTACCAACAGTCTTCTCTATTGTAGCAAAGATTGCCGGTCTCAAGTTTTGCTATTAATTTTTTCCTCTTGCATGACGTAAAAGTCTTTTAGGCACATCACATCAAGAAAAGCTTACCGACTAAGCAAATCATCTGAGATTTTTGTATACAATTTATATCATAGGACTCTTGTCCTCTTTACGGTTGTTTAACATATCATTTTTGAGGAGATTACAGTTGGACCTGAAGTACAAATTTAATAACTCTGAATTAAAACCTTTTATCAAAATGGCCCAAAACGGTCATTTCTCATTATTTTCAGATGAGGGCGACAATGAATGGTGTGAAAATCTTAAGGCCACATCTCAAAAAAGCCTCACTCGTAAAGAGAAACTGAAAATTCTTAAAGTTATTAATCGCTTAAAAAAAGCTGGTGAATTAGATCATAAAAGACTTGTTATTTCTGAACTCTCAGAAGAAGACAAAGCTCTTTTTATCCATGCGTTCACCAACCACATAACGGGAAGTATTATTGATAATGAAGTGCAATTTCATTAAGCCCTTTTGCCTAACGGCCCTGCTTTTCCTTTGCTCTCAAGTAAAGGCTGAGTACCGTGTTTATCTGTATCTCATTAAAACAAATAATTTTAGCCACACTCTCGAGAGCACCTTATCGCCAACAAGCTACAAGGCTTATCATGGAGGGCAAGGAACTAATATTACTTTGCTTAAAACTTGGTCTTGTCCAGGCTATACAGGAAAAGGTACTCCCATCTGCCCTTCTCCTGAAAATAAGCTCTTAAGAAGATTAGCTTCAAAAGAAGAGTCTCAATGAGTGGTATTAATAATAATTTAACTGAAAACAAAAACGTTCTAAAAAGAATGAATCAGTCTCTTAAAAATCAGATTGATGCCAAAGCAGACGAAACTCGCCTCAATGAACAATTTCATAATGAAAAAATTAAGAAAATAAAAAAACAGCAACAGACTGAGCGACATGAGCTTAATAAACAGCACACCAGAGACCTGGTTCAGTCCATAGAGCTTAAAAATCAAAAGCTTTTAAACGTCAAAAAATCACTTGATCACTCTAAATCTCTCCTTGATAAAGAAAAAAAGCAATTTGTCGATTCTCACAATGAAAACATCCAAGAGATTAATAATCGCTTAAATGAACAAATTGGCGCAAAACTTGATATTGCAAAATCTCAAAATAGAGATCTTGCGGAAAAAACTCAGCGCCAAATTACAAAAATCAATAACGAATCAAAAGAACAAATCGCTGACGCTGAAATTGATTCATTTGAACTTCTCAAGTCCATTGACCAGCAACATTCAGACAGGGTTCAAAAGACAACAAAGTCTCATGAACAAAACCTTTATAACAAAAACCGTGAGTTCGAAGATCAAGTGATAAGACAAGAAAAAGATCATAAAGATTCAATGACAAGGCTTTTAGTAGATCAAAAAAATGAACAAGATAGCCGTCAAGATATCCATCAGGCCAAGATGAACGACCTTCAACAACTTCAACTCCAAACACTTAAAGAAAAAGATGAGCATTTTAAAATTAAAGTAAAGAATATGATTGAGGCCCATGGAGAAAACCTAAAGATCCTTGAAGAGAAGTTTAAAAATCAAATTGAGGACTTGAAGATTGGTCAAAGCAAAATCAAAGAAGATTATCAATCAAAATCTCATGATAAATTTTATCAAATTTCTAAAATTGAGCCTAAAATTAGACAGGACAAATCCTTTTACTATTTTGATATTGAAGTCCCTGTGTACGAGAAAGAAAAGGTTCATGTCACGGCCAATGACCGCGAGGTGAAGATTTCCCTTTCTCGTGATTACAAAGACAATATCGAGTTTAATGATCAAAATTACACATCTAGTCGAACAGAAGTTCTCTCAAAAGAGTTTGAAGTTCCCGAGATTCTCAATGGAAAAGATATAAAAAAATCATACGAAGATGGAATTCTTTCTTATAGAATTGCAAAAAAGTAGTATGATAAAGAAAGTGATCTTATCTTCACCGCGGGCCAGGGAGAACTTTGAAAAGACCAACTCTTGTAAACTTTCTTTCAATACTAACTGAAGACTTTCTCTCAATACGGGCCTCTATTACACTTACTACAAGACCCAAGGCCCTTAGTGACTCTCCCCCAAGCCCTATCCAGGCCATAAAACTTCTTAAGGGTGAAGCTTTCGCGATTAAGATCATAGGTCTTGATCAGGATCGAAAAGAGATTTTCAAAAAGATTTATGAGTCTGATAGTTTTGGAAACTTCTTACTGAAAATCCCTATTAACGAAAGTCGAAAAAACATTCGCGTTCTTCAAATCTATGAAGTCAAAAAAAGAGATGGTCTTGATCTGCACCTTGGAAGTTTTCTACCAATAAAGATCAAATCACTCAGTAAAATTGTTATTTCTGATTTTGATAAAACACTTGTCGACACACGGTATTCAACTACGAAAGAACTCTATAAAAGTCTCACCAGCCCAATTGAAGTTTTTCCCACAATAAAAGAAAGTGTGGAACTCATGCTGAACTTCATTGCTGAAGGACATCATCCTTTTATATTATCGGCTTCACCTCACTTTTACGAAGATGCCATTCGTGACTGGCTCTATAAAAGAGAAATCTTTACAGCAGGGATATTTCTTAAAGATTACCGAGAGGTCTTTTCCCTATTTCAAGGACAACTCACACCTAAAGACTTAAAAATCCAAGGTCTCTATAAGCTCAATCATTTACTTGATATTCTTCTTATGACAGGGCTTCCTAATGAACTGGTTTTAATGGGGGATAACTTTGAATCAGACCCGGTTATTTATTCGGCCCTAAGCTTACTTCTTCAAGAAAAAACTCCAGCATGGAGCTTATGGAAGAAGATGAAGCAAAATGAAAAGTTTCAACTCACAAAAAGACAAAATGCCCAAGTTCTCAATAAAATCTATCAAATCGAAAGTAGCATTGAGAATATTAAGGCCCAAAATGGTGGTCAGTACAACCCTAAGGTCCAAATCTACATCAGGAAGAAGGCCAACGAACCAAGTCCAAATCTTCCAGGAATCTTCTATCCTGGGGATTCTATCGTTCATCTCTATGATGGAAAAACTAGCTTAAGCCCTGCTTAATAAGAAAAAGTAAAAAGCTACACGTACAATAACCTATCGCCATTGTGAGTCCAAAGCGGTGAAATTTCTGAACAGACAAATCTCCTAAGGATCCCCTTAAAACTCGATTAACAGGCATATTGGCCAAAACTCTTTTGAATTTCGTTTGGGTCGGAACAAATTCAAAGCCAATACGACCAATGGCGAGACAATGGACTAAAATATCAAAATTTATTATATTACTAGCTATACTACTATCCATGACAAGGCCCTCTCGACGAATGCGACACATTGAGCTTATCGGAAATAAAGACGAATCTTTTTATCAACTGGGACTGAAGTGTCGGCAACCGGAGAAAAGTGACAGTACCATAGCCTCGTACTTGAGTATTATACCTGGTTTTAATCATTTCAAAGACAAAGTTTTTGAAACCCTGACCCAGGCAATGGATGATCCACACCAAAGCTATCGAAACTTTATCCAAAACTTTTCAGAAGGGAAAAATGAGAATTTTGAATCCTTGATCCTCTCAGATGTTATCCAAGAGCTTCAATCTCTCGACAGTCCCCTTTTGTCAAAGAAAATGCTGAATCAAAACCAGAGCTTCTACTTTAAATGTCCAGAGAAGCAAGTTTTTCATTTTATCATTCATAAACAAGAGACAAATACTGAAGTTCAGCACCAAATCATTAACTTAAATTCATCAGATGGAGGATCAATCACATCTCTATGGGCATCAACAAGTCCTTCATCTGCTCTTCAATTCTTTAACTCACATGGACTTTCACTCAGCATTTCACAAAGAGAATCTCAAGCGCTCAATCCTAATGGACTTCCTGGCTACTTTGTTGCTTACCTTTTAATAGAGTCCTGTAAAGATTTAGATTCAATCGAAAGTATCGCTAAAGAACTTAAAACAATAGGTTCTTGGGAGTTTGAAGTTTGTCACTCTGATGGAGATATTGTTAAGATTCAATTCTCCAAAACAAAAACGACCTTCAGCTATCATCAAGTTGAACAAAATAAAATAAAACAATACTCAGAACTTTTCAGTGAAAACGAAAAAGAATACCTTAAGCAAGTGAATCAAAAGCTTCGCCTAAAGAGTTATAATGTTAACAATCTCATTGAGAAGTTTCTCGAATTTCATCCCATAAAGAATCAAGGCCAAAAGTATCCCTATTCTTTTCGTTCATGGCCAAGTCATGGACTAAGCTGTCTTTGTTTAAATCATCTTGAACTGTCTCTTTTTGAAGAAAACTGTTCCCATGAAGACAAAATCTTTATCTTGAAAAGAGGAGATAAAAAGAGTCTTTCAACTTCTTTTTCAGGCAAAGCTATTGGATCTCGACTCAAAAAAAACTGGGAGCAAAACTCTCACTTAATCCAAACATTAAAACAGATGCAGTTAGTGGATAGCTACCTCCTTCAAAGAGATTTTGATGAATCAGGCCATCATATCCAGCTTGCTAAAATCTACGCTAAAGAAAGTGAACTTGCCCCCTTTTTAGACTTTTTCCATCAAGTTCTTTTATTCTTTAATACATCTGATCAAAAAGCTTATATCGGACTCTATCAAGACTTTGAAAAGCTTCTTAAGCTCAACCTTTCCCCTGCGCTCAATTTTCACTCAGCGCTATTTCTTCTGAGAATAACGAGGTTTTTAAAGAGGAAAACAGAACAAACGGCTCTTAAGTTCATTGATGGGCATGACTTAGATC
>JBMYPC010000145.1:0-7571 GCA_049599895.1 Bacteriovoracaceae bacterium | reverse complement strand
TCGACAACCTCGGTTCTAATAATTGAATCTTTAAGCTGTCCTGACTTTTTGAGGTTATCAGTCATACTTTGGACTTTTATCTCCTCAACCTCTTGAGCTGCTAAATTAGTAATCGTAAATAAACTGCTAAAAATAATAATGAGTGTTTTCAAACTGTACCTCGACAAAAAACTGTTATTTATTCTAGTGTTACGCCAAGATGGTTTCATTAGTCAAACTTTTATTTTAACGCACATATAAAAATTAAACCATTGAAACAATGAAAAAGATAGAAGAGGTTTTAAGAAATGGCCAGAAACCGAATGAGTAAGCTCCTGGCCATTTCCGTTGATCAATTAGGATGAAGAATTAGGGGCGGTACCAACACAGAGGTCGGTTACCAACACTATATTTTTCAGCCCGAGTACACATTCCTATTGTTTCACTTTTAATGTCTGGATTAATGTCATGGCTGACACTACAAAGCGCCGCTTGAAAATAAGTATCGAGACGACATTGAGCATGAGGATGTCTGTCCTGAGTTCTTGTTACGACTTTTTTATCAGGAGTTTGAAAATCAACATCTCCGGTGCGACCAAGATGACCCAGAAGTGTTCCTAGGGCAAACCCACCCATTGCAGCTCTCACACAAATAGCTTTTTCTTCGGCATTGCTATAGATGTCTCCACAGGCCTTAAGAGCATATTCATCAACTTTTCCGTCTGTAATTCGTTGATTGATAATGGCAACGTTGTCGTCATTCTCCCAAATTTTTCTTGAACACTTTAGAGTTGTATAATAATCAGCTTGTCCTTCGTTTGAGGCCCATCTCACGTGAGCATACAAAGGAGCTCCACCAAGGTGATGACCCATTTCATGGCAGGCCACAAGTGCAAATCCGTCCGGAGTAATCTTTTCGTGTCGAGCGAGCCCACCAAACATTTTGATGATCCATCTGTTTCCAATCTGCTGAGCATAAGCGTTGACCGTTGAATTGCTCCAATCTCTTTGTATCTCGAAAACAGCTCCTTGTTCTGCAACAAGAGGCTCATAAACATCTTTAACTCTATCTAAGATTTCATTAAAGATTTCTTTGGTCATTCCATTAATTGCTTTAGGTGATGATTTGAGAACAGGTCTCTTTTCATCGTTTTCTGGAGCAAATGATGAACCGAGATCTGCTTGAGTAAGACCTGGCAATAACATCAGAACAAGTAAAACTTTTTTTAACATGAGACCCCTCCTTGGCTCTTATGATTTACGACTTCTTATAGACTAATATCTATTGAGATTCTTCCTAGGATTCAATAGGAACACAGCACCCCCGGCTATTGCAAACAACTTGCAATAACATTTTCTAACAATAAAATAACTAATTGTCGGATATTCACGAAGAGACTGATATGCAAGATGACGTATTTCCAAGACACTACGGAGCCTGGAAAATGTGTATTACGCAGAAATGTAAAATTCCTCTCACCAGAGAGTACATCGAAACAAGAATTGAATCTCTTACAAATGAAGACTCTCCAGAAAGAAAGGTCTTTGAAGAAAAATACGGCAAACACTGGACTGGAACGGTTATCAACTATTTTAAACAAGCTCTTAGAGAGGTTTGATCCTAGCCTACAAGTAAAGATAAATTCCGCGTCTTGAAGTCACCTAATTTCCTGTTATGATTTTTCCAGAATCAATAAATTCACTGACTATAGGAGTCTACTATGCACGAGAAAATCTGGAAAACAGGTGATTTTAGTTGGATCGATTTAATGACAACAGATCTTGAAAAAGCGAAAACTTTTTATTCTGAAATTTTTGGTTGGAGCTATGAAAGTATGGACACACCTAATGGTCCTTATCATTTCAGCAAAATTACAGAAGGTAATGTTGGTGGACTAGCAGCTCTATCTGAAGAACAGCAAAAACAAGGAATTCCTTCTTATTGGAATACTTATGTTCAAGTTGAAAGTGCTGATGACATAACAACGAAAGCGAAAGAACTGGGTGGAACAGTATTAGCTGAACCTTTTGATGTAATGGACGCTGGAAGAATGGCCGTCCTTTCAAGCCCAACAGGCGCAGCATTTAGTGTTTGGCAACACAAAGGTGATGAAGCACCTCGAACAAGTGGGATGCTTCCCGGAATGTTTGGTTGGGTAGAGCTATGTACGAATAATGTTGATCAAGATGGGCAATTCTATTGCAATCTTTTTGATTGGAAGCCAGGAACAACAGATATGCCCAGTGGACATCAATATACATCGTTTAAGGCCAATGGAACTTATCCGGTAGCAGGAATGATGGCCAACCAAAAAGAATGGGGAGAAATGCCATCGGCTTGGTCAGTTTACTTTACAGTGACAAATATCGTTGAGACCGTCTCAAAAGTTATAGATAATGGCGGAAAGATCATCATGGATGTTTTTGAAGTTCCTAAAGTTGGAAAAATGTCTGTTCTTCAAGACCCAACTGGGGCCTTCTTTTGTCTCGCCGAATGGGACTTTTCTGAAATGAGCGGCGATTGTAATTCATAACTCTTAATGTACTTGAGAAGTGCTTTTATTCCAAGGCATCAAAGAGAGTATTGTCGCCATTCCACAAAACCCTGTTGCACCAGCAAAACTAAGACCAGCTCCAACGTAGCCAGGAATGATAAGAAAATAGGGATTTACAAACGCGCCAAGAAGAGTGCCTACAAGGGCCAAAGAACCAGCAGTGAGATGCGTTTGCCTTGAAATCGAAAGAGGGGCACTCTTTGTTTTTACAATAGGCTTGCCATAAACTCATCTTTTTCACGAACATCAATAATGATCTCTTCCATATCTCCTTTGTGTCGGCAGAGCTTTGTGGAGGAGGCCCTCTATGCTAAAGAACTTATTCAAAGTCAAGAGATGTCCATCACCGAGGTTTCTGAAATTCTAGACCACCATTCTACTTCAGCATTCAGCTATGCGTTCAAGAAATATTATTCGGAAACTCCTAGCTCGCAAAGAAGAGATCTCTCTGACTACTAAAGCCTTTATGGCGTAAGAAAACTGGCACAGTCTAGACCTGTTCCACTTCCAGATCGCCAGACAAACTTTGTTTTAAAATCGTGAAACCCATTTTCGGCCATGATTTTTTTCCAATAGTCTTCGAGTTTATCAAGTCCTTGTCCCATACTCGTAAGGTAAAACTTCTCCCCTCTTGGAGAAATTCCACTTACGGCATTTAAAAAATTAATATGTCTTCCGCTGTATTTATCTTCTTTGATATATCCCGCGACTCGGACGACATTAAATTTCTCAGATAAAACTTCTGAAATTTTATTCAGCTGATCAGTGACCCTCTGATCCTCAAGAGGATATTGGGAATAGACTTGTTCGTAAATGTTAAAATGTTTTACCCCGTTTTTATAACGATCATAGAGCAAAGAATAGGTTTGATCTTCTAGGCTAAGCTTTTTGAGTAACTCAATAGTCTTCTCCATAGAGTGTACAAAAACTGTTCCATTAGGCATGGCCTTAAGATAAAGATCGAGATGTGCCGGAGCAGAAAGACTGAATATATTTTCTGGTTTTAATCCAAAATCTTCAGCAATGGCTTCAATTGGGTCTTTATCAATTCGATGGTAACTTAAATAGTTTCTGACTCGATAAACCACATAATCTCTTACAAGGGCGTAGCCTTCGCCATTTGGGAAATAACCAGATATTAACTCTCCACCCTCAACAAGAGTATACTTCATGCTCTTTGTTGGAAGCCCAAGTCCTCGCCCATTGAGTCTTTGCATAGGTTGAAATTCTTCGGGATCACCAAATACTCCTATAGATAAGCCGTAGGCAATATTATAATCTTGAGGATAAACAGCTTGATTAAGATAATAACCTTCATCATTCATAAGAGTAATGTCTTGAATCCATTCATAGTAAATGGGTACTTCATTGGTCCTAATTCCAAGCTCTTGAAATGCTCTTTTCGTCTCTTCAAAGCCAATAAGACTAGTAGCAGAGCGTCCATAGTTCCAAGTGGAAACAATGCCTGTCCCATCTTCAGGAAAGAGAGCTGACTGAGCAGTCAAAAAAGGGAATAATAAAAGAACCAATACAATCTTCATGAGACTCTCCCATAGCATTTCATTTATTGAAATTATAACGACTTCTCTAATTTTGAAGTTTTTACAGCCCTTTTCAAATCTTATGTTTTTAGGCAGTTAGATTGCTTAATGCGATCGGCTTGCAATGGCCTCTTCAATAACCTAATCTAAATCGTCGTTATTACAAAGGAATGAGTTCTATGGCCTCAAACGTTCAGACACAAAATCTCAATAAGCTCGATAAAGCAGGTATCATTTGCTCGGGAGCATGTGCAGTTCATTGCCTGCTAATTCCTATTCTGGCCTATGCTTCACCTTTAATTTTTGGATTTCTAAAAAATGAATTTATTCACCTTGGATTACTTATTGCTTTGGTGCCAATTGCCTTAATAGTATTCACTAAGTCCCAAAAACTTCATGGAGACTCAAAACCTCTCATTTTAGGTGCGATTGGAATTACACTTCTTATAAGTGCAGTACTTCTTGAAAGTATCCATTTAAAAATTCCTTACCTGGAAAAAATCTTAACTGGATTTGGATCTCTGATTTTAATCGGAGCTCACATCACGAATCTTAAACTCGTTAATCAATCACGATAGAGGTCTTAGACGAGGTCCAGCCTAAAACTTCTTCTCAAGAGTGATACGAGTTTTCCCCTTTCGATTGAGGAAAGTTCCAATAATATCAAAACCATTCTTAATATTAAGAATCAACATTCCTCGATATTCATTTCCAGTCTCTCTCGCAATAAGAGTTAATAGTTTTGATTTATTATGAAATTCATATTGAAGCTGATCAAAGTTATGTGAATCTGTTGAAAAAATTTCTAATTCAAGATCTGCTATTTCTTGAATGATTTCATTAGAAGGAGTTCCTTCAATCAATTGATACTCAATCATTTCATCCTCAATATTTTTTTTCTTTTTGTTTCAGGGAAGTGTTCAATTGCATACCGTAGCATCGTTCGGGGCATCTTCTTATAGTTCTTTAAAATAAAACTCTCTAAGCGTTTGAAATCTCTTTTTCCACAGTCTCTTAAAACCCATCCCACTGCTTTATGCATAAGATCGTGATCATCGTTTAAAAGGATTTCTGCAAGTTTATAACTATCATCAAGATCTCCTTCTCTTACATAGTGAAAAGTCGAAATAATCGAGATTCGTTTTTCCCATAGTTTTTTAGATCGTGCCCATTTATAAAGCTCACTTCGCTTTGTCTCTTTTAAGTGAGGCCCTATAATCTTGTGACAAGTCACATCGATTAAGTCCCAATTATTGAGATATTTAAAATGGGATACATAAGCCTTATATAACTTGTCTTTTACTTTCTCTTCTTTGGATTTATTATACTGATTTACAAGCAAAATAAAGCCACAAAGTCTAATCTCATGATAAGGCGATTTGAGAAGCTTCTTGACTTCTGTCAGCTTGAGATCATGATGCTCTTTTGCGAGTTCACGAAGTCTGGGAACGCGAATTCCTAAAAACTTGTCCCCCTCTCCATATTCACCTTTACCAGTTTTAAAAAACCTTTGACTGTGTTCTGCAATTTTAGGGTTTGCAAGTTTCTTTAATTTCTCTTCTAGAGTTCGCATGTCAAATATTTATCAAGCATTAAGATGAAAGTCCACCAACGAAAATATGGTATCATTAAGTCTACAAAGGATTTACCGTTGTCTATTTTTAAGTACTTATTGATTGCTATTTTTTCACTCTCTTGCTCAACAACCTATAAAAACCAAAACCCAATTGATAAAGCATTTCCAAAGGTCTTAGGAACTTCTCTTGAGGGAAAGAGGTGGAGTATCCCCAAAGAAATGAGTGGAAAAAAAATCATTTTTTTAATTGGTTATAAACAAAACTCCCAATTTGATATAGACCGATGGCTCATTGGTCTAGACATGAAAGGTTTTAAGGGTGATGTGTATGAGCTTCCGACAATTCAAGGCATGTTTCCAAGAATGTTCTCTACTAAAATTGATGAAGGTATGCGACGAGGAATACCAAAAGAGTTATGGAAGGGAGTTATTACGATCTACAAAGACGGTGAGAAGATTCAAGAGTTCACAGGTAATGAAAGGCCCAATAACACGAGAGTTATTTTGTTAGACTCAAATGGTATTATTAGATATTTTAACGATTCAGGCTTTAGCGTGCAGGGACTGAATGACCTACTCGAAAAGTATAACTTAAATAAATAAATCCAAGTCTCATCCATGAGACCACTTTCAAAAATTAGATTGCATCAAAATCAAATTCGGTATGAAGTCCATCGATATTGTGTGATTCAACTCTATAGCTCATTTCAACCTTTAATGCTGCCGCAGGACATGAGAATTCAACATCTTTGATTCCAAAATAAGATCCTGCATTTCCATAGGAAGTACTTCCTATGCACTCAAATCTCATTTTCCTGTCTTTCGGACGTTCTCCATCTAAAGATATAGTGTAGGAGCCTTGAAAAGTGTTTTCTGAATTTCGATTTGAGCAGAAGTTAATATCATACTCGAATCTACTTGAATTCATTATCTTACAAGTTGTTTCTTCTTTTACAAATACACCATTACGAGTCGTTGTTTTTTTCTCCCGACAAAACTTTATTGACCGAGAGCTTTCACATTGCTCTTTGATATTGGTTACAATATGTTTTCGATTTCTCTACTTTGAAGTCACTTTCTTAATGAAATCTTTAGCTAGCTTGAATAACTTTTTTTGCTTTTCTTGATCCATCTTTTCGAGCATTTTCACCATCATACTCATTCGATAATTTTTCTGAAAAAAGTCTTTATTGTCTTTTATAAACATCCAATAAAGTCCATCCCACACCTCACACCATTGATCTTTTTTATAATGGCCCATTTTGAGAATATAATTGGAACTACTGATATAGGGTTTAGTCGCAAAGATCCCACCGTCGCTAAATTGGGCCATTCCATAGACATTTGGTCCCATCACCCAGTCACTACTATCCACATACATTTCCATAAACCACTTATGAACTTCTTTTGGATGAATTCGACAAAGAAGCATGAGATTAGAAATAATCATGAGTCTTTCGATATGGTGATTATAACCAAATTTTAAAACTTTTTTTATGGCATCATCCAATGGAGCTATTCCCGTATCTCCTATGTACCAGTATTTCTTTAGTTTTCGTTGATGATCAAAGAAATTTCTTTGTTCTTGAACTTGTGAGTATTCCCTATAAATCCCTCGAACAAATTCCCTCCAGCCTATTACTTGGCGAATAAAGCCCTCTTTTGAGTTGAGACCAACCTCTTCTTTTAAAGATTTTTTGACAATCTCTTCAGGTGTTAAAAATCCAATGTTCATATAAGGACTTAAAACAGAGTGGTATAGAAAAGGATCTCGAAGATCTATAGCATCTTCATAATCACCAAAAAGAGGAAACTTTGTTTTTAAAAACACATTAAGTTCTTTCAGAGCTTCTTTTCGAGTTGTGGCCATCCAAAAGTCATCACTATTTCCGGGATGAGAAGAAAAATATTTTTCAACAA
>JBMYPC010000144.1:0-7802 GCA_049599895.1 Bacteriovoracaceae bacterium | reverse complement strand
AAGCCAAAGCTTCTCAAGTTCATTGAATTGACTCTGGAGTTCATTAAAGCGTTGATCAAGTAATTTACTGTCGACTAATTTGGCCCTTTTAATGGTTTCATAAATTATCTTGTTTTGCATAAGGAAGCGATTGGGGCTCATCCAAGTATGACCATCAAAGCCTCTATGGATATGAACTTTGCCACCGTGACTATGTGCTTTTCCTTTTTTATATCTTAACCAGCTCTTTTTAAAACTTCTTGAAGTCACAACAAGTTTAGATTTAGGGAGAGCTACAACTTTTGGCCATTTTTCAAACCCTGCTCCATTGATAAATATAAGTTTAGATTCTTGGATTTTTTTTATTTGTGCTTTTGAGGGAGCCCAGTCTGCTGGGTCGCTGTCAACTGGGTTCCAGACATCAATGGAATCACCGACTAAGAATTTAACGCTATATTCTAAAGGATAAAAACTGACAAAGATTCGCTCTTTAGCATTTGCAATAGGAAAGAAAATAAGAAAACTAAAAATGAAGACAATTAAAGATTTCATAAGATGTATACCTCCATGATTGTTTGAGCAACGAAATACCAGAGAAACCCCAAAAAAGTTCCTGAAATAAGATAGATTGCAATTAGTTGAGCAAGGTTTCGCCACATTAAGTTTCGACTAGCACCCAACGCGATAAGGATTTGAAACTCTTCCTCACGGCTTTGAATCATAAGTCCGAATATCAATAAAAACATTGTTATTGAACATAATGACCAAAAGAGATGATAGGTCGCAAAGAAATTTTCAAGACTAAGAAGAATATCGACAACATGATTCATTGAGTCTTCTGGACGAAAGGCCATCAGGCTCTCTTTTTGATTGAGTTCATTCATTAAAAGAACTTCACTTTTATGCGTATTTCCTCGAAAGATTATGTGAGTTATTGGCAAAGCTGAAATTTCATCATGGAAATGAAAATCTAGAAAATTTTCATCAGTGACTTTTTGTTTGATAGTTAAGCTTTTGGAATACTTTGTTTCGTTCTCATTATCAGTTTTGTAGTCATCTTTTTCTGAGTGAGAATGAAGATGGCCTTCGAGAACCCATATTGTTTGGAGACTTGTATAGATCGCAATGTCATCAGGAGTATTCTTTCTTTTTAGTATTCCTACGACTTTGAGATCTATTGGAGCAGATTGAGTAATATCGTAGAGGTCATTTGATTGGACTTTGAGGCGATCGCCGATTTGAATATTGTTTTTATTGGCGACTGTATGACCTATTACGATGTCTCCTGGAAGAGCAAAAAAGTTTCCGTTTAAGAGACCTAGCTCTCGAAAACTAAAATAGTCTATTTCTGTGGCCACAAGTGGAGCGTACTTCGTTTGATGTTTAACAAGAAGGGGGATCGCGATGCCATCTTTATCAAGAATTTCTTCATATGTCCCATAGCTAAGAGTGTAGGCCTCTTGTCCTGTAATAAAAAAGAGGGAACTTAGAGATTGTCGAATTTTTCCAGCTCGACTTGAGATAACAATTGGAGATTCAGTCGTTCTTTTGTCTACATTTTCTACTAGAGATCGACTTAATTTTTCGCTGATAAAAGGGAGGGCCAATATGATGCTTAAAATTCCGATAAAAACCAAGGATCTGCTTTTATAAAACAAGGCATATTTCAAAGCCAGCTTCATTGCTTTAGTCCTGAAAAATCGATGACTTCATCACAAATAGAGACGAGTCTTTCATCGTGAGAAACGATAAGAGTTGTGTTATTTGGTGATCGATAAGCATCGAGTAAGTCTACAAGGCATTTTTTATGTTCTTGATCGAGATGATTTGTTGGTTCATCGGCAATGACAAGATCGGGGTTATGAATGAAGGGACGCATTAGAGAAACTCTTTGTGTTTCGCCACCAGATAATTCTTTTGGGTAACATTTTAAGAGATGTCTTAAGCCTAGTTGATCAAGAAGAGGATGCTGACTTGGATCATTCAAAGTTTTGTGACCAAGAAAGCGATTGAGCTTAAGGTTGTCTTCAATTGTGAGATAGGGAAGAAGGGTAGGGTGTTGAAAAATAGATCCAATTCTTTTAAGGCGAAGGTCTCTTCTCTCTCGTTCTGAAAGATTGCTTAAGTCTTGACCTAGTACCCGTATCGTTCCGGAGTTAGGGATTAGTATACCTCTTAACAGCATTAAAAAGGTTGTTTTTCCTGCGCCACTGGGTCCTCGCAATAAAATACGTTTCCCAGAACTCAGTAAAAACTTATTAATTTTTAAGTCAAAATTCCCATTGTATGAAAATTGAAGATTATGAACTTCAATCATTTGATTGTCCGAGTTCACGTTCTTCTTCTGTCAGCTCAAAATCTTGGTGTTCTACAATTTCTGAGTTTTTCACCTTCCAGCGACCATCTTCGTTAACGAATTGATAATTTGCTTGGTACTCAAGAGAGCGTTGGTGTTTGTGACCGTTGTGATGGATCCTTCCGCGAACAATCCAATTGGCTTTTATTGATTCTCCTCTAGGGAGGATGTTTTTGTATTCGATCTCATCGATAATGATTTGAATTTGTTCGTTTTTATTCTTATTTTGAAAGCTTTTTATTCGATTAAAATGCTTTTCAATTTGTTTATGGGTGAAAATTTCAGAAAGAGAGTCATAAAGTTTTCCCTCATCTGAAATAGTGATCGACTTATACACTTGTTGATGAATTTCTTTAAATTTGTCTATTGACACTTGTTTTTGGCAAGCAGACAAGAGAAGCACAAACGTAAAAAGCTGAATGGGAATCAAAGGTTTAAGCTGCATATCGATTATTATTATTTTGTTGACCAAAAAAATAGATTATACCTTGCCAAGATCTTATTGCAAGTCGTTTGCAAAAAGGGGCTGGCTGTTAGATTTTTTAACATAGGGAATTAGTAGAGTAAGACTCATACAGTGTTGATGCTCTTGTCTAAAATTGATAAAGTGTGGTGTTGCAAGGAGGCGATATGAGTCAGGATGATCAGGTAGGACAAATTAAAGAAGGCTTAATTGATAAAGTTCAGGAGATCTTTGAAATGTCCAAAAGAGAGCTTCAAAAGGTTCAATGTGAAGAACATGGACAGGCCTTATTAGATATGAAGTTTGATCGTACTAATGGACGATTTCAGTTTGATACTTGCTGTGAAAAAGGTGAAGAACTCATTCAAATCGCAATTAACAATCTCTAACAACAAATCACTTAAATCGATTCAAAGTATATTGAGTCAAGATCATCCCAAATCTTTTTTTGTTTGTGATAATCTTGATGATCTCCATTTGGAAAGAGGTGGAATTTAAGAAGCCCATCACCGGCTTTTTTCATATCTTCATATTTATCTGGAGGGGTTCTTGTATCTAATCCACTGGCGTAAAGATAAAAATCTAGGGAAGGATTATTGTTAAGCCCTTCAATAACAGAGCGTGGTGTGAGTCGATGAGAGGGGGGATCGAGTTCTAAGGTCTCTACTTTTGAGATAAGCTTACTTTCAAGCCCTTGTTCAAAGGTTGCTTCGGATCTTAACTGCAAGTCATCTAGGTGAACACGGCCTGTTTTGAGTAAGGCTTGATCAAGTTCATTTTTAAAGCTGTCTCTTTTATCGAACATACTCGTTTTATAATGACCTTCTTTTTTAGCTTGGACTCGCATTAAAATCTCAATTGGTCCGTTCATCTCTAAAATATCAAAAGCATTTTTTTCAAAAATTCGATTAAACTCTTTAAAAAAGGCGGATGTATTTGTTTTTGCTAAATGAGATAACTTTTCTATTGCTTGGTGAATACTGTCCCAGTTTGTCGTTTTACCTAAAAAGAATCCCATGGTTGCAAGAATTGATTCAATTCCACAAAGCTTCACGTCGTCTCTTGAGATGCAGTAAGGTTCCTGAGGATTGTTGTGGCGAACTTTGGCTCGAATTAATTTGATTCCATTTTTATCATCAGAATGTTTTTGAAAATATTTTTTGTTCATTTTTATCTGATTAAGACTTTTTGAAACTACGGACTTGAAAGGATCGTTATTCTCTTCTGGTACTGCACCATGAGCAAAAGCCGCTCTAATAGAGTGTGGGAATAAAGAGATATATTGATGAACAATTTTTGAGCCAAAACTTTGTCCGAAAATAATCCACTTTTGACTTTTCTTTAAAAGACTTTCTCTAATTCTTTCAGCGTCCCTTACAATGCTCTCATGAAAGTAGTACTGATATCTTGCGATATTTTCCTCTTTCATTTCAGGATAAAGACTTGAGCAACCTGTTCCTCTTTGATCGATGAAAACAAAGTTATAACCGTTTGGTTTTTTTCTAAGATAGAGATTAAAGCTTGCATGAGAAGAACTCGCAGGACCACCATTAAAATAAGCAATCAATGGACTCTCTTGGTGGAAGATCTTCCAATAATAAAATACCTCTATCTTACGAGATTGTGGTTCGTGATAGTTCTCAGGAACACTTAACCATTTGTATTGGTATCCATTTTCTTTAAGTTTTAAGAGGTGCTTTTGGCATGAGAGGCTTCGATTTTTAGAACTGGCATGAGAGAGTAGTGGATCTAAAAAGAGTAAGCCGATAAATATTGAATAAATTACTGCTTTCAAACCTATTGAACTCCACACCATAAGTCGTGAGACTCTGTTTTATACTATTTGAAAGGGTTCTACTTCGAATTAAGGTAATTATATACTTTTTGCAGGATCAGAAGGCCGTTGGCCAGATTTTGATAGAGCCTTGTAGCCAATTTTCAATAGCTTCTCTCGTTTCGGTAGGCTTTTCTGTAAGCATCCAGTGGTCAGCATCGATGACAATAGTCTCCTGATTGGGAAACATTTCAATGAATTCTTGATTGGCCTCAAAGTCGCTAATGCTTCCCCTCTGAGAAAGAAGGATAAGAGTTTTTAGTGTGATTTCTTCCAAGGGAGGAAGTTTACTGAGAACAATGTAGAGATCTTGAAGATAGTTTGCAAGGCGAATAAATTTAAGGTCCTCTTTTTTAGACATACAAAGTTTAACAAGTCCTTCGAGATCTCTTCCAGGAATTTCCTTGTCTGACCTAGTTTTTTTAAGGGTGGCAAGGCAAATCCCATAAAAAAATGCCAAGTAGCCATTTAAAGTTTGAATTGTAGTCCCTTCGGTCCATTATGGTCATAACCTCAGGTTTCTTCATCCTGGCAAACATCAAATGCAATGCAGTCAGCTCCACAAGTTGTGGAGGCATATAAAGCATTGTGGCAAATAGAACAAGGGTTTAAGCAATTAAAGAGTGAGCTTAAGCAGCTTCATGTTGGTGAAGATTTACCAAGTCGAATAATCTGTCATAGTAATCCAATAGTAAAATTTGTAGTGCTAGAAATGGCCAAATGAAAATTAAATTTGCCAATAGCGCCTTTTTATAACCAAAGTGGTGTCAAGCCTCAGGCAGATTTCGTTCTTAAGCGAACTCTACGCCACCCTAAAACTGGAGTTCAGTTTCCGAAGTCTCTTTTTGAATCGCCATTCTAATTTTAAAAACTTGAAATTTTATGACTGTCAGTATTTTTAAGAACCTTGTTGCACAGCGCTCACTTATAATGAGTTAAATCATATTTTTCAGGAGGAAAAATTATGCGAAATCTACTCGCTTTGGTTATTGCTGTTCTTACTGTCCCTGCATTCGCAGAATTTCAAACAGAGACAATTTGTAATAAAGACGAAAGAGTTCCCTCAACTATTAGTGAAGTTGGAAGGGCCACTACTGCTTCAGGCTCTGGGACTTGTACGCTAACTCTTATTGGAAGAAGCTGTGCTATTTCTGCAGGACATTGCTCAAGTGTTTTAAAGATTGGCGAGTTTAATACTCTTCCATCAACTGCTAAAGGTAAAAAGGTAAGATCTCTTCCTGAAGATACCTATGAAATTGATCCAGCTTCTATTGTTCAGGACTACACTGGTTTAGGAAACGATTGGGCTGTCTTTAAGTTCCGTCCAAATAACATTACTCAAAAACTTCCTGGTGATGTTCAAGGCTTTTTAAATGTTCGATTCACTCAGCCTGAACAAGGTGCCATCATGAGAATCTCTGGGTATGGAACTGATTACGGTGAGCCAACAAGACACCTTGCTCAGCAAACAAACACAGGTGAACTTTTAAGTGCAAACTCTTCAAGTTCAGCGATTCAGTATCGAGTGGATACAATGGGTGGGAACTCTGGTTCTTCACTTATCGATGAGAACACAAGAGAAGTTTTTGGAATCCACACTAACGGTGGTTGTATAAGAAACGTTAATAGCGGTGGAAACTGGGGTGTTTCAATTGCTAAAAATGCGGCCTTAACAGCAGCGATCAAATCTTGTTTAGATTCTGATAAATAGCAAACTTATTTAAATTATCCATAGAAGAAGACCACTTAAAGAGGTCTTTTTTTATTTCTCAATCCAAAAACTATCGACTTTGAGTTCAAATGGGCCTTGAAGTTTGTCATTGATTTGCAGTCCAACTTCTTTAATCGTTTCGAAATTGAGAGGTTGGGCTGAAATAACCCTTCCGCGTTTAATGGCCTTAAAATCTTTAAGAGGAAGTTTATGAACTTCAAGCTCTATATCATTTGAAGCGGCATTTTGAACTCCTTTGAGACAATCTAATGCTTTCTTTTCAAATTGATAATGATTTTTGCTTGGATACGGTCCTGTTCAACAAACATATAAAGGCGTTGAGCCTTTTGGTTTGTGACTAAGATATGATCAGGGACTCGTTTGACATAATGACTTCTAAGAAAGTTTAAAGCCGAGACCTCTGGAACATAGGCAATCGTCTCTGAACCTGCCGTTATACCAAGTGCAGTGTAGGCGGTTTGCGAAGCTTGCCTTGATTGAAGATTATTGTCGCTATTAAGCTTTGGGAAATTTAATTTTTGTATCAGGGTATTGAGTTTCAACAACTTCAGCAAAAACCTTAGAAAAAAGAACATTGAGAAATCCTGCTGAGCCGATGGTTAAAGATTTTGTGTGATTTTTTTATAAGAAGAGAGTGAGTGGTTAATGTCTTGGATTTGTCTATGGATATCAGCGCAACGATTACTGAGAGATAAATTCAGAACTATAAGAAACTCCTCTTGGGTTGAGGCGTTTGTGTGCGCTTCGGGACTTACTTAATAAATGTCTAATTTAACAATATAGAGTCTATGTTATATTGCTTTGATGAAATTACAGATCGTTTTAGGAAGTCAACTTTTCCCCATCAAATACTATAAAAAAACACCTAATCTTGTTTTTATGTGTGAGGACATTAATCTTTGTACACACTATAAGTACCACAAGCATAAAATCATCTTCTTTTTGACGAGTATGAGGAAGTTTCGTAAAGAGCTTGAAACTTTTGACCATGATGTTCATTATTATCAAATAGAACAAAAACCTCAGTTCTTTCAAAAGTTAAAAAAACTCTGTCTTCAAAAAAAGGTTCAAACAATTTCAGTCTATGAAATTGAAGATAAGTTTTTTGAATCTCTAGTTGAAGAGTTTTGTCTGAAAAATAATATTAAGCTTGAAGTGCTTGCTTCTCCCATGTTCCTCGTAAAAAGAAATGTCTTTAAAAAATACAATCAAAAGACAAAAAAACCTTTTATGAAAAGCTTTTACGAGGGAGTTCGTAACGCTACTGGAATCTTAATGGAGAGTGAGAAAAATCCAACTGGGGGAAAGTATAGCTTTGATACTGATAACAGAAAGAAAATTCCAAAAAAGTTCGATGTTATTCAATCAGACATCACTCTCAAACAAGATAAAGAGATTGATTCAGTTGGTGATGATCACATTGGATCAAACACTGAAG
>JBMYPC010000143.1:0-7816 GCA_049599895.1 Bacteriovoracaceae bacterium | reverse complement strand
ATTTTAGATTTTATAAATCTTTTGAGTGAGAACATTGTTTCAATAAATAATTCGTAATAATCTCTTAAATTATTCGCAAAGTCTCGGATATTTATTTTGCTTTAGAAATTTATTGCTAGCATTTAAGATTTCATTATCTAGAATATTCGTAGAAGATGATGGAGATCTAAATAAGGCTTTATATTTATTTTGAGTTAGAACGTATGTGATCTTTGGGATACAATTATAATTATCCATCAATAGATGTGTGTCGGTTAAGAGCCTTAAAATACTTCTAAAATTTTCCTTTGTGTCTCTATAAAGAGTTTTTGTCAGAATATCATTGTTACTAAACTTTGATAATTTTTCTTGAAGAACCTTTCCTTCTTTCAATAGTTCAAAATATTCTTGAGTTAAGGTATTACCATCTTTTGTGGTTAAATCATTGAAGAAGTCAGTTCTTATTAGTACCCAATCTTTTGACGTGAATTTAGATATTCGATCTTCAAGAGATGCAAAGTGGGCAGGTGAAATGTCTAACTTTTGAGGAGTAAAATCTAATGATGCTGGGCTATCCACCTTAATGTTTAAACCTTCGTGAGCGTGAAGCTTGTAACCATAATGCGTTGGAAGAAGGAAAGCTGTACCAATCAATTCCCCTCTATCAATAAGCTTGATTCGAATAATTGTTGACTGTGAAATTCCTAGTGCTTTTAGATTAGAAAAAATATTATTTATGTATGGTTCAATATTGATGCTTTTGTTTTGCGCAGGGACTCTAGATGTATTAAATTCAATAGTCTTTTCAAAGTAAGGAGCAGGGGTAGCTGAATGAAAAAAATCTAAATGACCGTATCTAGATATGAAGTCACTGTTCGTTTGCTTTTGTGAATAATAAGCCTTTGGTTTATTGTTTAGTAATATATTGATCATTTTATTGGCTTTATCTGAAAGCTTATATGTTTCAAAACTCTGTATATGACCTTTAAGGTGATTTTGCTGCGAAGAGAATAATCGAACATCATATGAAGAATAAATATCTTTTTTTCTGTAACCTATTGGACTTTTCATCCCAGATATCTGATTTGGATCAGCATAACTAAGTGTTGCTCTTGTATAAAGAAATGTGACCTCTTTAAACTTCTTCTCACATTTAGCATGGCATTTATTGAATGATTTTTTGTCTTTAGAAATTTTAGAGCATGAAACACTAATTATTGATAGTAAAGAAAGAAGTAGTGTTGTCGGAAGTTTCATAATAATCCTTCAATTAAATCAATTTCATAAGACAACTTTATTTTATCATAATTGGAATATTAATTGCTTTTGAGAAGATATTTCAGCTCAGAAACTTTGCTTCTTACAAAAAGATTTCTATCTTCGATGATTGTTTTTTCGTAAATCATTTTTGGGCCGATGATAACATAATGACTGAATACTCCATCGTCACTAAACTTAGGCATAAGTTCAAGGTATTCGTTTTCAGAAAAACTCTGATGAGTTACCTTAAGAGGATGGCCCATGGGATGAATACTATCTTTAAAATACTCTTCAACTTTTTCGTCCAGAGATAAATCATTAGATATCTTAATCTCTGGGCTTTCGATATTTGGTAAATTCAAATAATCATTCTCATCTAACTTAGCACCACTTGAACCAGCGGATCCACCACTTAATGCAGCGATACTTGCTGGAGCTCTTGAAGAAGCTGAAGAGCCACTTCCACCAGTAGCTATTGAACCTTCTGAAATATTAATTGAACCTGATTTGTCATCATTCTTTGATTCGTCTGTGGAGTCGCTTACCGAGTCTTCATTGCCTGAAAGAGAGTTTGTTGAACCTTGAGTAGATTGTGAGGTGTTAACTATTCCACTGTTTAAATCTGTACTTCTAAAGCCTGGCCTTTGATTATTTGTAGGTCTATTTGAGCCTGCTACTGATTTCCTTGGCTCTGGAGCTGGTATAAATGTTCCTTGAATTTGCCCAGCATCAGCTATAGCGGCATCAACTGTGTCGTCTTTTGGAGTGTTTTTCAATTCTTCAGATAGGGCCTTGATTCTATTATCTAACATTTTGGCTTTAAAATAGTCGTCTTTAGTCGTATTTCTTTTATTTCCATTAGATACTTTTATAGAATTGGCCTTAATAATTGACCTTGTTAATTCTCCGAGTAAGCTTTGCTGCCTATTCATTTCATTAACCCTAGCAACTATAGAGCTTTTCTCTCTTTCAATCTCTTTTTTCAGTTGATCATTTGAAGGAGCGCTATTGTCCATGATTACTTGCTCTTCAATTGTTGGTGCATTAGAAGCGATTTGGTTTTGTGAAGTAGATGAACTTGCATAGCTTGAAGAACTAACACTTTCATCTTTTTCAGGAATTGATTTGACTTCTTCATCTTTATCAAAACCTCTTAAGTTCTCTATCTTTTGAGCAGCCTGCAAGTCAGTCTTTAAAAACTCATTTACTGCCCAGTCACTACTAAAATCATTCCCTGTTACATTTTTTCGAGATTTATATGATGTTCTCACTCTATCAATGTTGCTATCATAGTATTTTCTAAGATCAGTATCTTTTCCTAAGATTGTGTCGATATTATCTTCTCTAATGCACTCTTCACCACCCTCGAGACACTGTTCTAAATAAAGCTCTAAGATGTTTTGAAATGCTAGGGTCATCTCACCCTTGTTACACATTTCATCAACTCTTTCAGGCTCTTTCGAACAATTAAATTGTTGTAGCTCCTGAATCGCTGAGTAAAGTTCTGGGGACTCTCTTGGATCACATTTACCGCCGACTAGCTTTTCAGGTCCACCAGCTAATGCGTAGTTTTGACACGAAAGATGAAGGCATAAATTTTCTTCAAATCTCACAAGCTTTGCAGCGTCTTTATCTTTTTTTGAATCTGTCTCAACAAGTGTTTTTTCAGTTTCGTTTAAAGACTGTGAAAGACACGATAACTCTTCTTGATTAAAAAGAATGTGAGGAGTAGTGATCTCCATAGCCTTATTTCTTTCAGAAATACTCATTAATGGCATATCTTGACTAAAAGTCTGACAAGGAGAGCTATCTGAACCGATTACTCTAGTGTCACTTGCAATGAAAATTGCATCCTCTCTCTCTCTACAATAAGAAATGAGTCTTTTGTGATTTTCATCGTCATCTCCTTCGCTAAGTTCATCAAGAAGGTCATCATCACTTTCTTCTTTTGGGTTAAAATCAACTTTATGATACTTTTCGCTAGTTATCGCAATATGAGAGCCTTCTTTTTGGCAAAGAAGATTTGTAATGTGAGAGAAGAATTTTGAACATTTAGATTGAAAAGAATCTCTGATATTTTTCATTTCTTCACTAGATGCAAGTTCCGCAATGTTTTTATCGAGTTCAGCAAAATAGTCTCTAGAATTTGATGAACTATCTTTTATATTAAAGTTTGGAAAACGTTGATTCATTTTCGATTTTAAGTTTTTATAAAACTCTATTGAGAAGTGGGGCACGTAGCCCTTTTCAATCATTTCCGGGATAACAGTATTCAAGTCTTTGTCACTTAAGAGTGCTTGTTGAATAGAGCGATTTAGACTATTACTCAGATTTAGCTTCTCTTTGCCTCTACTTGAAAGACATTGCGGATTCTCGATATTTACTGGGATTTTTCCATGATTGATCGGAGTGGAAACATCAGCGCCATTACCATCAAAAGAAACAGCGCCTTTAAACATTTCGGCGAGAGCAGTCTTGAAGTCTCTAAAGTCATTAATTTCTGTGCCTGGTAATATGTCACCAAAGTATTCTTTTGAATTTCTATTAATATCTTCAATTGAACACTTAAAGTTGGGATTACTGCTTGCCATTTTTTTTCCAAGCATTTTATTGATTGACTGAAGTGAGCAGTAGTTTTGTTCGCTGTCTACCCTACCATCAAATGAATCTGATCCAAGGATCTTAAATAGTTCATAAGAGTTTCGTATTGTATTGTTAAGCGGTCTCACCAGGCTGTTTCCAAGTTTCATTTTGGTTTCTTCTTGGAACTCTTTACTTTCTCCGGGTGTCTCAAGTAAGCAATTGCACCTTATTGAATCAGAGCAAATATTACTTTCTTCACTGCAAGATATTCCCTTAAGTTTAAACTCAGGACATGTTTTACAGGTCGAATCGTTTTGAGTCTGTGATGTCTGGTCTTCAAGTTGACCGGTTTTAGAAACTTCCGTTGAAAGAAGATTAGGCTTAGCACTACTTTCTAAAGAGAGCGCGGTAAAGGAAATCAAAAAGAGGATTTTAAATATTTTCATATAGTCGTGAATTAACTGTACATTAACTACTTAGTAACAGTTTAGAACTGTTCGTTTTGATCAACAATATGAGGTATTTAATGCCCTTTGCTGCATTTATAGATGTGCCCAAATAGCTTGGCAGAGATTGTTAAGAGTGATCTCTAGGGCTCAGTTTGCTCCTGCAAAGTGCTTAGGACAGCTTGCTGGTTCAGTTACAGGGTAAGTACTGGTATGTTTTTGAAAGATTCTCTTAAGTTTTTCCATCCTATCGAGTGCTTTTGCCCCTGCTCCATATTCATCATAATAATCTGGATCACTTAAAATTTTCTTTTGGATTCTAATACTGTCATCCAGTTCTTGCATGATGTTCCCGTTTGCTCTCATTACCTGAGTAAGAGCGCAGGATAAAATGGTTCTAATTTCTTTTTCTTTAGGCGTATCAACACTTCTGTCGTTATTAAGTTCCCTTCTAAACTCTTTTAAAAGTGCCACTAGAGAATCAAACATATGGTTTATTTCCATAATAGCAAGGCGAATAAGTTCATAGTTTAAGGCATAGTTACTATATTGGCATCCAACCTCAAAATAAGCTTCTTCAACAGTAAGTCCTGTAGCCTTAACTTCTTCTAGAAATTTTTCGGGATCATCTGTACTAAATTGCATACAAATCGAAGCATTTGCTGCACCATCAACTTGAGCAGGGTCTCTTTCAGGTGTTACTCCTGCATTATCACCTATATCTGAAACAGCAGCTAAGAGACTTCCTAGTTGATTCCCTTGACCTGGAGTTTGGTTTTCTTGACGTTTGCGTAAGCATTCAGGGCAGTTATTACCTACATGAACTTGAGCGGGATCAGAGTTAAATGCAAGATCATTCTGAGCTTGAGTGTTAAGTGATAAAAACAATCCTAATATAAGAGTAAGTACTTTCATCGCTGATCCTTAATATTTCTTATGTTTACCTTATCGGTCAGGTAAGCCGAATTCTTTATGCCACTCAATTTGTTTGATTTCAAGATATTGTGTAATGAGTGGAATGACTTTTCAGGTAGTTACGAGCTGAAGTTATTTAGATTTCAGCTCGCGAGACAATCTGACACTGAATTATCTGGTTGATTCTCATTCTCTTCATTAAGTGAGTCTAGTTTTGAATATACTAATCTTGGTATTCTGAGAATCTCATCCCAACCTTCAAAGCCAAATGGGGTATATGTTTGTTCAACTTGATAATGAACTTTGAATTTTTTTGGAAGATAAAACATATGCGACCTTACCTCACTTGGGGTTAGGAGTTTATGTTTTAAAGCAATAGTTTGAATAAGCAGTTTCGCATCTAGGTAACAGATCCTTCTCACTGAATGAAAGAGTTCTTTTTGACCAAGCCAGTCTTCCCATGAATTCCAACCATAAACTTTGTAAACCCTGTGAGGCCCTTTAGGAATGTTCAAATTCAACTCATCAATCTTTTGATAGTATTCCTCTTTGCTTCTACAGTTTAAACTTTGAGCTATCTCACGATGGTATATGAACTTGATATGCATGTTATGGTCTCTGACCTTTCGACCCTTTATCCCAAAAAAACCATGCCAGCAAACAAATCCTTTTCCCTCATAGTACTCATCTGGACATTTTGTAATATCTCCAGGAAGAGGCGGTAAGTTTTTAAACTCACCCTTTATGTATTTTCTCCACTCATCAGTATTTGTGAATCCAAGTTTTTTTATGTACTGATGAGCTAAGTAATATGGTCTATAAAAGTCTTTTGTTTTGACTCTTTTAAAGTCTATATAGACATTTATTTCATTTACCCTTTCAGATTTAAATATTTTTGACCTATTAACACTTTTTTTCCATGAAAAGTCTTTATACTCTATCTCTGGGTTATCTGGTAAAAAATTAAATTTATGCTTTTGGTGCATATTAACTTTTTTATACCTGTCCCAGCATTTCTGTGCATAAACATTTAAATATTTAAAATATATTATCGCTTCTTCTTTAGTTAAATATTCACCTTTCCTTATGTAAAAGTTTAGTGTTGTAGGTGGCTTGTAGTCTGTAAACTGACTAAATGATTTGTACTTATCTTTATAAACGTGAGGTAGTCGTTTAGGAATCACTTTACCTTTTGAAGTGTAGATTGGATTGTTTAAGTCAAAATACTCAAGCCAAGCTTGCTCTGTTGGTAAATTTATTTTTTTTAAGTGTGATGCAGCTTCTTCGAAAGTCGCATATTTTTCTACCTTTAGATTCTTTTCCCATGAATAAGAAAGAAACTTTTCCCAAGTCTTCCAGCCTTTGTAACCTGTCTTTGAGGGTTGTTTCGGAAAATTGATTTTTAGATTTTTACATAAGTTATGCCATTCAACACGAGAGCGAACCCTGAACTTTTTGGCCAACCTCTTTGCCTTTCTGTAGCAAATTTCTTTTTCAGGAAAAACTTCAATATCGTATGAATGTACATAATTAACTGGCTTAAGAATAAGATCCCAGCTATCAAACCCTTTTTTGCTATAGTATCTTTCAAAGTCCTTAGGGATGTTGTGAAGATTTTTGTACTTTTTTAAAAAAGTTTTGATGTCTTCTTTTGTAAGTAACTTATATTTAATTGAGAGTCTTATAATCTCTTTGCGGATGACATTAAATTTAGGATAAGGTCTTCCTAGCCAATCGTTCCATGATTTCCATCCATCATGTTTAAAATCTTTATCAGGTTCTGTGGGTAAATTAAGATTTGAATCAAAAATAAGCTTTAGGTAATCATTCTTAGAGGATACAGGCAGCAACCTAACAATCTCTTTATAATATTTGAATAGTTGTTTTTTACTAAGTGAAGATTCCATAGCTAAAAATAATTTTATAATCTAAAAAGCCTCGTTGCAATATCTTATACTCCTAGCATCTGTATAATTTGTTGTAGATATGTTTTTTATGATCCGTATTTTTGGAAAAATATTTCAGCTTCGAATTGGTGTTTTTGAGATTTTTTTTCAAAAGAAGTTAGGATTAATATTTTTTCAAACAATCTTAATATTTTATCCGAAGCAAAATAACGATATCTATATTTTCTAATTCGTGACAAGTCGCTTTTATCTATCTCGATGCGCTCAGCTAGTTCACATTCACTCATATCGTTCTTTAAGTAGTCTAAATCTTTGTTTAGCATTGAGAGAAGATGAACCTTAAACTGATCAACTTGAGAAGCGTCTTTATCTAAGACAAACGAAAATGTCTTATTCTCATGGCCTGAGTCTTGTTCATAAAATCTTTTAGGGAATGTTGATTTTTTAATATTTTTTTTTGGCATCTACCCTACCCATTCTTTAATAGACACATAGTAATAATATCAGAATTGATAAATATATCAATTCGAAAGTGATCAGAGTTAAATTACAGCGTAGTTTACTGATGAAGCTCTCATAAACTTTCATTTTATTCCAAGCCCATATGTTAGTTTGACATATATGTCGTTGTGACATATAGAGAAGGTATGATAAACAAGGTTGTTTTCAGAATAAGTAAAAAGGAGCTTAGGAAGCTGCCAAGTTATATTGATTAAATTAAGGAAG
>JBMYPC010000142.1:0-7830 GCA_049599895.1 Bacteriovoracaceae bacterium | reverse complement strand
AGAAATAGATGTAGCGATTTTGGCAACCAATGAAGATAAGTCTATCTATTCTCAAGAATGTATTTTTAATGAAGAATTATTTCTTTATTTGAATAAAGAACACAGTCTGATGAATAAAAGAAAAATTAAAATCTCTGATATCAAAACTGAAGAGATATGGCTTCTAGATGAGGGACATTGCCTTCGTGATGAGGTAATCGAGATTTGCAAGCTAAGAAGTGACATAAATAGAAGACCCGCTAAAATAAGTTTTAAAGTCGGCAGTTTAGAGTCACTTAAACACATAGTTAATGAACAGGGTGGATATACCTTATTACCACAAATGGCGATTGAGCGTTTATCCAAGCAAGACAAAAAGCTAATAAAAAGTTTATCCCCCTCTCCTAAAAGGTCAATATATTTAACCAAGAGAAGAAGGTTTCTCAAAAAGGCCTTAATCGACGCTTTTAAAAATGAAATTTTAGATATTATTTAAAACAAAGGACACTTATGAAAGATGAAAGTAAATATGGCCCATTAAGATACTTAATCGGAAATTGGAGCAGCAAAGGCTTTGATGGAGAAAATAGAGCCCCTGACCCAAGCAGGCAGGTTGAGAATACTAAATTTAGACAAGAAATGATTTTTGAACCCATTGGAGATGTTAAAAATCATGAACAACTTCTTTATGCCCTTCGCTATAACACAAAAGCCTGGGAGGAAGGAAATGACGACGAGCCTTTTCATGAAGAGGTAGGTTATTTTATTTGGGACTCTGAAAATCAACAAATCATGAAGAGCTTTATTGTTCCAAGAGGGATTTCTGTTAACGCCGGAGGAACTACGACTCAAGACTCAAAAGAGCTTACTTTTAAAGCAGAACTTGGTTCTAATACATACGGCATTTGCTCTAATAAGTTTTTAGACTCTGAGTTTCAAACATTATCTTATGAAGTTAAATTTGAGATTTTAAATAAAAATACCATTCAATATGATGAAAATACTCGTATCAAAATCAAAGGCCAAGAGAAAATATTTGACCATACAGAGAAGAATACTTTGATAAAAAATACTTAGCTTCTAAATTTTTAGTTCTAAGAATGACTAATGACCTGAAGTGCGTGGTTTCTATGAGAAAAGACAATCTTCCTTAGTGACTAGAAAACACTCTGCTTTCTCTTTCAAGAGAACTAACAAATCCATATGTGACCATTTCAACTCGGCGCAAAATTCTCTATCAGATAGATAAATTACCTTACTCGATACTCAGTAAGCTCCCTTTTTAACTGCCCTGAAACTCATTCCGGCATTGAGTCTTTACGCTCCCGCCATTTTAATTTAATTCAAACAGAAGAATCTTAACAAGTTCCCGTTTTTTTTTACCAAATAGGTTCAAGAAGTTACGTTCAACCGCGCTACGCTTGGAACCTTCGTTAGAGTTTATGAGAACGGTATGGGGTTTTACTCTTCCACTACTGATCTAAACAACCTCGCCAATGAAATTGTCACTTTATCGCGCCAATCTCAGGCACTCAAAAGAGAAACCGAACTATCTCTTAAACCTATGATCCTGCGATAAGGGCCACTTCCTCCGATTTAAAATGGGACATTTACTTCTCTTATTGCTGATTCTCGTAATGCTCAAAAATATTCTTTACCTCTAACAGGAAAACTTCCCCTGATCACGCTAATTGCATCTGTTGAGAGTATGTTTGGTGATAACCTTATTGAAGTGGCTTCTGATATATTTTCAGGAATCTCCCACAACCCTGCAATGGTCTCCAGAATGAATGTTCCAATCAACTAGCCATTTGCTGATATTTCACATGTTTTTGTTAGCAAAAGATGGGATTGACATCTGTACAATACATAAATTGTCGTGAGAACATCTTAATCTATGAAAATTTTAATTGTTGGTGCAGGACAAGTAGGCTTTCAACTCGCAAGTATGCTCTCAAATGAAGAACATGATGTCTGCGTAATTGAAAATGATGAAGAACGTCTCCTTAGTGTCAAAGAAAAGATTGATGCCAAGGTTGTCTATGGGAGTGGAACCAATGCCATTTCTCTTGAAGAAGCCGGCATTATGGACACCGATCTTTTCATTGCGGTTTCAAGTGTCGATGAAGTCAATATTATGAGTTGCCTTCTTGCAAAAGAATACGGAGTGAAAAGAAGTGTCGCTCGAGTTCATAATAACGATTACGTAATTGGAACAAGTAGGCTCAGTAATATTAAACTTGGTATTGAACGTGTCGTTAATCCTCAACAAGTTGTTTCAGAAGAAGTCAGTGAACTTTGTGACTTTGCAGATGCCTCAGAAGTCGCAAAGTTTTTCAACGACAAACTTCTTCATCTAGGATATCCCATCAAAGAAAACAGTCCCTATATTGATAGAGAGCTTAAAGGCATTAGTACTTTAAATAACAAAAAAATTATGGTTGTGACCTCCATCTGCCGTGATGGACAAACTTTCACTCCTTCAAAAAATGAAAAGATGAAGGTTGGAGATATGATTTTCTTTTTCTGTAAAAAGAAAGACCTTGAACTCGTCAGAGAACATTTTGGAATTCAATCTCATAGTACGAAGAATATTTTTGTTGTCGGTGGTGGAAAAATTGGTTATCAAGTATCAAAAAAACTTGAAGAAACTCGTCATAAAGTCAAAGTCTTTGATCGAGATCGAGATATTTGTAACAAAATTGCCAACGATCTCGATGTCGATGTCTTTTGTACAGTCAATACAGATGTGGACACCTTAGAAAATGAAGGTGTGGCTTCTGCGGATGTGGTTGTGACGATGATGAACGATGATAATTCAAATATCCTAACGGCACTACTCACCAAAACCTTGGGGGCCAAAAAGGCCGTTGCTCTAGTGAATAGTAGAAAACTAACAGCTCTAGCCTATTCTCTAGGAGTTGATTCAACGATTTCTCCTCGACTTGCCACCGCTTCTTCGATTCTCAAACATATTAGAAGAGGAAAAATTGTTTCCGTCGTCGAAAAAGTCAACTCCGAGATTCTTGAAATTGAAATTACAAATTCAAGTAAGATCACTAAAAATATTATTAAAGAAATTAATAGACCCGACGGTGTGATCTTCGGAGGAGTCAAAAGAGGTGATCAAATCAACCTTCTCTCCGGTGATGATCAATTGCATGTTGGTGATATTCTTGTCGCCCACAGCCCCTCTGAATCAATTGCAAAACTAGAAGAGTTACTCGAGCACGAATGAATATAAAACTTCTTATCCATGTACTCTCAGGGCTTACCATTTTCTTAGGGCTTTCTCTTTTAGCTCCTTTTCTTCTCTCACTTTATTTTGGAGATGTTGGGATATCTGTTTTCCTCATCCCAGCTCTTGCTTGTTTGCTCGGAGGAGGGCTTCTTTTCAAGGGGACAAAAACCAAAGATCAAATGACTTTGCGAGAAGGTTTTGCCATTGTCACTTTTAGCTGGCTTTCATTCTCACTTATTGGAGCGATCCCCTTTTATACCTCTGGGGCCATTCCCTCTTTTGTAGACTGCTTTTTTGAGGCCATGTCAGGACTCAGTACAACCGGTTCATCAATTCTCACGGAGATTGAGTCCCTTCCCCAATCAATTCTTTTTTGGCGCTCCCTTACCCAATGGCTTGGAGGTATGGGGATTATCGTTCTTTCGATTGCCATACTCCCAATTCTTGGAATTGAAGGAACAATGCTTTTCTTTGCGGAATCTCCTGGACCTAGTAAAGACCATATGAATGTGAGAATTAAAGACACCGCTAAGGCCTTGTGGGGAATTTATCTTTGTCTTACTGTCATTTTATTCCTCGCGCTCATTGCTGGAGGAATGAGTATTTTTGATTCTCTTAATCATGCTCTTAATACTCTTTCAACAGGAGGTTTCTCCACTAAAAATGCGAGTATTGGGCATTATGAAAGTAGCTATATTCAATGGATTATTACAGCTTTTATGCTTCTTGGCGGTATTAACTTTTCACTCCATTATGCCTGCATGAAAGGAAAGCTTAATGCTTACTTTAAAAGTGAAGAGTTTCGAGTCTACATGGGGATTCTCTTTACCAGTATTACGATTATCACCTTCCTCACCTATAATGCTGAACTTGGACTTGAGAAAACCTTAAGATACGCAGCCTTTCAGGTTGTCTCAATTAGTACGACCACTGGTTACGGAACTTACGATTACGAAATGTGGCCCTTTATCTGCCAACTTCTTCTTTTATTCCTGATGTTTGTTGGTGGGAGTGCTGGTTCAACTTCAGGTGGAATGAAAGTTGTTCGGATCATTTACACTTTTAAAAGTGTTATTAATTATATGAGCCACCTCATTCACCCAAAACAAATTAAGATGACCAAAGTCGACCATCAAACAGTCACTAAAGAAATCTCAAAAGGGATCCTCAATTTTGTTCTCATCAATGTAGGAGTTTTTACAGTTGGAAGTCTTATTATGGCAGCCACTGGTCTTGACCCACTCACCGCCATGACTAGCGTTGTGGCCTGTTTATCTAATATCGGCCCAGGTCTTGGAAGCGTAGGACCTACAGAAAACTTTGCTCATATTAGTGATTTGGGAAAAATTGTTCTTTCCCTTTGTATGCTTGTCGGAAGACTTGAATATTTCACTGTCCTTGTTCTGTTTCTTCCCTCCGCTTGGAAAAAGAACTAGTCCCTAAAGCCCTGTTATTACTTGCCTTTTTAATGTATCTCATTTTTTTGTGAGATAATTCTTAGTACTGGGACTAAGTCAATGAAAGCAGTTGAGACAGTGATGAAAGAAGAACTCTTTAACCAAATAAATAATGACTATTCGAAAGCCTTAAAAAGGATTTGTAGATCATATGAATTCAATGATCAGAAAGTAAATGAGCTTTATCAAGAAGTCATGACCGCAATTTGGTTAAGCCTTGATAACTTTCAAAATGATTGCTCAGCAAAAACTTGGTGCTACAGAGTAGCTTACAATCGATGTATTTCCCATTCGATCAAAGAGAGTAAACAAACTAAGTTCTCTCTTCGATCAATTGAAGAAATAGAACATCAGATTGAAAGTGAAGAGTTTGAAAAGAAAATGGAGCGAAGAAACACATTGGAAAAAATTGGAGAGATTCTTAAAACCATGAAGCCTCTCGATAAAGAAATTTTCTCTCTTTTTCTTGAAGGCGAACCCCAAAAAGAAATTGCTCTTATTACCGGTTTAAAAGAAAGTAATATTTCAACCAAGGTCTCAAGGATTAAGAAAATTATTTCCTCAATTATGGAGGACAAACAATGAAGTACAACAGCCAAAACTTGCAGGAGCTCTGGAAAAGTCAAAAAACAAATATAGGAGATGTAGACATGGAGTTAATAAAGAAAAAAGCAATTAACTTTGATCGAAAAATTCAATCACGAAACTTTCGAGAATCTCTTGCAGGACTTTTCGTTGCTATCTGGTTTTCGAAAATGGCAACAGAACAAGATTCCCTTTTTGAGACCCTTGCCTGTATTGAGGTTGCTTTCGCGGGTATTTTTATTAGTTTTTACGCCTATTACCACAGTTCAAAGAAAAACCTTAAAGAGATCACTAAAAGCTCATTTGATTACTTGAACGATCACAAGGAAGCTTTAAGTCAGCAGATAGAACTACTCTCGACAGTCAGATACTGGTATGTAGCACCTCTTTTAGGAGGAATCCTTACACTCGAAGGATATAGACTTTATGAAGCACTACTCATAAATGGGAACACGACCTCTCATTTAATTTCAATGGCCATAACTTTATGTCTCGGCATATTTGTTGTTTATCTCAATGAATATTACACAGTAAAGAAACTCAAAGAAGAACTTCTCTCTCTAGATCAAGATAGATATTATTAAGGAACTGTGATTGCTTGTGTACCAGAGTCAATAACCTCAATTGCCTTTTCAATCCATTCTTCAGACTTATTCAAATAAGTATTCTTAGTTGACTTAAACTCAATATCTGGCTGAGTCGCTTTGTTTTCACTATTGTTTTCAAAGAGTAAAGAATGGTCTTCATCTTCAATAACTCTTTCATTCGAGACTATTGGTAATCCAAAAAGATAGTTTGGTATTCGGGTAGAAATAATCATTAAAGGATCAATATATGTCGTACTTTGACTACCAGTACTTAAAAACCCAGCACCTGTTCCATTCGCGGGTTCACCAATAATAGTCGTTCGTTTGCTATGTTTAAAAAGAAATGATTGGTTGTCACAAGCACTGATACACCATGGAGAAAGAAGAACGACAACCTCTTCATCATATCCACCTACATCTCCATTTGCTGTAATCGGATCACTTTGAAGAATCACATTGCTGTACTTTTGATTGATTGAGTGAGCATAATCAAACTCTTTCTGAACAAGCTCCCAATCTGAAAATGTTGGAACTGCTGCAATACTTGGGTCAATAATAATTGAATTAAAAAGAGAAGTCATCGTTTGAGACATACGGTAACCAATGGTTCGCGAAGGATAGGACTCCCCAACCTTGGCAATTGAAGAAAGATTTTCAATCGCAAGAATCGTATTCCCACCAAAGTTAACACGAATATCGACGATAAGAGGGACTTCCTTTGCTTTAAGTTCCTTAACGAAGTCTCTAAAAACATCAACAAGATTTGATGTTTTGGGGTTTTCCCCTTTAGTTCGAATACTGCTGCCATTAAAAGCAAAGAATTGAATATAACCATAACTTTTAGAGTTTTTGATAAAATAACCGGTTCTTATCAAAACATCATCTTTTCCTCTGATCCACTCTGTCTCTCCAATGATTCCCTTTGGAGCATCACGAAAATTATAGCCTTTAAATTCAAGCTCCTTACTCTCATTCCACTTTTGTTTTGATTCATCCCAAGAGAAATAGGCCTTCTCTAGAGACTTATACCCTTTCGCACGAAGGTAGAGTTCAACATCTCTTCGTTTCGGTTTATCAAAATACCATGGAAGACGAACGCGATACTCTTTTTCACCATTGTGAAATGTCCAAAGAGAATATGTTTTTTCAGGATAAAGAAAACTACGAGAAGCGAGTGAATTTGTTGCAACAGATGTTCGAAATCCAGGAGATGATCCAGCTGAATACTCTTCATATGTGGAGATCAATTGATCAACTTTTATTCCATCAATCGCAACAACTTGATGCCCAACTTTAATTTGATCAACCTCGCTGTGCCCACCTAAAGTTTTATTGAGTTCCATTATTTTTTTTGAAATTGCCGAAACAAGGACAAGCCTCTTATTGTCTTCATGGTAAAGTTCAGTCTTAAGACCAGAAGTCATTTTAGGAATCGAAACATTTGCTCTAGCCGAAAAATGCGTGTCTTTAAAGCCTGCAATGAGTTTTCTCACTCGATCATGAAAATCAAGGTTTGATTTCGCTTTTTTTACAGGGTCTTCTAGATCAGCAAGAGATTGCTCAAATTTAATGGCCTCTTGAAAAAGCTTATCTCCATCAACACCAATATTGGCATTTTTGATTTCCCACAATGAGTAGCGATCTTTAGTTGTCTTATAAAGAGCCTCTAAAGATTGAATTCGGTCACTTTGCGAATAATAGTAAAATGAAGTACTTCCGTGGCAAGTCGCCCATGAAATGGCTGCGAAAAGAATCAAAAATCGTTGCATAATCTTCTATCCCATTGTTATCAGAAATTTTTCTCACAAGGGAAACATCGCGTCAACCGCTTTTATAAAGATTATAGAAATCTGCTGAAAGATTAAAAAGGCTAAAAGTAAAAATGAAAGACTTTCTTCTTCCAAGCCTTTGAAAACAGAATCGACATGAAGCTGAAGTTCACTTTGATCAGAAGTCTGTGGAGTTTAACTTTAGGACTAGT
>JBMYPC010000141.1:0-8003 GCA_049599895.1 Bacteriovoracaceae bacterium | reverse complement strand
ATCACTTTAGTCATTATGAATCAAGCTATGAAGCCTATATGAACTATTTAAATAAAATCAAAATTCTTAAAAGATATTTTCTTAGCGCTGAATAAAAAAGGCCCTCAAAAATTGAAGGCCTTTTTCTTTCTTAATTTAAAAGTCTCGTTTTATTACGCTAAAAGTCGATCGATCTGCTTTTCTGCTTCAAGCCAATTTTGCTGATCGTATTGACTGTCAAAGTTTCTTGACTCAGCTAGGTAATAAGCTGCTTGTTGTACCATTTGGTAACGTTGCTCAGCGCTAATTGCCTTTTTCTTAGTCTTAATTGGTGCCGCTTTCGCTTTTGAACGGCTTACCTTAGCAGTTGTTGCTTTCTTGGCCGTTGTTTTTCTTGTTGCTGCTTTTTTAGTCGTTTTCTTAGTCGTTTTCTTAATAGTTTTCTTGGTCGTTGCCCTAGTTGCTGTTTTTGTCTTTTTTGCTGCTTTTTTCGCAGGACTTTTTGCAGCACTCTTAGGAGCAGGTTTCTTAGTGGTTTTCTTCTTGGTAGCAGTTGTTGTTCTTGCCATGGTCATTTCCCCTTAATTAAGATAGTGTCTATTACTCCTCAACCGCGACTATTATTAAAGGCAGTTCACAATAGTGCAAGTTAAATTATGATAAGTTCTGAAATCAAACCGACAGACTTTGACCTCCATCTTTTTGCTGAGGGAAATCATACAAACCTTTGGCAAAAACTAGGCTCCCACACCGAAGGAAATTCAACTCATTTTGCCGTCTGGGCACCAAATGCAGCCTTTGTCTCAGTGATCGGAGACTTTAACTCTTGGAACCGAAACGCCCATGGCCTTGCTCCCTTAGGAGATAGTGGAATTTGGTATGGGAAGTTTCCCTTTAATGCCAATGGACAGAGATATAAATACTTTATCAAATCTAAACATCATGGTTATGAAGTTGAAAAGGCAGACCCCTTTGCAAAGTTCACAGAACAAAGACCCCTTACCGCTTCAATAGTTTGGGATCAAGAGTTCCAGTGGGAAGATCAATCTTGGCTTAAGAAAAGATCAGACAAATCTTTTTCAGACATTCCGATTTCGATCTATGAACTTCATCTTGGTTCATGGCAATGGAATGTTGAAGAAGGAAGACCTCTGACTTACCTTGAACTGGCAGAACAACTCCCAGCCTATATAAAGTCTCTCGGTTTTACTCATGTTCAATTTATGCCCATCACTGAATATCCTTATGACCCGTCATGGGGATACCAGGTCACAGGTTACTTCGCTCCAACTTCTCGTTATGGTTCACCTGAAGATTTAAAATTCCTTATTAATACTCTTCATAAAAATGATATTGGAGTTTTATTAGATTGGGTTCCGGCCCATTTCCCAAAAGATGAACATGGCCTGAGTTTCTTTGATGGCACTCATCTTTTTGAACATCAAGACCCAAGAAAGGGAGAACATCCCGACTGGGGAACCCTGATCTTTAATTATGGAAGAAACGAGATTCAAAGTTTCCTCATTAGTAGTGCTCATTATTGGTTAAGTGAGTTTCATTTTGATGGACTCAGGCTCGATGCAGTCGCTTCGATGCTTTATCTTGATTACTCAAGAGAACACAATGCTTGGATCCCTAATAAAGATGGCGGTAATGAAAATTACGAGGCCATCGACTTTCTTAAAAATCTCAATAACTCTATTCATAAAAGTTTTCCTGGCGCTCTTTCTATTGCAGAAGAATCCACAGCTTTTCCTGGAATCACAAAGCCAACTGACCATGGAGGAATTGGTTTTGATCTCAAATGGGATATGGGTTGGATGAATGATAGTCTTCAGTATTTTAAAAGAGATCCTGTTCACAGAAAGTTTCATCATTTTGAAATTACCTTTCGAATGGACTATGCCTATAATGAAAACTACTGCCTTTCTCTAAGTCATGATGAAGTTGTTCATGGAAAGCAATCTCTCATTAATAAAATGCCAGGTGATCGTTGGCAGCAAATGGCGAACCTACGCTGTCTTTATAGTTATATGTATGCCCTTCCTGGAAAAAAATTAAACTTTATGGGAAATGAGTTTGCTGGGGGAAAAGAATGGGATTTTAGACAAAGTCTTGATTGGCATCTTCTTCAGTACCCTGAACATGATCAAATTCGACTCTTAACGAAAGATCTTAATCACCTCTATAAAGAAAATGAAGTTCTCCATAAAGGAGAATATAATAAAGATCTCTTCTTTTATGGAAATTTCTCTGACAGTGAGCGTTCTGTGATTTCTTTTTTTAGAAGAAATGAAGCTGACAATGATGTTCATCTTTTTGTTTTTAATTTCACACCGACTCTTATTGAAAACTACTGCGTAGGCGTGCCAAAAGAAGGTACTTGGAAAGAGTACTTCAATAGTGATTCAAAAAATTATGGTGGATCAAATAAAGGAAACCTAGGAGCAGCGACCTCCAAAAAAGAGCCGCTTCATGGGCATCAATTTGCTATTGATATTACGATCCCACCTCTGGCCGGTATCTATTTAAAATACCAAAAAGAATCTTAAGAAAAGGAATTCAACTTGAACCGATATCTTTGCATCCACTCTCATCTCTACCAACCCCCAAGAGAGAACCCTTGGCTTGGAGAAATTGAAATTCAAGAATCCGCTTATCCTTTCCATGATTGGAACCAAAGAATCAATGCCGAATGCTATAGAGAAAATGCCCAGTCTGCTCTTCTCACAGGTGATGGAGTCATTCACGGGCTGATTAATAATTATAGTAAAATGAGTTTTAACTTCGGGGCAACACTTCTCAGTTGGATGGAAAGACATGATCCACGAACTTACGAGCTAATTCTTGAAGGGGATAAGCTTGGTATGAAAAACTTTGGTGGTCACGGCACCGCAATCGCTCAATGCTATAACCATGTCATCATGCCCCTTGCAAACACAAAAGATAAAGACACTCAGGTCTACTGGGGCCTTCGCGACTTTGAAGAACGCTTTAAGCGAGTTCCTGAATCGATGTGGCTTCCGGAAACCGCCGTTGACACTGAAACTCTTGAAATCCTCTCTGATTACGGAATGAAATATGTCATTCTTGCTCCAAGGCAGGCCAAAGCGGTTAGGCCTTTAAATGGCGGTAGTGAAGAATGGACAGATGTTTCCCATGAAAAAGTTGATCCAAGACAAGGCTACTTGATTAATCTTCCATCAGGACGAACCATTACAGCTTTCTTTTATGATGGTCTAGTGGCAAAAGACGTTGCCTTTCAAGGACTTCTTCATAATGGTGAAGAGTTTGCCAATCGTCTGGTTAATGCTTTTTCAGAAGACTCTCATATTGAAAATCAGCTGTCTCATATCGCAACAGATGGTGAAACTTATGGGCATCATCACAAGCATGGAGATATGGCCTTAGCATTTGCTCTTAAACATATTGAACAGAACAATCTTGCAAAGATAACAAACTACGGGCAATACCTCGAGCTTCACCCACCCGTTTATGAAGCCCAGATTCATGAAAACTCATCATGGTCTTGTGTTCACGGTGTTGAAAGATGGCGAGAAAACTGTGGCTGTAACTCTGGAGGACATCCCCATTGGCATCAAAAATGGAGAAAGCCTTTTAGAGACTCTCTTGATATTATTCGCGATGAGTTTCAATCATCTTTTGTAAAGAAAATGAAAGAGATGCAAATCTCTCCCTGGAAAATTCGAAATGATTATTTTGAACTCATTTATAATCGAACCGAAGAACATATCAATTCGTTCACTAAAAAATGGGCCCCTCAACTAAAAGATCGTACAGAGATCTCAAACCTTATAAAAGAGCTTGAGGTCCAACACCAGGCTCAACTGATGTATACAAGCTGTGCTTGGTTTTTTGATGAAGTCAGCGGTCTTGAGACCACTCAAAATATGCGCTACGCTTGTCGTGCTCTTGAACTTTATAAAGATCTTTATCCTGAGAATGACCTTGAAGAAAAGTTTAGTGACGCTCTTGGAGACGCCCCCTCAAACATTGCCGAATTTGAAAATGGAAAGACGATTTATGAAAAGCTCATAAAACCAAGTAAGGTCAACTTTTTTAACATGGCCGTTCACGTCGCCATTTCGAATTTATTTGAAGAGTATCCAAAAGACTCAAAGATCTATGCTTTTAATGTTCATATGAACGATGTTCACCGCTTTGAACTTGGAAAAAATAAAATTGTCTGTGGGAGAGCTCGACTGACCTCAAGGATAACAGGATCTGTACGCTTTATCACTTTTGGCGCAATTCACTTTGGCGATCACAACCTCAATGCCGGTGTGAGATTCTTTCAATCAGAAGATCATTATAAAGAACTCGTCGAAGCTTTTGAAGACGTTTATAAAAACCTTGATCTTCCTGGGGCCATTAGAATTCTTGACCGCGAGTTTGGACCAGAGCTCTTCACTTTAAAAGACCTTCTTCAAGACTATCGTTATAAAGTGATTGATGAACTCATGAAAGACCTTATGGGTAATATTGAAGGACAACTTGGAAATATCTATAAAGAGAACTACTCTCTTATGTCTCACCTTTCTGGTCTTAATGTTCCTTTACCAAAAGTTCTTCATCATATTGGATCATTTATAAAACACAATATCCTCTCTGATAATTTAAGTGGAAATCTCACACCAGCAAGAAGAGAAGAGATTGAATCCATCATTGAAGACACTAAGAAATGGGGAATTACTCTTCAACACAATCTCATCGCGATACCTTTTGAGCAGGCGATTATTAAAAGAACCCAAGCCTTCATTGAAGATGCTGAAAACCTTAATCTTCTTGAGGAGATTAGCTTTCTTCTCAATGTTTCAAACGAACTTGAGTTTGACCTTGAAATTAATGAAGCTAGGACAAACTTTTTCAAATGGCTAAAGGCCCAAACCCTCTCGCCGATTGACTCTCGAAAAGAGACGATCAATCAAGTTTGTCAGCAATTAAAAATTAGACTTGATTAAAAACTTGATTAAAGATGGGTAAATCAAACTAATGAAAAAAACTCGCATTGCCCCCACCCCAAGTGGTTTTCTCCATAAAGGCAATCTCTGCAATGCTTTACTGACAAGTTTTTGGGCAAAATCAGAAAAGTCCAAACTCATTCTAAGAATCGATGACGGCGATCAAACACGAGTTCGCAATGAGTATATCGAGTCATTTTTTAAAACCTTTGAATGGTTAGGAATCAAATTTGATGAAGGGCCATCGGATTTAAAAGACTTTCAAAATCACTATTCTCAAACCCTGCTTTTCGAAGAAGCAAAAGAGTTGATCAACAAAAATCATCATTCTTTTTATGCTTGTGAATGTACTCGCTCTTCTTTAAAAGCTTTGGGAAATACCTCTCATTCTTATCCTAAGATCTGTCGTAAAAAAGGCCTTTCTCTAGACTTTAAACTGCCTATCAGGTTTAAATCTTCAGATAGCGAAGACTTTGTTGTCTGGTCTCGAGACAACCAACCTAGCTATCAACTTCTTAATATTCTTCATGATGAAAAATTAGGAATCACGCACATCATACGAGGGCAAGACTTAAAAAGTTCAAGTGCTTATCAAAAAGAACTGGCCAAGAAATTAAACTTTGAAAGATTCACAAAATGCGAAATTTTCCATCATCCACTCATTGTGAATAATGAAGGAGAGAAGCTTTCAAAGTCTGTTCTTACACACAAAGGCTCTTCTTTAATGGACCAGGGCCTAAGAAAAGAAGATCTCTTTTATGACTTTCAAGAGTTTTTAAATGTTAAAAAACCAAAAGGATTTTTAGATATTAATGATCTCTTTGAGTATCTATTTGAAGTCTCTATCCATAAGAGTTTTTCGGCCTTCTTGCCGAGCACTTAAGACTGGCCGCTCATGCTAAGATGCTTTCAGTTTCTTTTCAACTTGTTCTTCGTCTAGCATTTTAGTTTTTACATTCAACAGTTTTGCAAGTCCAGAAACTAGGTGCTCAGGAATAGGCCTTTCTCCTCTTTCCATACTAGAGTAATTACTCTGCTGAATATCAAGCTTATCACAAACTTCTTTTTGAGTTAGCCCTTCTCTTTTTCTTGCACCTTTTAAATATTTTGCAACCCTCATTCTTGGGCTATTAAGCCACTTACCGTGAACTTCTTCCGAAGAGTAAGAATCAAGATCAACGACTTCATTAATGATATTTACCAAGGAAGCCTTTAAACTTTTTTTAAGCTCAATCTCTTGTCCAAACACGAGAATCTTTACATCTTCATTAGTAAGGTGCTTTTTCATGTGTGCCGACATAGTAAACCTCCAAAATTTTCTTTTTCTTATCTATTATTTCCCAACATGCCACATAAGTTGGTTTTCCTTTTAATAAGTGACAGTGGCGTTTATCAACATTTTTTCCAAGCCCTTTAAACTTTGAATAATTAGGCCATGTTGATTGAGTCGGGCCATCCTCTTCCAAATCAAGATGTAGAGCATCCATAGCGTCTCTTGCATCTTGTGATAAAACTTTACTTCCCTGTTTTAGGGCCTTCTTAGCTTGGCCCTTATATCTCACTTCCCAGCTCATAATATTACTATATCATCTCAATGATATATATCAAGATATATCTCGGTTATTTTGTGAAAAATCTTTAATACAACAACATATTTTTAATAACTTAGGGGATCTGGTTTTCCCCGTTCATTGATATGTGATTCTTTAATTTTAACTCTTTAAAGTCAAAAAATCATGACGGGGAATCGAAGTTCTCAATACATCTTATTTATCAGCCCATCTCCACTGATAGAGAAAGACTCCTCAGTTCGACTATCGCTCACAATCGTTTTAGTTCGATAGTTGAGCTTAATCTGAACAGAAGCCACAGGATCTTCTTGCGTGCCTCTATTAGAAATAGAAACAACTTCAGCAGAAGCATCAAAATTAAAACCCCAGGCAACATTAACTTCGCTTGCGGCAATCCTTACGGCATTGAGATACTGACCTTTACCTTGATAAGTTCCACCGTGTTCAAAAGTTACGGCGTACTTAAACTTTACAACTTTCATGCCATAAAAGTTTTTATAAACCACTTCATAAACTTTTGTAATGGGATACTCCCAACCTTGCATTTGTTGAAAGGCAAGCATTGTGGATTCCGTTTCAGGCAGAACCGCCACTTGCGCCTTCATATTTACAGTCGATACAGGTCTTCCCTTTTCAACAATTGACCACACTTTTGTGCCAATTGCGATGAGTTTATTGGCAGTCGCAATGGTGGCCGTAACTGACTTTAGATTTGGCCTGTGTGTAAAAAATTCAACATCTGAATCAACCTCTTCAACTTCTCTATTCGAAACAGTAAAGTACTCTCGATCCAAGGACTCCCCAAAAGCTTCTTGGTTTTGATTGGCAAAAACAGTTGATCCTAGAAAAAAGCTCTGCAAGGTTAGCAGTGCTAGCGTGTATTTCATTAATTCCCCCCTTAATTTAACGAAATTTTTGTTTGTTGGTTTTTACGAAAACCCACTAAAAGCGTCAATTTTCCAGAGCTTATATTACCTTACAGCAAATTAGCCGTGTAATTTTATATACTTACCTAGCCCATATAGTTTTTTCAGAAGGGCTTACACCGCTCAGCACCACAATGTTAGGCTGGCGTTAGTACATTTAACATTGAGGAACTTTTCCACAAACCTTAAAAAAGGAAGACTATATGAACCTTAAAAAAGGACTTTCCCAATTCGCTAGGAAGACCCCTATTTTTATGCTCGCATTCTTAAGTACTCAGGCTGTAATGGCCGAAACAATGACTCACAGAGATGTTGATGGGCCAACCACAATCGCTGGTGACTTTCAACTGAGTCAAGAAGGAATTTTCAAATCAGCACAAGGACTTGATGCTTCTGAGTACGGTTTTATGACCATTCAAGGTGTTACAGACTTTTTCGCGCAGTCGAAAAAAGACGTAAAAATCAGAGAGCTTCACTACTACATTAGAGAGCATATCGATATCAATCGAAAATCAAAAAATCCAAAAATTGGTTTAAGACCGATT
>JBMYPC010000140.1:0-8081 GCA_049599895.1 Bacteriovoracaceae bacterium | reverse complement strand
GTGGGCTGAGCAGATAGAGTTGATTGGTTTAGATGAGGTTAGAAAATCACCAGGTCTACATGATGAGCCATTGCAAAGGCACAGAAAGGGCCAGAGGTCCATAATGCTGAATAGATCATACAGGGTAATTTACACCATTGAGAATGACAAACTTGTTGTCGTCTTGGAGGCAAATAAACATGACTACTAAAGATTTAACGACAGAAGATCTTAAAAATGTTTTTGGAGAAATAACTTTCGGTATTGCTTTAAAAGCTGAGAGAGAGTCAAGGGATATGACGAGAAGAGAATTTTCTGGATTATTAAGTATTTCAATTCAAAGTTTGGCTGATCTTGAAAATGAAAGACGTATCCCCTCCCCTGAGCGAGCATCTAAGATTGCTAAGCAAATTGGAGAATCAGAGAAATATTGGATTCAATTGTCACTTCAAGACCAGCTAAGAAATCAAAATCTAAAATTTAAAGTAACTGTTGCGTGAAAACTGTGGTGATTTTCAAGTTGATAAGAGAATAAATCAGATTTTATTCTTAATCACAAATCTCTCAACTAACTTGAAATCATTGAAAACAGACCAAACATTTGAATAGCTCAAACCCAATTCTTTAGATATCTTGTTGGGGTTATCAAGCCCTCTATGAATTGCATAAATAATTTCAGATCTCCAATTCACACCATATATAAAGCGATATCGATATTGAGTGTTTTGTTTAATTAGCACTTCTCTTGATAGGCAGTCAGACTCTCTGATTCTGAGAAACTTTTTCGGAACGATGATGTTTAAAGCTTCTAAATAGTCGATGGTGCCTTGTAATTTTCTAGATGATTCAGAAACTCTATCCCCTACCCATATTTCTTTTTTTTGTTTTATTAAGCCATTTTTGAATTTGTGATTCTTTGAATGAACTAAATAAGCGCACAGAGCATATACCCAAGGACATTCTCCATTTCGTTTAACTCTCTTCTTGTGGGCCTTGAAAAACTTATCTGCAATAATGTAATCACCATGGATATTTGCCCAAGAGAAGATGAGAGACAGCATTCTTGAATCATTGTCTACTTCATATAGAGCATCCAATAAGACTTCTTCAATATCGTTGAATTCTTTCTTGATTCTCTTTGAAGAGACTAATAATCCGATAGCTGATAGTTTTGAATATAGAATGCTTAGTTTTCGTTCCATGTGCTTCTACTAACGTATGTTTGAAGTGATTCAAGTTTCAGCAAAAATGTAAAATATGAAACAAATATATCATAATATATGATATATTTGTGATCAATTTGAACCTGACATAAATGTACCCCCAAAATTTTCTTGTGGAAGAATGTCGGGTGTAAAGGGTGCGGGTGCTAGGTTGCCAGCTCCTTCATATCCATAAATTGGTTCTCTTTCCTCATCAGAGCTTTCTTCAATTGGGTTATTTTTGTCATCTTCAATCTGCTCTGTCGTGCATCCGTCTCCGTCACCTTTAGAGCAATCAATGTTAGGGTATATAATTTCACTTTCAGCGATGATCTCTTTTCCATTGTTGTATGTAACTGTTACTGAATATGTTTGAGTTCGTTTTAAGTCTTCAAACCAGACCTCATCACCCTCTTCACTACAATTTGATTTTTTGCCCTTACATTTCCATTTGAATACACCATCATCAGTAAGTTTCTCTTCAGTAACTATTTCTGCAAGATATCGTGCCTTCTTTTCTTCCTTGTTGACCTCAGTTCTTCGAATAAGAATATCTAGTTTAGGCTTCACTTTAGGTGTTCCTTTCTTTCCATTGATATCCTGTGGATTTGTAGGATTCAATTGCGGATCTAGATCTTTAATAAGTTTTTCATTCTCATCACATTCTTTGGTCCACTCTTCTTTTTTTAGATAATTATTCAATGTTTTTGTTACTGTCTTCGATGGGCAGACATCATTATATTTATCCAGTGTGCAAAATACCTTTTTCGATTCTTCAGTGTTGTTGGCGGCGATTGCTGCAATAGTTAGTAATACCTCGCCAGCATTTACATTGCTTAAGTTACAATCACTGTTGCATAGGCTTTGATATAGATCATCGTTTAGTTGGCCGTTGTTTTCATTGGTTGAGAGAATGAAATACGTTATGTTTTTTATTAAGTCTATTTTGCTTTTATTGAGATCAACTCTAAAGAACTCATTAAAATCTGAAACAGTTATAAATTTACCCTCTTCAATTTCAAGATAAGCGACCCTCTTGTTTCCGCTTTTATCTTTTGAGACATTGAGATTTTTGATTAGGCCACTATTGTTCGAACCGTCACCCATCAAGAGTTGATTGAAGTCTTTGTGTTCTTGATCTTTATCATCTTGAGTTGAAAGTAATTCAATTATGGATTGCAATGATTTATTTCGAGTGCTTTTATCTTGATCCATAATAAATGAGACCTCATTTATTAGATTCTCTGAAATTAATATTCCACTGAATTTAACATCATTTCTAATATTGATTACTCCTGCTTGGGTCATTTTATACTCATCAGAATTAGTAGCTTTGACAGGTTTAGAAGATTTTGTGAAATATCGATAATTCGCTGCCTCTCCATCAAACGACTTGAATACTATTTCACTAGATAGTTGAGAGACCTTTGTTCTAAGGTCGCTACTAGATTCTATTTCACTTACCTCTGTTGTTTGTGTCACTAAATCTGAAACCATTAGCGAGTCTCTTGAAGAAAGGGCTTCTTCTGCATTTGAAGCTAATGACATTGTGAAAAGTAGAAACATTAAAAGTTGCATAAATTCTAATCGGAATTAGGTGAGATTCATTAAATGCACAGTTCATTGGCTATGATTTGAATGTAACCATCTGTTTTTACGCTTACCTTTAACAAAATCCTAAATAAAGCCGATAATGTCTGTATGCGATTACTTGTATTAGGAATACTCCTAGGCTTACCTCTGATTACTCATTCAAACGAACTTATTCGTTTTGATAAAGATTATTTAAATAGCTATGGTAGTTATCGTTCTGAAAGCTTTAATATTAATCATTACAGTAAGTGTTTGAGTCAAATTTCAGGATACAACACTTCAGAAAAGTTGTTTAATCAGTCGCCCGGAATTTATATAGGTAAATATAAGAACAAGCCTTCATTGTTTTATAAAAATGGTGATCACTTTAAAGTCTTTTACATTGGTTCGAGCAAGACTATACATGTTGATGGAAAGGCATTTAGTGTTGTAGGCGGCGAAGAGGTTAAGGTTTCAATAGTTGAAAGCTCCTCGAAGTCATCGAGGCCTGACCATATCTTAGATACTAACCACCCAGAGATTCACAATCTGTTCTCAAATATCGTTAATCATATGTCTGGTAACATCGTTGAAGATTTTAAATCAAAGCAAGAGGTCGCAAAGGTTTCTTCAGATCTCGACCCGGTCGGGACTAAGGAAATGTTTACTCTAATGATGTGTATAAAAGTCTCAAAGGTTACTTCAAATTCACTTCTTAAGCAGCAGCTTGATAGATTTATAAGAGTATTCCCAACTTATATTGAGAGAAGCTCAAGAAAGACATCATCTAAAAAACCAGCTTCATCTGATGCTAAAAAATAATGGCACTCGTTTTCTTAGGTATCTCATATTTATACTTACTAACCACCTAAAATCTCTAAAATAATTCAATTAGTAGACTTATTCACTTTGGAATTATTGGAGTTCTGCCGATAATTTAACTGCATGAAATTATTTGTAATGAAGATTAACATTCTTATCCTTTGTTGGATTTGCACCTCTACTCTGTTTGCAGCCAGGACAGGACAGGTCGAAGAGGAACATGTTGAAGACAAACAATGTAGACCAGATGAAGAAGTCTTTAATAATGAAACAATTGAGCAAATTGGATTTGATTACAATAAATGTATATTTAATCCTTATGGTGGTTTAATCACAAATCAAGAAACATGTGAGTGTATTAATAAAGCTGATGGAAAGACTAAACAATTAAACGAAAGATTCAAAAATTATGATGATTCAAGAATTAATGCAGTTGCATTAAGAGAGCTTGGTAAGCAAATCCATGGAACATACTTAGCAGCAATCGATAACATTAACTTTATTGACCAATTATTTTCTGAAGATGAAAAATCTAAATACCTTCCGAGTATCAGAAATTGTAACTTGAGCAGCTTTTTAACAAATTTAAAAAACTCTGTATCAAGATGTAAAAATAAAGAATTAGCTCAAAAAAGATTCAATCAATTGTTTCCAGGTATGAATTTGGAAAAGATTGAAGAAATGATGAAGGCAAATGTTAAGAGTGTTGTGGATCATGACAAAAACTCTTGTTACCCAATGAGCAGTTTTAACAGAAGATTACAATCAAGCGATATAGGTATAAGACAGGATATTTGCACATTATCATTAAATGGGACTCAAGGTTATTTTAATGATTATTCGAGTCAGCTCCCTAAAATTGATGAAGACTCTGAAACTTATGAGTATTTCCTTACTACAATGAAGCTTAACTTATATGGTCTTCAAGCTTCTACAAAAAACCCCATGATCACCTTCAGTTCAATTCAAAGTATAGAACCCAGTTTACCTGAAGGCTTCTGTGATTATGAAAACACCGAATTTGATCAAGATCCATTCAACAAGATGATTCAACATGACAAGAGCAATCTAGAAAACTATTTAACCTCACTTAATGGATTTTGTGTTGAAAGTTTTGGTGTCGATACATTTAATTCGATTATTTGTGAAGAAAATTTAAACTTTAGCAACTCATTTATAAACGACATTTTAACTACTGATTATTACGGCACACTTAAAGAAGTTCTCACAGATAACGAAAGACTCTATATAGCCTATAACAGATGTAATTCACCTTCTGTTGAATCAATGAATTCAATTGATAAGTTTGTCCCTGGGAACAGACCAATCAGTACTCATGAAGTAGATATCATCTCTGGAAATATTATTGAGCATAAAGATGCGAATAAAGGATTTGGGTTTAATAATTTTATGGACCAAAGTTCTCACGAGGTAACCACAACGGGTATTTGTGACAGCTTTTTAAAGTCATGTAATGGAGAATATTACAAATCTTGTTTAATGGATTCTGAGAATCGTAACTCAGTCTTTAGCTATATTAAAAATGGATATGGACTTAAACCAGACACAATTAAAGCTTTGGAAGAAGCAGGACTTCTTTCAGAAGAATACTATTTAACTGGTAAGAAAATTTCAATTGACGAAAAAAGATCACTCGATATTGATTTAGATGATCTCCAAAAACTTAAATATGTATACGAATCTCTTGATTTAATTTCAGAGTCTATGGAATTGAAGACAGAAGCAGAAAGCAATGGAGTAGAGTTAACAAATAATCCAGATATGACTCAATTTGCAGAGTTTGATGAAGATCAAGAGAATTCGAAGTATTATCTAGATTACTTTTTAAATGCAACTGATCAAGATACTGAAAGCCTTGCAGTTTCAAATATAGGATCAAGTACGGACTCTGGTATAAAATCTCAAACTTCAACAAGTGATAATTATGTCTATGAGAGAAGAGGAATTATTAGACCTAGAGAAGTAGAGACTGTTGCATCAACAAATACTCAAAATTCTAGTCCCCCTACTGAACCTTTAAGTTCGACAATTTCAAGTAATGAAAGCAAAGGCCTCACTTTGTCTGGTTCAAGCAGAAAAAACAGTTCTATAAAAACAAATGAGTACTTACCTCAAATTGCTGCAAATACTACCGAGAATTCTGGCAGTAAATCAATAAGTTTCACAAAAGACTCATCACACAGATCAAAACCTAAAGCCATTAACTATTCTGCAACTGAAGAAGACATTGATATAAAAGCTACTGACAATCCAAGTAAAACAAGAACTTCTGAATATGCTAAAGAAAGACAAAGATTACTTGAAACTCTGAGAAGTTTACAATCTCAAATGGCCCAAACTGATGATGCGAAGAAGCGACGATTAAATTCAAGTATAAATGATCTTCAAAATAGAATAGCAGCACTTGATAGAAGACCTGCGAGTACCTCTTCTAACCGGCAAGGCTACGCACAGTCAAACTCATCCTATACATCAAGAAACCCATTCTCTCAGTTTGATAGAACTTTCGTGAGTGGTAATGGAGACGTACAAGCTGCTCAAGGTAATGAGGATGATACAGCTTATAATGACGAAGGAACGGAAAGCTCTTATTCAAGAGGAGGCATGAGCGGTGGAGGTTCCATAGACCCATCTGGAAAATCATCTGGGGCTTCTTCTGGGGGATCAGGAAGTGATCTGTTTGGAGGGATGGGTTCAAGTTCGATCTCATCAATAGGCAATTCGTTAAATGGTGAAGAAACTGAGTCTGATGATTATTTTAATGATGGTTTTGACTTCTTGAAAACAATCCCCTTTTCTCTCATACAAGATACAGACGGTGGAATACTTCAACTTGTTAAGTCTCTTGGCCTTGAGGGATACAGAATTAGAATTATAACAAAAGAAGAAGAAAAGAATGAAGAACTCATATTCGTTGAAACATATGATTACGATTTTGGAAAAAGTTCTGATGATACTCGCTATCGTAAATTAGTTATTAAGTTAATGAGTACCATCAAGAAAAATGATGAATCGTCGATTCAATCTGTGAAAGATGCATATGGTAAAAAAGGACTAGTTTTCAAACCTCAAAGATTTCAGTCAAACGTATTTAATAAACTAAAATTGGTCTCTAAAGAGCCTTCGTGTCGAAATTTCAACTTAGACTCAACTAAATCCTGCATCACAGACGATGAATTGGATAAAATTATTGAAAATATGCTTACAGATGATGATTATAATTATCTGATGCAGAAGAATATTGATGATATGTTTTAGCACTTACCTCTTTCTTTATTAAATAATCCACCAAAGAACTAATTATGTAGTTTATAATGTTATTCTCTGAAATAACTGATTTAGACTCTTTCAAATCTTGTGTAAAATCCTCTAATTCATTTACCAATCTTAACTTATCATTCATCATTTAAACTCCTTTTCTCGTTAAGATTAGTAGCAATTAGTGTGCCATTTTAAGCAGAAATAAACAGTGGAAATCAACTATTTCTCTCAATAATGTTGTAAAATAAGAACGTGTTAGTTTTTATATTTGCAATACTTTCAATGGACCTATTCTCTCAAGAGATAATTCGCCTCAAATCTGAATCAGAGGTCTTAGAGATTAGGAAAAAGGCCTTCGTTTCAATTGAAATATTGAAGAATGGGAAGGTCATAAGCAACGGAGGTGGTTTTTTTATTAATAAAAAGGGAACTTTAGTGACTAACTTTCATGTAGTCTATCCAAGTTTTAAAGGTCACTCATTAAATAATGGAAAGTTTCGAAAAATCGATATGAACGATTTGCTATTAAAAAGCTTCAAAACAGATCTTGTTTATCGATTTAAAGATCATACAGGAAAACCTCTATATTTTAGTCTTTTAGGATGTGGAAATGATAATAACCTAGATATTTGTTATCTTAAATCAAACACATCTTCCAGGTTTTATTTTCCACTTAAGGATATTGGACTTAAAAAAATTAAGACTAAAAATATTTCTAAGTTTGCAAATTATTTAAGCTTTAGAGATTTAAAAATTCAAAGTGGCAAAACTAAAATTGTGTCAAAATATGAAGATTTCTTACAGATTAAAAATCAGCATAAAGAAAACTTTAATAGAAAGTCTTTTCTTCTTTTAGTTGATAAAAAAATTAAAATAGGTGATTCAGGAGGACCTGTTTTTAACTCTGTGAATGGAGATCTCTATGGAATCACAACTATTAGATATCATGACAGGTTTCACAATAAGGACCTTAATGTTATAATTTCAGTGAACGAAATTATAGAGAATGAACCTTCAAGGAATTTAGACATTCCTTTCCCACAAATCAAGAAAAGAAAATTCAAACCAGATAACAGGGACCCTTTTAAACAATTCAAATAAGAGGAGAGGACATCACCCCTCTCCCCTTTCCTCTCTTAAAGTTATTATTACCGGAGAGACTCGTAAGACAGACTGAAATTGTCATAGATTATTTAAAGATTTATCAATTCTTTTGACGTATTG
>JBMYPC010000139.1:0-8150 GCA_049599895.1 Bacteriovoracaceae bacterium | reverse complement strand
GGGCGATCTCTGAAAAGAGCCTTGTGTTTGAAAAAGTTGGTGTTCATAAGTTCTACTGTCCTCAAGGAAAAATTCAAGGAGAGATCGTAGTCCAGGAGCATCCCCAGGTAAAAAGAGAAAAAGAGCTGAGAAGAAAGCTTGCTAGTAAAAATAAGGTCTCTCCAAAAGTTAAAATTTGGAGGCCAAGAGATGAATAAAGAGACGAATAAAAGGATTCAATAGTGTCAGGTGTTTTTCAAAATGCCATTCGAAGCTTTCTCGCACCAATAACCGATTTATTGGATGATCCTAGTGTTAGTGAAATAATGATCAATGGCCCCTCTGAAATCTTTGTTGAAAAGAAAGGGCTCGTTTATAAAGTTGAGAATCAGTTTCCTAATGAAGATGCTCTACTTTCTGCGATTCGAAGTATTGCTCAATCGGTAGGAAGAGTTATCGATGACGATAACCCAAGGCTGGATGCGAGACTTCCGGATCAATCAAGGATTCACGCTGTTCTTCCGCCAATGGCAAGAAGAGGAACCACAGTTGCGATTCGTAAATTCTCTGAAGAAAAACTTGGTCTTAATGATTTAATTGAATTTGGCTCTCTTTCTAAGATGGGAGCAAGGTTTCTTGATATCTGTGTTCACTTAGGAAAAAATGTTGTGGTTTCCGGAGGGACTGGTTCTGGAAAGACGACCATGCTCAATGTTCTTGGTAGTCGAATTCCTGATACTCAAAGGCTTCTTATTATTGAAGATGCAGCTGAACTTCAGATTCATTCCAATCATGTTGTTAATTTTGAAACTCGAAAAGCTGATCCCACTCGAGGGATAGGTTCTGTGAGTATTCGTGATCTTGTGATTTCTGCCATGAGACTAAGACCGGATCGAGTGATTGTTGGTGAGGTGAGAGGTGATGAGGCCCTTGATCTCATTCAGGTTATGAATACTGGTCATGACGGAAGTATGGGAACTGTTCACGCAAACAACCCTGTGGATGCCTGCACTCGTCTTGAAACTCTTTGTCTTATGGGTGATACAAAAATTCCACCAGATGCAATTCGAAAGATGGTGGCCTCCGCAATGCAGATTATTGTTCAATGCAGTCGTTATCATGACGGTGGAAGAAGAACCTCTCATATTTCAGAAATTCTAGGAATTGATGCTAACGGAAATTATATTGCAAGAGATATTTTTAGATGGGTGCAAACTGGTAAAGATCCTGAGACCGGTAAGTATATTGGAGAGATGGTTCCTTGTAATTATGTACCGACGTTTTTTAATGACATCGTCGTTAACAAGCTTCCATTTCCAAAAAGCAACTTCATTGCTCCTGACTGGGCCAAAGCTCAAATCAAAAAGGCAGCATAAGACTGCGCCGAAGTTTCCTTCAGCGCTAGGATTGTAGTCTTTAATCAAGAGATCGTAACCACTTGCTTGAGTTCTGACTTCTTCACTACGATCGAGAACTAAAATCTTAAGTTTGGGATGAATTTCTGGGTTCGCTTCGCTTCGCTTCGCGGTCAATCTTCATTCATTTGATCGTTCTCGAGAATACCAGTTTTTCCAGGTGTCCCAAGCGGGCCTTGGCTCAATCTGTGTTTCAAGATCACCTGAGTAGTTGAGGTATTCATTATAGGTATCAAGTGTACTTTTAGGTTTATAAAAGCCGGTCTTTAACCAAGCATCAAAAGTATTGATAAAGAGCTGGCTTTTAGCAGCATCAGCTGGGTAGGGTGGATTATTGTCGAAGTAATCGGAAGAGATTTCGTAGTCTACAAGGGCAAAGAAGATGATGAATTCAAAGTTCATACTTTGGGATTCTTCTAAAGTCATTCTTACATAATCATTTTGATAAGTTTCATTTGAGGTGACAAGATAATCATCGTTAACAAGAGAGTCTCCATCCATGGCAAGCATCGCGGGCCTTAGCACGTCTTCACCAATCCAGCCGGTTTCAGTTATGCCATATCTCATTCCTGGTGCGATGGTTTGCACTTGAGAGAGCCAATTGTTCGGAAGTTCTCCAGGGTTTCCTCTTTTTGTATCAGTAACAAGCTTATCGTTTCCAACTGTTGAAGCTCCTGTGACAGATCCACCCCATTGATCATCATAAAAAAGATATCCGTAGGTGCTAACACCCATAAGGTCCATGTAATCAGTGATGTCTTCAGCGGTCATTGAATTGTCTGAGTCTGCAATATAATTTGTCAGAGTGGTCATGGCCGTTGATCCAGGGGAGCGTAGAACGATAGAGAACATATATTCAAGAGTTCTTACAAAACTTGTAAAGCCAGCGTTTGAGCCATGAGTATAAGACCTCATATAAGTGACAAATCTTTTCGCGAAGGTTTCGAAGTTATTCCATCTTGTTTGTGAGCCGCCATTGGTTGCAATTGAAAGATCAGAAGCTTCTGAGCCGTAATTGAAATAAACTTTAGGAAGGTCGTAGCCTTGAGCTGTGTAGTAATCATAAATTAACCAGAGAGCGTAAACAGCATAGTTCGCGTAGCTGTAATGAATTTCATCAATGTGAAAATCACCATCACTTCCACCTGTAGGTGTATAACTGGTATCACCTGTTCCATATTTATAGGTTAAAGCGTTACGTGTGGTATTGAGCGCATCAATAGCAAGGTAGATGACTTTTAGGGGGGCTGTGGCAACTATTCGATCTCTGAGAAAAGCTTTTGTATCTACGGTGCTGGTACCATTAAAATAAGAGCTATAGGCATTGAAACTGTCTAAGTCCTCTGGCTTGTAATAAGTATTGTTTCCTACACCCCACGGTAGACCGTTTAAATAGTGGAGGGCCCCAATGTCTGCGTAGTAACCATCTTTGACTTTATCATAGATAAAAGTTTGTGAGTTTTCACCACTATTTCTATTGCCATAACCGAAATCCCAAGTTGTGTAGCCCATATAAAAAGTGCGCTCTGAAGTAGAAGTTACAGGTGGATCGTCGTTTTCAATAATTTCAGTCTTCTGTGTGCAGCCAATGATCAGGAAAAGAAAAATATAAGCAATATGTGCTTTCATAAATATTCCTCGCTATTGTGGGCGACTATAGAATTATACGATGTTTCAATTATTCTTGTCGGTTAAGGGCAAATAAAACCTAAAAAAAAGGTGAAGAACTCTTCAGTAAAATCAAAAGCTTAATAAACTCATTGATGGCAATTGGAGCATAGTTGGCAAAACTGAGGTTGTATTGTTCGGGGATCACTGGGTTTTCTGTTTCTGGATCTGGTGGAGCAGTTTTTTGGTTCTTTGTATTAAAAACGACAATCTTAAGAGGTTCAGTGAAGTCTTGAGACTTTTTAAGATGAAAGTGAAGATTGTAACAATTGAGCCTTAGCTCTTTATCACTATATTGAATTTCATATTCAACAATCTGGTCTGCTGTGACGGAAGCCTTTTGATAGGCCTTCTTTAAAACCTCAAGGCTGACTTGAAGCCATTCAAGGTCTCGGTGTTCATTTTGAATAGGAGAGTCAAAGTTCTTGAGAGTTGAGTCCGCTTGAGATTTAAGATCTTCTATGACGAAAGATGTAAGCTCGTCATAAAGAGCTTGAGTTTTTTTATGATCCTCTTTTTCCGTTTCCTTTAGAGTCTTTTTTCCTAAAAGGTTTTTCTTAAGTTGAAAAAGTTTAAAGTTTTCCGGGTTCTTTTCATATTGATGAGGTCTTAAAAGTACGTGCTGGGAATGATTTCCATTCAGATGTGAATCAATGATCAAGTTAAATGGAGAGTCTTCAAACAGTCTTGATTGGTGGGAAAGAGAAAATACAGACGTCATTTTTGGTCCTTTAAAGCTTTAAGTTTATGTTTCGCTGCTTCCGGTAGTCGGGTCACTTTGTTGGTTTCATAATCAAAACATAAAAGAGTGGTTTGAATTCTTGCAATGTCCTTTGATTTGACCTCGCTTTGAATTTCATAAAATAACTCAAAGCCCATTTTGAGAATTTCTCCGACATGGACCGTAATGGTGAAGTCATCATTTTCTTTTAGTTCACCTAAGTATTGGCAGGCACTATCGGCCATTATCAGTGAGGTTCCAAAAAAATCGAGTTCAGTGGCGCCCATCTCGTAGAGAAGATGGCATCTTGCATCATGAGCATACTCATAATAAGTCTGATTCCCTACATGTTTGCCATAGTTCAGGTCAGTAATTCTGACTTTTTCTTGGCGCTTAAGGCCTTTCGTATCTGGGATTTGAATTTTAATTTTCAAAGCTCTCTAACCTGTTTAAACTGAGTTTTTGTCTCGATTGTGGAGAATGTTAATCAAGTGATTGGCATTGGTCTAGAGCTAATCAGTTATACGAAGCAGCGATGAAGAGTTTTAAAAGCATAGGGGTTTTTGATTCCGGAGTAGGGGGAATGGCCCTTGTTCGTGAACTTGTGAAACAAAAACTCTTTCACAAAATTTATTATGTTCTTGATGATGATCATCTGCCCTATGGAAATAAAACTGAGGGGCAAATACAAAGCTATTCTTCCAAGGCCTCAGAGCTTTTAATAGAGAAAGGCGTGGATCTCATTCTTATTGGCTGTCATACGGCAACTGTGAATTCCATTTCTGAGCTTCGAAAGCAATTTGAGTTACCATTTGTTGGTGTTGAGCCCTACGTCAATTGTATCAATCAGCTTCGCTACACAGAAAAAGACCGCTATGGATTGATTTTAACCGAAATGACATCACGCTCAGACAGGTTGAAACTATTGATCGAAAAATATGACCCGAAGGGTCGGGTACAGATTATTCCTTTGCCTTCATTTGCCTCTAAAATTGAAGAACTTTATCACAATCCTGAGCTGAGCTTTGCTGAACATTGTGCTGAAGAAATTGATGAGCTTAGGTCTTTTGGTCTTACTCATCTTATCTTGGGGTGTACTCATTACTTCTTAGTTGAAGAGCATCTCAAAAAGAGTTTGGATCTTCGGACAATTAATCCTTCTCAAGCTGTAATTCAACAAGTGTTAAGATTAAGTTCAGATAGTTCAGGCCCTGTTGGACACAGCGAAATAGAGCTTTTAAAAACTTCAAAAATGCATTGGCACACCTATGATTTACCGCTAGGATTGCCACAAGTTTAACGCAATTTTATTACCTTCCTAGAAAACAAGGAGTCACTCAAAATGAGTAAAATATCCTCAATCAAAGCAAGACAAATTCTCGATTCAAGAGGAAATCCAACCGTCGAAGTCGACGTATTAACTGAAGCAGGTGTTCTCGGTCGTGGGGCCGTTCCTTCTGGCGCATCAACGGGAACAAAAGAGGCCTTAGAACTTCGTGATCAAAATCCAGATGTTTATGTCGGAAAGTCTGTAGCGAAAGCAGTTGCAAACGTTAATGAAAAGATCGCTCCTTTGTTAAAAGGGAAGTCAATACTTGATCAAAGGGCTCTTGATCTTGCTATGCTCGAAGCTGATGGGACTGAGTATAAATCAAATCTCGGGGCCAATGCTATTCTTGCTGTCAGTATGGCCGCATGTCGTGCTGGTGCTCAAACAGAAAGCCTACCAGTTTGGAAATATCTAAAAGAAAACCTTAATGTTCCTTCTGCTGCTAAAGACTATGTCCTTCCGGCACCTTTGATGAACATTATTAATGGTGGTGAGCACGCTTCCAATAACCTTGATATTCAAGAGTTTATGATTGTTCCGAAAATGGATAAAAGCTTTTCAGAGAATTTAAGAGCGGGTGTTGAAACTTTCCACCATCTTAAAAAAGTCCTTTCCTCTCATAATTACTCAACAAATGTTGGTGATGAGGGTGGATTTGCTCCAAGCCTTAAAAGTCATGAAGAGGCAATTGAGCTCATCTTAAAGGCCATTGAGAACGCTGGCTATAAACCAGGAGAGGACATCGCCCTTAGTCTTGATTCAGCAGCAAGTGAGTTTTTTAAAAATGGTAAGTATCACATGCAAGGCCGACAATTAGACTCAAGTGAAATGGTTCAATACTACTCAGATTTAAGTGCCAAATATCCGATATATTCTATAGAAGATGGGCTTGATGAAGCGGATAATGCAGGATGGAAAGAGCTTACAGAAAAACTTGGTGAAAAAGTTGTTCTCGTTGGTGATGACCTCTTTGTAACGAACAAAAAGATCTTTAAAGAAGGGATCGATAATAAAGAAGCCAATTCGATTCTGATTAAAGTTAATCAGATTGGTTCTTTAACTGAAACCTTTGAGACTCTCGATCTTGCGTTTAGTAATAACTATAAAGCTATTATTTCCCATCGATCAGGAGAAACTGGAGATACTTTTATTGCAGATCTCGCAGTTGCTTGTGCTTCTGGACATATTAAAACTGGTTCGGCTTCACGTTCAGATAGAACTGAAAAGTACAACCAGCTTTTAAGGATTGAAGAGGCCTTGGGATCGAACGCAAAATTTTATAGAATTTAAAATTCATGTGTTCTCCTTGAAGGCCCACTTTAAGGAGAACACTGTTGCAAAGTTTCTGGACTCACCATAAAGCTTATCTCAAAAGAAAATGGAGAAGTTATCTTCTTTTGAGTCTCTGTTTTCATTTCATTGTTTTTCTTTACGAATATTATTTTCAAGAAGTCGGTTTTGGTTTCTTAAGTTTTATTGTTGCTCTTATGGCAACAGACATCATCTTTTTGAATCAAACCAAACATCCTTGCTTTCATTTGATGGCCAAAAAGTCTTTGATTAGCTGTCTCTTTTTTCATTTTGCCCTCACGGTATGTCACGGGGTTTCAGTTGAACGTCTGAATATGCTTTACCTGGCTTTTGTCCCAATGGTTGTTTCGTTTATTTCAATTCGATATTTTCAATTGGCCCATAATGACAAGAAAAACTTTCATGACAGCAGACCCTATTATTATGCAGTGGCAATATTTGCTCTCATCGCAGTTGTGATCATTTCATTTCGTCAGGAACTTCTTAATCGAGAAAGTTTTTTAAAGGCCAACTTCTTCGATACCTTAATTTTCGGTTTATATTCATTAGGGTGTTTTTATTTTTTCGCTTATGACTCTTTTTCAAAATTTGGTAAGGCCTTAAGGCTTTTTCAAAAACAAGATGATCAAATTTCTTCTCATGGACCCAAGTACCAAACGGGACAATATCAAAAAGAAAAGATTTTCTTTCATGATTTAATTAATCAAACTCACAGCCTGAAGCTTTTTGTTGAAAGCTATCGTGAGCGTGGTGAAGATGTCCCTCTAGAAAAGCTTGGACTTGTTTCTTCAGAAATAGAAGTCCTTCAGGGACTTCTTAGTGGGCACTTCAGTAAAACTCATAAAAATATCAGTGGTGATAATAAGCTGGTTTCGGTTCAATATTGTTCTTATGTCTTAGAAAACCTCATTGAAACCTACTTGCCTTCAAGTCGTTTTACAGGAGAGTTTAAAGGTGTTGATTCGAATGGGCTGGTGCCGCTTGCTCATTTTCATCGAATGATGACTAACATTATAAAAAATATTGCTGAGCAAAGATCTCATGAATATTCAATTATTATGGATGTGGTTGAAGAAAACCTTAAAATTACTTTTAAAAATCCTTTAAAGATCTTCAAAGTTGATAATGGCCATCTTTCAGAATATTTGAAAAAAAGTATTCTCAATACTAAGGCACCGTCTGAAGTTGAGAGAATTGATGAGCAAAAGGGCTTAGGTCTTCAGTCAATTATCAATTCAAGTGAGGCCATAGGGGGAGATTGTCGATTTACTATTGAAAATGGTGAATGGGTCACAGAAATTCAAATTCCTCTCAATAACCAAGCTCTGAACTCGGACGCTGCTTAAGAGTTATTGAAACTTAGTAAAAATTCTTAAGGCTAAATCCCTAATTTTTGTTAAAATACTAGTGATATGAAATTAAGTATTTTCGTTTCACTGCTATTGTTCTGTTTCAGTCATTCTGTTTTGGCCGCTTCAAGACATGAACTGCATAACTCACCATCTCATACAATTGGTTATAAGGCCTATCAATTTAATGTTGATTACAATCAGTGGACTTCAAGAGGTGTTTACGATGACAATGGTCAGGAGACCACCTTTGGCACTGAATTTGGCTTTTCAAAAAGAGAAGCCGATTTTGATTTAACTTACGGCCATGGCCAGAGTTTTGATATCAATCTTGGTGTTCGTTGGCGGCAAAATATTTCTGAAACGGATACCAGAGA
>JBMYPC010000138.1:0-8192 GCA_049599895.1 Bacteriovoracaceae bacterium | reverse complement strand
GAAATAAAAGAATCCGTTTTTAACGTCTATAAAGACATTGAAGAGAAAAATATTTCAAGATCAAAAGCTTATGAGGCGCAATTTTTATCAGATCAAAATTTTATCAAAAAAACGGGAATTTTTTTAAAGGATGATCTTTGGAAGGGAAGGGATGCTGGTGAACTTCTCAATGTTGAAATTCCTTGGCAAGGAGATCAAATAAACTTTGAAGCAAATAATCAATCGATTTTGAACCTCGGTAATGATGTTAAGAACCGGCTTAACATTCTCGGTGATTTGTGGGCACAAAAGCATAATGATGTTTCAACAGCTCAAATCAGTTTTAGTTGGTTTGAGAAAATTGAAAACTACGACTTTTGGTCATTTGAGAACACTGGACCTCTTTCAAAGTTCTATGATGAAAACCCGATGCATAATCTTTATGATGTTGAGATTCTTCCAGAGCTTGAGGGTCTGCGAGACTGGGTGAAGCTTTATTGGATAATGGCCTTGCAGGGCAAAGAGAGTCTCGACGTTGTTCAAAAAAGAGTTCGAAAATTAGTGGGACTTCTTTATACTCACGGGCATCTCAATTCTGTTCTTCTTGGAGTTGATCTACTCGAGTTTGAAAGAACGGTTCATGAAGTTCAAAATCTTAAGATTGAACCTTTTGTTGAGAGTGAAATATGGCAAATGAGAAGATTCTTTTTTGCAAGCCATTGGCTTCTTTATAAAGCAAAGATGAACGCTTATAATCTCGAACTTTTTAAAAAGCTAGAGTTTGGAAAATGTGGAGCGATCTTTCAGGTGGGGAGTCACGAGTTAATGTTATTAAAACCTCTCTATGATAGAGCGATTAAGCCTTATTATATCCAAGTTGATCAAATACTTAAAAAGAACGGGTGCCCTTTTAGACGAGCAAATCTCGTCTGGGATAATTCAGAGTTTACGAAAAGGCATATGAAGGGAAGGAATTTCATTGAATATATGGTCACTAAAATGGATAGTGAAAACCAAGAAATGGATCTTAATATTCCGCCAAATTTAAAGAGTGCCGATATTTACGAGATACGAAAGTTTAAGCTTGTGGCAAGGATGCTGACCTGGACAGGCCTAAGTTTAGATAAACTCAATCTTTGGGAAGGTTATCCTTCTGATGGCAATTAAAACTTTAATGTCGCAAAAGTTTTTAACACCTTCCGATACTGACTTGTAGGGAACTTCTTGGCGATAACATCAAAAAGTTCCTTGTCTTGATACTCTTTTGTTTCATAATTTTCGATAATCGCTTTGGCATAGGCTTCAGCGACGATGAAAACAATAGAAAGTAGAGAAATATTAGAAGGGAAGCTTTCAGGAAAGCCAATTCCACTATGGGCCCCATGATGTTGCTTGACAAGAGTCAGTGCCCCAAAATGGTTTTCAGGATATTTGTCTAAAATTTCAAGAACCCACAAGGCATGATTCTTTACAACTTCTTTATGTTTTGGAGAGAGAGCCGAAGCTTCAAGTTCTTCTTCTGTTGAGATTTTTAGCATTTCATCGGTGTTAAGAAGGAGATCATGAAAGAAAGCAACATAGCCAAGCTTTTCCTGTTGCTCTTTTGAGTTCCAGCCTAACTCATTGAGGGCATGCACTCCTAAAATTGTTGAAAGTTGAATTAATTGAAACTTGTAACTTGTTCTTTGTTTGATAAGGTTTGCAATGAGCCCCATGATTTTTTTGTCAGTATGTTGTTTGGCAAAAGTGATAAGTGATTTCATACTCTCTTTTGAAAGCTTTACCGTCTCTTCAGTAAATCCATTCTCAAGTATCGATTCAGAAGTAATATCAAGAGCGACACTTGTGGCCTTTGCCTTTTGCATGGGGTCTGCATCAGGGTCTTGAAGTTCAAAGAGGACTTGTTCTGAATAAGCTTGGACAAATTCAAATCGATGTTCTGTAGGGATGTAAAAATGAAGCACTCCATTGTTAGCAAATTCTTTAATTTTTTGTTTCGTGAAGTTAATACTTGAGTCCGCCTTAACTATTTGATGATAACGAGGATCTTGAGCTGTTTCATCTTCGGTAATGTAAACATCACAGATGGCTTCTTTTAAAAAGGTAAAGTGATAAGCAGGAATTGGGAATAGTTCGTCTTTAATATCATCCGTAGGACTATTCATCTCTATAGAGAGAAGTTTTGCAACTTCAACTGCAATATTTCGATTGTTGAGATGGTCTTCGATGACTGTAATGTTCTTAAGGTCCTTTATCTCATTTGGGCAATCACCAAGGACAATAATGGGAATCTTAAGAGAGTTTTCAACGAGAAATTGTGAAAGGGTTTTTATTTTGTCCGATTCATCACCAAAGTTATCGGTGACGATGACATTGATATTAGGCATCTCTGAAAGAAGTTCGATTCCATCTGAGATTGATGACTTCGCTATACAATCGACATTTGTATAAACCTTGAGTTTTAAAATGTTGACTGCTTTTTGTTTCGGGTTGCTACCAATAGCTAAGCAAAGGGCCATAAGGTTTCCTATTTAAAAAGTTTAATAATTTTTTCTAAGTCTGGTTTGGTAAAATCAGTAGGCAATTCAGCAACTGTCGCGGTGCTTGAGTCGAGCACTGCAATAATTTTCTTACTGAAAGTTTCGGTGAAAATAAATCGATCTTCTTTTTTGATATATAGTTCGTTAATACCTCTTTCTTTGAAAGCTTTAACATCTTCAGATGTTAAAGTTTCCTCCTTTCGAAACCTCTTAAGAAAACGAAAATCATCTTGGCTCTTTGAAATTTTGACATAGAGATCACAACTCAAAGGTCCAAATTTTATAAAGGTTTGAAGTGATATGGGAATATAGTTTGGAAATGGAAGCTCTGGGACAACTGCAGGATCAATTCCCAAAAGCTGATGGACGTTTTCTAGGACTTTTTTAAGGTTTGAAGGATTTTTGACGCTTGAAAGTGAAAGTTCATCAAGATCCTCAGCTCCACCAACTTGAAGTATTGGAATATTCAAAGAACATTCTTGAAGTACATCAATGAGTGAAGAAATATCTTTTTTATGGTCAAGATTTGAAATAATAAGACCTATATTCGGAAAGACTTTTAAAAGAGAAGTGGCCTTTTCAATATCAGGCTTTGAAACAATATCTGTTGCTGCATAGATTTTGAGATTGATCGTGTAGAGATCAATGAGTTCTTCATTGTTTGATATGAGAAGTGCCTGGGCCATAAAGTTAAGTTTTTAAAATTGTTCCATCAAATTATAACGGTATTTGGTGTGGGAAAAAAGGGAAAGAAAACCGAGTCAAAGAGTAAGCCGGATTCTGTTTTCAGCTATCATTCATCTAGGCTTATCATTACTAATAAGCTCAAGCACTCTACCCGCCTACTAAAGCTGGCAGCTCCGAAACGTAGGCCTATTTGAGCTTGCACCACGTAGAGTTTACCTGATTTCACTACTGCAAAAACCTGGGGGTTTTTCGTACATACTTTCTGTTGCACTTGTCCTCACCTCGCGGTGGACGGGCGTTACCCGCTACGACGCCATGCGGTGTCCGGACTTTCCTCTGATAAATCAGCGATAGCCCCTTTAACTCGGTTTAGCTGGTTATGCATTAAGTCGATTTAAGTGTCAATCTTAACTACTGAAGTTTAGTTGTTTCGAGCATCTTGAGGACAAAGCAAACGATGGCAGCCTGGACAAAGTTCAACACTATACAGTCTATCGAGATTGTCTTGAGTAAGGTTATCAATTTGAAAGCTGCACTGGTTGCATCTATTGCTGATCACAAATGCCACGGGGTCATTATACTGATATTTTTTATGAGAGCTTTTAAAGGCTTCGAGAATATTCTTATCAGTTTGCTGATGAAGAGCTTGAATCCTTTCGTTAAGTGAGTTGAGCTCTGTTGCATTATCATTTTCAAGCATTTGAATATCACTTTTGATTTCACTTCTTGTTGATTCTGCGCCTTTGAGAAACCCTTCTGTTTCTGAAATTAAAGAAAGAAGTTCTTCTTTAGATTCAAGTTGTTCAAAAATTTTTTCCTCGAGCTCTTCTTTATTGGCTTTGGCTTTTTCAATTTCTTTTTGGAGGGCCTTAAGCTCTGTATCGGAGCTCACCATACTTATGTAAGATTCTGACTTTTCAATTTGTGAGTCAGTTTTCTCAAGAGAATTTTCATTGAGTGTCAGTTCTATAGAAAGACTACTAAGTTTCTCTTTTTGCTCGTCGAGAAGTTGATTCTTTGTGTTGATAATCTTTTCGAAATTAGTCATTCGGCTCTTTTCTTCATCAATCCTGACCAGAATACTTTTGATTTTGAGTTCCAATCTTTGGACTTCGATAAGATTTTTAAATGAGTGAATCCTTTGACTTTTGTCCATCTCGTGTTTGCCTTTTCTCTGAAATTTTTCTTGGCCATGATATAATTCTGTGACTGGGTTTACCACATTATCAAAGAATATATCAGCATACCGTGAGTTTATATGAGAGGAAATAGTTTTGGAAAAATGTTCAGTTTTACCAGTTTTGGTGAATCTCATGGAGTCGCTTTAGGAACGATTATCGATGGGGTTCCTCCTGGTTTAGACTTTAGTCTTGAAGACCTGCAAGCTTGCTTAGATAGAAGAGCTCCAGGGAGAGTCGCGGGGACCACTCCAAGAAAAGAGCCAGATGAGGCAAAAGTTCTCTCAGGAGTTTTTGAAAATAAAACTTTAGGAACACCGATTTGTATTATTGTTGAAAATAAGAACCAAAGATCAAAAGACTACGATAAGTTAAAGTCTGAGTATCGTCCTGGACATGCAGATAAAACAACCATGCTCAAGTATGGAATTAGAGATCATCGTGGCGGAGGAAGAAGCAGTGGGCGAGAAACAATTGCCAGAGTGATCGCTGGCTATTTTGCAAGTCTTATCATCCCTGATGTGAGAGTTTGTGGCTTCATTACAAGATTAAGTGAATCTTTTGTTTATGAACCTCCTCATGATTTACAAATTAAAGATCTTTCTTTGAATGTTTATGGTTTTCATGACCCTGAAGAAGGGAAACCTCAAGAAAAAGAAATTTTAAAATACTTAAGTGCTCTTCGAAAAAATGGCGATTCTAAAGGTGGCAAGGTTTCGATTCTTGTTGAGAATTGTCCCCAAGGCTTAGGGGAGCCAGCATTTGATAAATTAAAGTCTGATATTGCAAAAGCTGTAATGTCTATTGGTGCAGTTGTTGGTTTTTCTTATGGAGTCGGTGAAGACTTTGCTTTATTAGATGGCTCTGATATTTCGAAGAATCGTTCTCATTTTGGTGGTATTGAGGGAGGTATCTCAAACGGAGATACTATGCGTTTTAATGTCATTATTAAGCCCACATCAACAATTGGTGAGAAGGCGAAAGAGGGAAGACATGATCCTTGTATTATCCCAAGGGCCATCCCCGTTATTGAATCAATGATACTTGCAACATTAGCGGATCATTTTCTTAGGCAAAATGCCTATGAAATAAAAGAATAAATATGCCTGAAGCAATAGTGCGCTCAAATATAGAAAGTCTGGAATGGACTGAAATTGAATCGCAGATCAGATCTCTCGAGACAGATACCGTGATCCTTATTATCGATCAAGTCGTTTGGAATCTTTATTCTCGAATGTTAAAACCTCTCTTAAAGATTGATGGAAAAAAAGTCATTTTTTGGAAATCTCCTGATGGCGAAAAAGTGAAAACTTTTGAACAGTTAGAATCCTGTCTCGAGTTTTGCTTAGAGAGAAAAGCTCATCGAAATTCACAAGTTGTAGCGATCGGTGGGGGAGCCGTTTCTGATTTTGCTGGGTTTGTGGCATCTTCACTTCTTCGCGGAGTGAAGTGGAATGTTGTTCCTACAACTCTTTTAAGTATGACTGATGCCTCGATTGGAGGAAAGGTTGCAATCAATTCGGCTTATGGAAAAAACCTTGTGGGAGCGTTTCATTTGCCGATGAATGTATGGATTGATAAAAAGTTTCTTGAAACTCTTCCTGACAACCATCTTCAGAGTGGCAAAGGAGAACTTCTTAAATATTGTTTTTTATCAAAAGAAGTCTATGATGCTGTAGTTGAAAATGGTTTTGATGAAAAATTGATTTCTTTATGTGCTCAATACAAAGAAGAGATCACAAAAGAAGACTTTAAAGAGTCTGGACTTCGAAAAGTTCTTAACCTTGGTCATACACTTGGGCATGCTGTAGAACGAATTTACGGTATTGAGCATGGTGAAGCTGTTTTCTGGGGGATGGCCCTAGTCTTTATTATTTTTGATGATGAAAAATATATTGAAGATTTAAAAAGTCTTTCATTGAAAATCGGAGTCGACTACAAGACCCCACCATGGTTTCAAAAAACATTTCCTCTTGCGAAAATTCTTGAGTATGTGGCCAATGATAAAAAAGTGATTTCAAGTGGAAATGTTGAGTTTATACTAGTCGATGAAATAGGAAAACCTACAACATCTCTTCTTTCTTTGTCTGAATTAGAGAGCAAAATAAAAGATAAAAATGATGTCATTAGATTCTTCCGTCTCTAAGGTTTTTAAAAAATCTATCGCCGACGGCGAGCTTGATGTTCCAAGCTCAAAGTCTTGGGCCAATAGAATGTTGATTCTTGCTTCCCTCTCAAGGGATGAAATCACTTTACGAAATCTTCCAAAATCAACAGATGTTATTAATATGATACAGGCCTTAAGAAAAGTAGGGCTTGAAATCGAAGAGCTTGGCCCTGGTGAGGTAAAGGTTAAAAATAGCTTTCCTGAATGTGAGTTAGAATCAGAAAAGATAGTTTCACTTGAGACAGGTGATGGTGGAACAACGAATCGTTTTTTAGTCCCTTTGCTTGCAAGAGGAAAAAATACTTATGAGATTATTCCGGGGGGAAAATTAAAAGAGCGGCCTCAGCATGAACTCGTGGATATTCTTAAAAAGTTAAACGTAAGTGTTGAAGAAGGTCTGGCCAGTAATCCATGGTGGATTCGTTTAAAGGGACCAATTGAGAGCTCTCTTTCAAAGATTGAAATTGATTGCAAAGATTCAACACAGTTTGCAAGTGCTGCTTTGATGGCCTTGTGGAATTCTGGTGTTGAAATCGAATATAAAAATCTCGAGACATCTGTTCGCTATCTTGAAATGACTGAAGACCTCATAAAAACATTTTCAAGTGGAGAGACTGAGTTTGCTGTTCCTATAGACTTCTCATCTGCTGGATATCCAATTGCTCTTGGCTGCCTTTTTGGAAAAGTTAAAATTAAAAACTTTTACGAGATTGACACATTTCAAGCTGATAGTAAGTTTATTGAAATACTGAAAAGTTCTGGCGGACGGATCTCTGAGAATGAAGGACTTTTGATTGAGAAATCAGACCTTTTGGGAGCATCTCTTGATTGTTCAATGTTTCCAGACCTTGTTCCTACTCTCGCATTTGTGTTTGCCTATGCAAGAGGGGAAACAAGACTTCGCAATATTGAGGTTCTCATTCATAAAGAATCAAATCGGTTAGAAGAAATTTTAACTCTTTTTAAACTTTTTGAAATCGAGCATAAATATGATGAAGCCAAAGATGAGCTTTTAATAGTCGGCAGAGAAACAACAATTTCTCATGAGGTTGAATATAAGGCCCCTGATGACCATCGAATGGTTATGGTGGGATACCTTTTTATGAGATTTAATGCTGGTGGCACACTTCACAATGCTGTTCATGTGAAGAAATCCTTTCCCAACTTTTTTGAAGTGATGGAATCTTTATAATTTTTTTAAATTAGACTTCCACTCGTCTTGCAGGTTCTTCTGAACTTAAGATATGAGAAAGTTCTTTTGTGATCAATGACTTTGAGGCAGAAAACTTCTCTTGGGCAAGAAGGAGCTTTTGATTGAGTCTTGATATTTCTGAAATGAGGGAGTCACGCCTTCTTTCTAGTCGTTCAATGTCTTTTTGAAATCTCTCTCTCTTGGATAAAACATTTTGAGTTGCGATTTGAGCTTTTTGAAACTGAACTTCGGATGTTTCAAGATTTCGATAAACACTGCTGATTTTATGCATGATAAGCTCAAGTTGAGCTTTTTTCTTTTCGTGGATTTCATTGAATTTGGCAATATAATCAAGTTGAGATTGGATCCTTTCTTCTTTTTCAGAAACTTGCCTTTCTCTTTCTTGTATCTGTTCTAGTCTTCTTTGGAGAATGAGATCATGCTTTTTC
>JBMYPC010000137.1:0-8346 GCA_049599895.1 Bacteriovoracaceae bacterium | reverse complement strand
CGGTTTCTGGTGCCCTCTTTTCTCTCTCCACTTTTAAGACTTCGAGCTTCTCGTCTTGTGTCTTCTATAGTTGCAAATGGGAAAACACGGTGTTTAAAAATTGCACATTCGAAAATTGCACATTTCAATTTTCGCACCTTTACGACGTGCAATTCACCTCTTGCAAGTTTATTAATTGCGCCTGGGAGTTCACAACTGCCAAAAAATCAAAGGCCCTAAGCTCCGAACTTGACCGGGCCACGGCTAAAGAGTTCTCTAAGTATGATAATAATACTATTAATTGTTGTTTCGCTTCGGATCCAGAGCTAACCCAGAGGAGTATCGAGCTCATAGAACTCCACAAAGAATGGGACAAAGCTGCTTAAAACATTAACTGACGGAAGGCCACCCGCCTAACGTCGTCTCAAGGAATGGCCTGTCAGACCCAAGTCTTACAAGTGAGACGACAATAAATCTTTATCCAGAATCAGGAACAAGGACGAGCCCCTGGACATTTCATATCTCCCATCCCCCGCCGAGGCCCTGCCTCGGCTTTTCTTTTTTTAAAAGGTGCCATTTAAAAGGTGCCAGGTACTTTTTAGAAATTGTAAGAATTAGAAGATATCCATTAGTCCTAAAAGCTCCATTTCAATAGAATATGAAACTAAAAGACCTAAGACTGTATAAAATAAAGCTCTCATCAAAGGGAGCATACAAAATTTTTGAGTTTACTCCATTTCAACTGTAAGATTTACAGCTGTGATTATGAATTTAACAAGATCTTCTTACATAATCTAAAAAGTACCTGGCACTTTTTAGCACTTTTTAGCCTTTTCTTCTGATGAGGAGCTTGAATGCTTAAAATTAAACTCCATTTCAGCTTACTTTACTTCATTCAAGGAGGGATTCTCTCCTATATTATGATCTTTCAAAAGCCTTACCTCAATTCGATTGGGATCTCAAAAGATCAAATTGCCATTCTCAGTAGCTCTCTTCTCATTCCTTTTATTATTAAAATTTTCTTTGGAACCTTGAGTGATAAATTTGGATCCAAAAGATTTGGCCACCGCCTTCCCTATATGTTTATTGGCCTGCTTCTCAGCGCCGTCGCTTTTCTTCTTTGTTCTTATTTTACTCCCGATAAAAACTTTAACCTCTACTTTGCTTTTATTCTTATGTGTTCATTTGCCATCGCTCTTTTTGATTCGGCAACAGATGGGCTCGCGGTTGATATCACCCCAAAGTCGGAACAAGGTTCGGTGCAAAGTTTTATGATTGCAGGACGTGCAGCAGGAGTCATTCTCCTTTCCCTAGGAATTGGTTACATCAGCCAGAATTATGGTTTTTCGAAACTCTTTCTCTTCCTTTGTGCTCTTTTGATTGTTCCTCTCATTAGTCTTTACTCATTAAAGGACAATCGTTCCGTAACCGAGGACTTTACAGCAGATCTCAGTATCGTAAAAAACAAAGAATTTCTCTTAACTGTGGCCTTCGCAATTTCTTCAAGTTTTGTTTGTCTCGGCGCCGATGGGATCATCTCTCTTTATCTTTCAGAAGTTTTCTCTTTGACTCAAACCGATATAGGAAGCTATGGTGCATCGAGAGGCGTAGGTGCTGTGGTTGGCGCTTTAATCGCCGGTATTATTCTTCAAAAATCAAAAACAATGGGAGTCTTTAGGTTTTCACTGGTTTTTGTCTTCTTAGGACTCACTTTATTAGGCTTTTTGCTCAATCAAAATAATTATCTTCTCATAGCTTCTGTTTGGGGTCTTATTTATTCTTTTCAAGATGTCTGCCTTTTAACACTAGCGATGAGATCAATCACTGGTTCACATTCAGCCTTTGCTTTCTCACTTCTTATGGCGTCTGCTAATATTGGAATCGCAATCGGTGAAGGTGTCGCAACAACTCTTACCCAAAGCTATAGCTATTCAAATGTCTTTTTAATTTTAGGATGTTTTTTATTGATACCCTATGGGCTTTTGAGAAAACTTGATTAGTGCCCGTAAACTTTTAGTTTCCAGGATTTAATTTTTCCAACATCATTGGCGTAACCATCGATCACTTTTAGCTCCCAAGTACCACTGGCATTCTCACCAAAAAAAGCATTACTAAGAAGAACCTCATTGTTAATGTTAGTTCCTCTAGCGCCACTATTGATCAGCATCAGCTGGCTTTTTGTTCCCGAAGGTGAAATAAGCTCAACTCCGAGATCGCCAATATAAGAATGCTCGACATCCAGAGTGATTTGGACAGCCTCAATAGTTGTCGATGAATTGTAATTTAGATAACTTTTTGCACCTGTAGATGAATTGTCAGGAATATCAATATTAACAGAACCAGAATTGACTTCGATTTCTTTAAAAGTTCCGAAACTCGATGAATAAGACTTTGCAAGATTGACTGCCGCCAAAGCATCAACCCCTCCGAATCCATACCAATTATGAAAATGAAATCCTGCTGCATTTGTCGTCCAAGATTCAAGATAAGTATGACCAGAAAGATTTTCACCCAAAGGATGATTTGTAAGAGCACTCCTGCTTGCATCAACCTTCTTTGCAGTTTTAGCAAGAATATATTTTACATCTCTCCAAGTCAGGCTTGGATTTGCTGAAAGCATTAAGGCCACAACACCTGAAACCATAGGAGTAGAAGATGATGTTCCATTCATAACACTTGTGTAATTACAATTTGCATTGGGTTCCCCTCCCTTCTCAAAAGCATTTTGAGTTGCTGATGATTTTGAATAACCCTCTGAACATCCTGAAATGTCTGTAGTTAAAATTGCAGGACTTGATGTCCCGTAATCACCACCTGGAGCAGAAACCCAAACAGCACTTCCAGGGTTTGAATAAAAAGCAGAAGTCCCATTTGAATTTAAAGCCGCAGTGACAATCACATAGGGATAACTATGATCTTCTTCTAAAGTTGCATTTCCAAGATAATAAGTTCGATCAGCTTCGTCTTCATCAGGAAAGCAGTCTTCGCTCGTACTAAGGTATTCGTTTCCACCTGCTTTAACATAGATTGCCCCTAGCCCACCTCTTAAACTTTCCACACCGTATTTAAGTTGAGAGATATAAGTCGAACTAACGGGGCTAAAAATACAAGAATAAGCACCGTAACTAAAATTAAAAATGTCTTGAATACCGTTGGCCTGATGAACTTGCTTTGAAACACTACTTGTTGAGCCAATATAGCGAAAAGCTGAGAAACTTGAAAGCGGAGCAATCCCAAGGCTTCCCTTACTATTATTTCCACTAGCCGAGATGATTCCCGTCACCGCAGTTCCATGAGCACTCTGACCTGAACTTGGAGAAGGATCACCTGTATAGGGAGATGAAAGATGATAATTTCGATGTGAACCTAATAGAGCGTTGCCTCCTAGGTCTTCGTGAGAAACTTCAACAGCATTATCAGAGACAGCGATCAAAACTCCTGAACCTAAAACATTTTGCTCCCAAACATCTTTGACATTCAAATCTGATCCAACAGTTCCACCAGATTCAGAAAAAGTTTCTTGGCCAGTATTTTCAAGATGCCAGGCATAGGATTTTAAAGGATCATCAAAAGTTGGTGGGTCATCGGAGTTTGAATTTCCGCCGTTATTTTGATTGTTATTGTTTGAACTTGAAGTATCTTGATTTGAATTATTATTTGTATTTGTGTCTGTCGATTGAGTTTGTTCGTCATCGTTTTTGATATTACGGTTCGTATCGACAACCGTTCCTTTTGGACTTGGACAAGAGGTGAGAATAAAACATAAGAAAATGAGAAGAACTTTACTTTGCAAAACTTCCTCCCTGAACGATCTCGACCTCGAGTTTTGCCAATTCAGGGTTAGAAGCAATTTTTCTTTGAACATCAGCTAAGAGTTCTTGAAACTGAGAGCTATCATCGGGCACGATAAAAAAAGTATTGAGATGATCAATTGACTCATTAACATTATAAGGTGTCTCGACTCCCAATGATTCAACTTGAGCTTTTGAAAGATTTTTTAAAATGAGTCTACCTGTAAGTACCGCCATCTGCTGAGTCTGTTGATTAAAAAGAACTTTTGCACCAAGATCATCTTCTTCACTAAAATAATAACCATATCTTTTAAAATGGAACTGACCCGGCTCATCTTTTAATGCCCAAAGGCTAGGGCTTACAAGAAAATTCACACCGTTGAACTCAACTGCCTCCGCCCCTCGAAAGAACTTTCTTTTAATCGCTGCTGCTGGCCTTCTTTGCTTAAAACCTTTTTGAAAGCGTTTACCGGGAGAGAATCGATTAGGCTTATTGACAGAACTTTTCTTAGCCTTAAACTCTTTTTTTGAGCTAGGATTTCGTACTTGAGAAAAATGGGAAGTTCTTTTATGAGGCTTGGAATCTTTCTTAATATCAATTGAGCCATTATGAAAGTTAAAGGCCACCTCATCAGTATCACTCGACGAAAGGAGTCCCTTAAGAACCAAAGCAGAACAAACTGCAAAACCAACCAATATTAATAAATTACGCTTCCCCATACTCTAGACGTATCGGTGCCTGGAGCAAGAAAATTTAAAGAAAACTTGAGTTTTAAGACATTAAAACCTTAGAGAAATTAAGGACTTATAGCTTAATCGACAACTTTTAAAGATAAATCTAACATTGGAGCGCCATAGGTCAGTCGGCCAACACTAATAGCATCAACCCCAGAAACACAATAACTCTCAAGGGTCTCAAGGTTAATCCCACCGGATACTTCATAATGCATCTGGGAAGTCTTACTCTTAACGGCTTCTTCGATCTGAGAAGGGGAAAAGTTATCAAGCATGACATGAGTGATCCCCAAATCAATGGCTTCTTTTAACTCATCAAGTGAATGAATCTCAACAATGGTATTTTGATAATTGCCTCGCATATCTTGAAAGAAGTCCCAAGCCTTTTTAAGACCACCTAGAGCAACTTTATGATTGTCCTTGATCATCCAAGAATCCATTTGCCCAAAACGGTGATTATGAGCACCGCCTAGACGAGTGGCATATTTATCAAGCCAACGAAGACCAGGCATTGTCTTTCGAGTATCTAAGATCTTAACTCCCAAAGGCCCAGCAATATCCACATACTTCTTGGTATAGGTTGAAATAGAGCAGGATCTTTGCAGAAGGTTAAGAGCTAATCGTTCACCTGTTAAAAGAACCGAAAAAGGCATCACAAGATCAATTTCGAAAGGCTCAGAAAAAACTTGCCCTTCATAATTTGATCCCCACTGCTCATCTAACGAAAAGCCTAAGAATTCAAAAACACTCTTAAAAAATTCTTCACCTGAGAAAAGTATCGGAGACTTAAGCTTAAGCTTGGCCTTTACTTCTTTCGAAGGAAGAGATTTGAGGTAATAAAAATTTCTTTCAAGGTCATCTTCTGAGAACGAGGATTCAAGAAATTTATTCAGCGCAATGTTTGTGAGATTTTTCATGGGGTTATTATGTCTGAAGGATTTCTTTATGACAAAGCCTAAACACCTGTTATTACGAGCAATTTTAATCACGCACGACTTATCTATATTTTAGATCTAAGCTATATCTTTAATATAATTGAGATATTTTATCGACAATTCTATATTATTCTCAGTTCAAAATTGGGGGAATCTAATGAGACATCTTACCTTGCTTATCGCTCTACTTACTTCTGTTTCAATCTTCGCTGAAGAGGGAATGATTGTTGAGACGAAAGAGATCTCTGGAAAAATGGCAATTAAGACAATTCCTCTAACTGAAGCAGACTGGCTCACACTTGATTTTGGTGAAGGTGATAATGGAAAGAGATGTCAGTCATATATCCTGCCAAGCGATGACGGGCAATATCTTGAAGTGGTCATTACGAACAGAAGACAACATCCAATCGACAGATTCTATATCACGATCGACTCTGAAGTGATTTGGGAGAGAACTCAAAACGATGGTCTCGATGGCGAAGATGTAGGCTTTCACACTTACGACAAATTCACTATTGGTGATCACAGCATCGAATTTCAAAAAGCTGGCGACAGTTATTATGATGTCACGATTACTCATAATGGCGAAACAACTTCTTGTACCGCTGATTTTTAAAATGAAAAATAACTAATAACTTAAAGGCCTTCATAGACAGGGGCTGAGCAATTTTTTTAATTAGCCCATGCCTTTTTCTCAACGAACCATTATATTTCTCTCTCTTGTCCTCTTTGCAATTGCACCGGAAGGCCAATACCAAAAAAGCTCACCTTCATTTCTCTTTGATGAAAAGCTATATAATCTTTATTTCTTAGGCATTAAAACCAAACTTCATATATGGGAAAGAAAATACTTTTCACTTCTCAACATCTTTCATCTCATGACCCCTTCAGGACTACACCTTACAAGCGTCATGCTTCCGATCCATTGGTTTGCAAGAAAGGCTTTGAAAAAAGACCATGTGAGAGACATTCTTTTCATTATCTTTTATGGATTTCTTTATCTTCATCTCGACGGATTCTTTGCCCTGAAAAGAGTTGCTTTATTTGGCGCCATTTATAAAATTCTTGCCTATCAAAGCTTTTTCCAAAAAACGCTTTTAAGGGCCTTTGGCCTTACATTTTTGGTTGATTTTCTCTTTGGCTCTTATTTTGAGTCTCCTTTAAGCTTTTGCTATAGTTTTTTCTTTTGGGGAATTATCCTCTCAAGAGTAACCCAAAAAAAACCCAAGCTTTTACTCAATCTGATTCTTTCCCAATTATTAATGACAACACTTTTTCAAATTCAATTTTCATTTATGGGAGCATTTCTCGGACAGATGCTTACAATGATTTTCCCGCTCATTTTTTCTCTTTCGTTATTTTTATTGCCTCTTCATTCGTTTTTTGAACTCTCTATCGCCCATCAACTCCTCAAAACTTTCCACCAATTTGCTTATGTACTTGGGAAGTTCTCTTCTCAAACACTTCTGTTTATTCCCTGCCCTACTCTTTTATTGTTTTTTATGATCCCTTCAAAAGTGACCTTCTTGATTTGCCTTCTGATCTACTCACCACTTACCCTCAATCAAAAAAAATCATACTTCAAAAAAGAAAATCCTAAGGTCAACCTTCATCTCCTTAAGCAATCAGAGATTCAAAAAACCGATCTCAATAAAGGAACATTCCACATAAAGCTCTATAACGATACCTATTGTCACTCGAGGCTTAAAAACACCTATTACAGCCTTAGATGTCGTTATTAAAAAGTTTTTCTTGGAGTTTATTTGAATAAAAAAAATAAAGAGGTCCCAAGGACCTCTTTAATTAATATTTTAAAAGCTTCGTTAACATCTCTGTCACGTCCTCAACCTGAGGAAGAATTTCATCTTCTTGTTGAGGGCAATAACTAACATGAGAATCTTTAGCCGCAACTCTGAGAATTGGAGCATCAAGAGATTCAAAACACTCTTCATTGATTCGAGCAGCGATCTCTCCGGCAAAACCAGAAGTTTTATTTTCTTCATGACAAATCATCACACGATTTGTTTTTGAAAGACTTTCTTTAATCGCTTCCATATCAAAGGGAGCAAGAGTTCGAAGGTCAATCACTTCAACCGAGTAACCTTCTTTTTCAAGCTTCTTAGCGGCTTCTAAACTTTTTTGAACGAGAGCTCCCCAAGCAACAATTGTGGCGTCAGTTCCCTCTCTGGCAATGCGGGCCTTTCCAAAAGGAATCATATAATCATCCCCTGGATCAGCAGTTCTATTATAACCTTGATAGTAAAGGTGCTTATGCTCAAGGAACATCACTGGATCATCTGATCGAATTGCCGTTCTTAAAAGTCCGGCTGCATCTTGAGCACAACAAGGATAAACAACTCTAAAACCAGGAATGTGCGTAAAAAGTGATTCTCCACATTGAGAGTGATAAATCGATCCCCCTCTTAGATAACCTCCAATGGGAACACGAACTACCATTGGACATTTAAAATCACCATTTGACCTGTATCTTAAAGTCGCAACTTCATTTTTTAGCTGCATAAAAGCAGTCCAGATATAATCAAAGAATTGAATCTCAACAACAGGCTTAAGTCCTCTCACTGCTTGTCCGACAGCTCGACCAATAATATTGGCCTCAGCAAGCGGTGAATTAAAAACCTGTCCAGGACGAGAAGCTTTCTGAACCCCGTGAGAGACTTTAAAAACTCCACCCTTTCCTTTGAGGTTTTCATCATCGTATTTTTCAACATCAGAAAAATCAGCGACATCTTCACCGAACATTCGAAGATTTGGGTTTGAAGAAAATTCACTTTTAAGAACTTTATTAATGGCCCCGGCCATTGGCACATCTTCTTTTCCTGAGAACTGAGGCTCAGTTTCAAAATCAGATGATGTAGGATCAACATCTTCAGAATAAAGATGCTTTA
>JBMYPC010000136.1:0-8458 GCA_049599895.1 Bacteriovoracaceae bacterium | reverse complement strand
GACCGATATTTAAACTTTAGCTGGTCGATGTCCGGTCAAACGCCCGCACTCCAGTGATTCTTGATGAGCTATTTTTACTTGGTTACAAACACTTATTTATTTCAACAGGGAGTATTCCTGACGAGATACAAAGTAGATATAAAGAACTTATTCCTATTTTAAGTAAGAGCTACCCTATGGAGCAGATTGCTAAGCTTTATGAGAAAAAGAGTGTAAAGGTATCATATCTCAATTGTAAACCTTCCTTAGTTTAAAGTTGATAAAGTACCTCGGTCATGATTATTTACTTTTAATGACTAATTATCATGATAAAATTTGACCCTTAAATAACATCGAGATTAAAGAATACGTATGAGAAAATTAGGCACAAGTGAGAGCCTCGCGGTTCAGCTAGCAAAACCTTTAAGGTATTTTCCAAAGCAAGAATTGGACAAGCTGTTAAAAAGAATTAAAGAAGTGGGAGTAGAGAGCCTTCTTAATGAGGCAACTAGACTCAGAACACATTTCTTTTTACTTCAGAACTTAGATAGCGATCCACTATTTAAAAGTCTTGCTGGGGAATATGATGAAACTCTCAATAGATGGTTGGATCTTCGAAAGTATTTTCATGATAAAGTCTTTGATCTTCTTAAGCGTTATGAAAAAAAAGTCTTTTGCTTAAAAGATTTTAATATCTTTTCATGGACATCAAGCAATTATTCAAAGTCAAGGTTTAGCGCTGATTTCGATTTCATGCCTGAAGAAGGGCTTGTTGAAGAGATGCGATCTTTTTTTTCGGATGAAGGCTACGTAAATGGATATGTTGAATATGAGTCACTCGAATTTAGCCATTTGGATAGGGACCGTAAAGCAGAAGACCTCCATTATGAATTGATGCCTTTGTTTCAATTGATTCCTATTGATGAAACTCCATTGAGTGGGTTTGATTTTTCAAAACTCAAACGATTTCGATTTCCCATATGTCGATATCGTGAGGAGCTTTATACTTATATTAAAATTGACATCCATGCAGATGTTGCTCAAGATCTTGATGCAAACTTTGTCTGGAGTACTTTTGCAACCAAATTAAAGAGGCTTCCACATTCCAATTTGTTTGGTTTTGAGCCAGAGGATTTGATTTGGTATCTTTCTCTGAAGCTTTACTACGAATCGCATAATTCAAACCGATTTCATCATAAAAAAAATTTTAGATATTTAATTGATATTTTCCTTGTAATTAAAAGTTGTGACATTCAATGGGGATTTTTATTAAGTAAAATTATTACTTTAAAGATATCACCTGCTTTGTATTATACTTTTGAAGCACTGGACGAGATATTTAACTTTAGACCAAACCCTAGCTTTATGAAATCGCTTAAGGAAGAGGCTTTGAAGCCTGAGTTAAGAAATTTAGACCTTGGATGCTTTATGAGAAAGTTATTTTGTCTTGGCCTTGATGATAGGTTGAAACTTTTCTAGGAAAAAATTTATATTGATAACAACTCCTTGCAGAGTTTGTTATTATTTTCATTTAGCCATCTGCATACGTTTGTTCTCCATCTTGCAAAGTTGAGTAATGCATTTTTGTCTTCAACATCTTGTGAAAGAAATTCTTTATAGCCAAATGTACTCTTTAAAATTTGAAGATAATATAAGTTAGACATGTTGACTAAATCATATTCGGTTAGTGATTGCATCTTCATATATTGAGTAACATATTCTTTAAGACCCTTTATGGAAAGTTTCCCCTTTGCACACAGAGGGTCTGCATATGAATATGAACGAACTATTTCCCAACAAATGGGCATTCGGGACGCACATGTTAAATCAATGACGTTGATTTTGTGGGGATTTGTTATTAAAATTTGAAGAATGCTATAGTCTCCATGAGTGTTTAGCCAGGTAAGATCATTAAGGTTAATTTCAAGGTTGAACTTCTCTATTTTTTTTATTTTAAACACAAGATCATCTTCGATAGACCTCAATATTTGTGAGCTTGGAATATCTCGTATTTTATTTCGTAATTTTTCGAGTTTCACAAGACTTGTATTTATGCTATCAGGAGTTAAAAAATCTCTAGAAAAACCGTCTTTAAGACTTTTTACTTCTTTGAGACTGTTGTTTATTTTGGCAAGCATTCTCGAGGATTCTCTTAGTAACCAATTTGGAGCTGTGTTATTAGAGTATGATTTTCCTTCGATGTATTTTTGGAGCTGAAATACTTTTCCTCTCTTTTTCCACAAAAATTTTTTATTTTTTGTACTTATAAAAGTTGAGGTTGAAATGCCAGAAGAGGCTAAGACTTTGGCAACTTCTTCTTCATGTAAGAGATCTTCAAGGTCATATTTACTTTGAAACTCCTTTAAAAAGTACTTTTCATTGCAAGCATCCAATTCATAGCATTGAGCGGAGCCTAATGATAACCGGGTAATAGACTTTATGCTAGAAAGGCCATACTCTTCTAATATTAACTTTTTTAGTTCTTCAGTCTCAAAAACTGGCTTTTCAAGCATGGAGCTTCCCTTGCAAAAGATATGGTTATAATATAATAGGATCGTATGATGCGACAAGCTAGAAAAACGGAGAAATATGCAGTTGAGGTTTCAGGTAGTCCATTTTCATTCAATTTCAGGTAGAAGCCCGTTTTTTAATGCTCTTTTTAAAGAATTTAGAGAGATGGAAGGGCTATATTATTCTAAAAGAACCCTTGAATTAAGATGGCTATTATTAAACTTCGGGGTGAATACAGTTCTTCATTTTCATAGGCTAAGGAGATTTTATCATACAGGCAATGCATTGACATCATTTGCCAAGGCCTTTTTGTTTATTTTAAAAATTTTAATAGCAAGGTTGATAGGCTATAAAGTTTTTTGGACAATACATAATGTAATTCCTTTGGATAGTGAAACAACATTTTTAGATCTAATTATTGCTAGGTTTTTAAGAGCTGTTAGTGACATTATTTTTATTCCAAATGAATCCTTTGAAGATTGGCTCAAAGCGTACAAAAAAAAAGTTAGACTTGTCCCGACCCCCCGATTTCAGGATGCTCTATTTCAAGGTGAACTACTCGAAAAGAAAATTGCAAGATTTCAGTTAAATATACCCTTAGATAGGAACGTAATTTTATTTTTGGGACATGTGAGAAAGTATAAAGAAATTGAAACTCTTCTTTCATCTATGAGAATTATTGGTAATAAATTTAAACTATATGTTGTAGGAAGACATTGGTACGAAATGGCAAAAACTAAAGTTGATAATATTGTTTTCGTCAATAAGCATTTTAACGGGGAAGAAGCGAGGGTATGGTTGTCCGCTTGTGATGTTTTGGTTGCAACATATAACATGAGAAATTTTAAGTATGGAATACATGCAGCTACTCCACAGCTTGGGATGAGTTCTGGAGTTAAAACTGTTACTCCTTTTCATATTAAAGGAGCTAAGCCTAAAAGTATGTTTATTTATGAATCTGGAAATGCGGTTGATCTTGCAATGTCGATCGAAAAAGCATTAGGGAGTAACGTATTACCAGAATATTGTGAAACGATAACTTGGCGCAAGTATGCAATGGAGAACCATTGTGAATATATAAAAGCTTTTTAGTTTTGTTGATCTAATCTTTAAAAACAATATTAAATGGCAGGTCTAGATTAGAGTTGAGGAGCTTTTGTTGAAGCTTTTGAAGTTCTTGAAATTTCCATTTCTGAGTAATGTTTTCAACATTTATTCTAAATTTTTTTTGAAACTCAGTGATATCATTGAAAATTTCTTGTCTTAGAGTATTTGAAATCGATAATTCGTGCATTCCGATACAGTTTAAAGATTTTCTATGTAGTTGGTAGAGATCAATTACATTCCTTTTAGAAGGACTTCCTAGTATTCCTAGTAGCCCTTTTTCTTGGCAGATTTCAAGCGATTTTTGAATATTGTCTTCTTTACCAGTTGCTTCAATTACTATTGGATATTCTTTTTCTGGATTGGGATTAAATCTTATATTCAGATCTAGGTTTTTTAGCCAATTAAATGAAGTTGAATTTGAAGAGATGATGGTAAGTGTTTTAAACCCGATTCTTTGTAGTTCTAAGACTGCTCCAATTGCAACAGGACCACTTCCTAATACACAGGCTTCTTTTTTATTTTCAAAGAGATTTAAATATGGAAGTACGGCGGCGGCTGTAATTAATTGGAACCTAGATGATGTTATTGTGTAAAGGCTTTGAGAATTTGATTTAAGGGCTGCATAGGTGAGATCATTAATTTCTTCACAGCCATGATTGTGAATATCAATAAAGTAATTATGACCATTAGAAATAACGTTCATATAACCTGACTTGAGTATGCTTTCAAGTGTCGCTTCTCCTGTGATTTTTCTTGATTCAGTTCCATTGCTGACGATACTGAAAATTGATTTATATTTATTTTTAAAATTCTTCATCAAAGCTCCTTGATCTCATGAATGAGTTTTTTTAGCTTGAAGTACTTTTTTAGTGTGTCAGACGAGTTTGGTGTTCTCCAGTTCTCAAGGCAAATTTGATAGTTAACACTGTGGTCTCTTAGGCTTGTTAAAATATCGATATGACTTTCTTTATTGAGATTTACATCATCTGGATCAATGTGAATTAATCTTGAGAAGTATAAGAAAGGCTTTTTGTTTTTTTGAAATGATGAGTAGTGGCTTGAAACTTGAAAGAAATCGAACAAAACTCTAAAATGTTTGTTTTTTTTCATACTTGCAAAAAGAGTCATTAGTTCTTTACTCTTAAAAGATTCGCTTGAGTGAAGTTCAACAAGAATTTCTTTTGATTTACAATTTTTTAAGAACTTAAAGTTTTGATTTTCCCAAGACGTATCTTTCTTCTTTGAAAGAATCCTAATCTTAGGGCAGTTTAAAGTTTCAGATACAAGCTGATATTTTTTGAAATCTTGATTTGAATCATTTTTAAGTAAATCTTCTAATTCAATATTTGTTGCAATTGAATGTATTTGGACATTTTGTCTTAAAAAATTTTTTCTAATTTGGGATAACTTAATCTGCTTTAAGTCTTTTAAATTGTAACCTCGTTCACAAGCACGTAATTTTAATGCTGTTATGCCATGAGATGAAGCCCATGAAAGAGAATCATTTAGTGAAAGATCTTTGAGCCCTATTGTATAAATAATTATATTTTGATCAAGCATTCGTTTTATGTTTTATGAATTTTGAAACTTCAATAATTTTTCGATTAATTAAAATAGAGTTTCTTTGGATCATTTCAACTAATGGGATTGGTCTTATAAAATGCTTGATGGCCATTCTTACGGAGTTTTCAAAATGATTGTCAGAAATAAAAAAAGTATCATTCTGGCCATGAATACTTTTATAAACTGCTCTGTGTGATACTTCATAACATTTTTCTTTTTTTACAGGATGAAAATCAATTCGATGCTTAAAGCTTTGAGATTCAACTAAAATAAACCTTTCTTTGTTGCCATTTGCATTGTCAATCGCAGCATGTAGTTTTAGATCTATATTGGCACCTAATTTTGTAAATTCGTCCAGCCTTGTTAAGCCTAACTCGTGATGAAAAAAACGATCAAAGTTTGATTGACATGGCTTTTTTTCAAGATATTCAGAAAAGGATTTTTCTGGAATAATTAATGAGAGACAGGTTAAAATATGTGGCCACTCATATCCAAGCAAAGATAAGTCCTGATCAACAAAGCGTCCTTTTGTAATATCTTTTATTCGATCTTTTGAAAAATGAATTGAAATACTAACATCTTCAGATGAATGTGTAATGCTTTTCGTTTTGTTAGCAAAAGATTTCAATGCGTTTGAGTGTTAGCTGGGCCTCTGACCCGTCTCTAATTTAAATTGCCTTTTCACGATACTTCTTTTAACAGGAGGTCATCGTGGATCAAGTCATTCTCGATCAAATCGAAAAAATCAAAAAACAAATTGAAAATGCTAATAAAGGGAATCACTCTAGTCGCCGTCGATTCCCAAAGCTTGTTAAGAAAAAACTTTGTCATTTGGTCTTGGAAAAGAACCTTTCAACGGCAGAGGTCTCTGAACTTGTCGGAGTCTCCCAATCAGCTCTTGGAAAATGGATTGCTCAGACTCAAGCCCCTCAGTTTCGAGAGGTCAAAGTAAAAAGTTTCCCTTCAAAGAAGGTCTCTAAAAAGAAATCTCTTGATAAGATGGGAGTTACTCAACTGACTCTTTTAACCCTGCAAGCTCTTTTGATAATCGAGCGTTTATTTCTTCGGTAAGTCGTTTTGAGTATTGATAGGGAGATTCGAGCTCTTCGTTGTTAGCTGATCTGTGTGCCATTTCATTGATATAAGCTCTGGCGTTAAGTCCATTACTTTTACAAGACTCAATCACCGAATAAAAGAAAGCTCCAATGTCAGCTCCATTGATTGACTTGAAGTGAAGATAATTTTTTCTTCCCATCACCGGACAACGCTGCCTTCTCTCTGCCATATTATTATCAATGGGAACTAGATGGTCATGAAGAAAGTAGTGAAGACCTTTTTTTCGATCAATGTAGTAGTTGATCGCTTTACCCATCGAGCTTGAGTCAAGATAGTGACCGTCCATTTCGTCGATCCAGTCATCGATCTTTTTAACTATCTGGTGGGACTTTTTCTGACGAAGGTCTTTTAGATCATCAAGGGTGTCAGCTTCATGCTCGACTTCATATAGCTCATCGATAAGATCAACAATCGTCTCAGCTTTTTTATCAAAGTTCATCGCTTCAAAGAACTTTCGTCTCACATGTGCCCAGCAAAAGGCGTGCTTGATGTTTTTCTCCTGATCAAGAAAGTCGTAGCCTTTAAATCCATCAGTGACGACTGCCCCCCCGGAGAAACCACGCATCATCTCTTTAGCGATCTTGCCAGACCTTGAAGGTTCAAACTGATAGTACGCTCCTCTTGGATTGCTCATTGACCAGATATACCCTTTCGCTTTTTTAGGGTTATAAAAATCAATGGGAGACTCATCAATATGAAGCCATTTCTCTCCTAAAACATCTTGGCGGATCATCTCATTTAAAGAAAAGAGTCGGTTGTAAAGATGCTCAGTAAGTCCAAACAAAGTCTTCACTTCAACATTGACTCCAGCTCGTTTCATCTGCTTTCTCTGTCTCTCTAAAGGCAAATGGTCTTCAAATTTATCTGAAGTAATTTGAGTTGCAATTTGAATTGAGAACTCACCGCCTGGAGTAAGCTTAACTCCACCAGGGGCTGTGATGATTGAATGACAAGCTTTGCAGCTATACTTTTGTCTTTTATGACGTTTGAGAATATAACGCCTTTCAACTACCTCAAATTCACTGGACTCTTCAAAGCAATCGTTCATCTCAAAGATTTGATCTGATCCACACTTTGAGCAAACAAGATCATCAAGTTTATGAAGGGCAACCTTTTGCTCCAGATCAATCTCAACTTCATCAAGGTTTTGATACTTGGACTGATTGTGAGGGAGCTTACCCTTTTTGCGTTTCTTCTGATTACGAGCTTTATTTGCTTTTTTCTCTTGTTTGGAGTCGAAGATTCGTTTCTTTATTAAAAAAAGTTCTTCTGCGAGTTTCTCACAAAGCTCTTCGTCTTTCTTCTTTTCCAAGAGCTTTTGCTGAACTTGTTTCTCAAGGAAAAGAATTTTTTCTTGAAGATAACGGTTTTGTTCTCGAAGGACATCTTTATCTGTTTCTTTACTCGCATCGTACATGAGAATGATTTTAAAAGATCAATCACAATAGGCCCACAACTTTTTTAAGTTTTAAGAGATATTTTTTTACCAGCTTTACTTAACGGGATCATCCCTCCGTTAAAGATGAGGGAAAACTCATTGGAGTTGATCTCGGTAACAAAACTCATATTATCGAATGACATGAATCTGCCTCGTTCGAGTTTTTTGTGAATGAGGACGAGTCCATTACCGTCAAAAAAGATTGCCTTGGCAGCTTTACGGTTTTTAGCGATGAAAAGAAAGAGAGCTCCTGACAACAACTCTTGGCCGATTTTATTGAGGACAATGTAAGCGAGAGTGTTGTGACCTTTTCTCATGTCAACGTATTCAGGGTAAAGATAAATGGGATATTTAGGGTCAAAGATCATCTTGGCGAATTATCGCCGATGTAGAATTTAAAATCTAGGCGTGTCAGAGGCCCAACTTACCTTGATTTAAACAAATTGCGAGCATTTTAAAGCTTCAAGAAAACGTGGAGGTTTTTTATGTCCAAAAAAGAAAATGTAAAAAATGAAAACTCAGAGCTTCAATGGCTGACGACATCAGCTGACATAAAAGTTGTAGTTAAAGACAACAAAGTAATGTTTTTTATTGAGAAAACAGGTCAGGCGTTTAGCTATAGCTTGAATTTTTTCAAAAAAATCATCGAAAATTCAAAACAAAGCTAAAAAAGGAGGGCCGCGGCCCTCCTTTTAACCCATTTAAGGACAATTTTTGACCATTAAAAGTCCATTTTTAGTCAGT